>JALGUJ010000116.1 GCA_029820945.1 Candidatus Zipacnadia bacterium | reverse complement strand
GGACGCAGTTGCGGTGGACCTGCTGCACCCGGACGTCTGGCATGGGCTGCCTGAAGGCCGCGCACAGTTCGACACGACCGTGCGCAGCGGCGAGTGCCGCGCCTTCCTCATCTGCGGTCGCGAGGAGGCCACGCGGCGGCTCTGGGAGCGCGGGATGGAGGCCCTGGAGCTGACCATCGAGGACCCGGTGGTGGGGCCCGGCCTGGCGGACCTGCGCGCCTCGCTCGGGGACATCACGCCGGATTCGGAGAATGCCCTGCTGCATGAGGCGCTCAAGCCCCTGCACGAGATGGCGTTCCGCGACACGGGCTTCCATGACGCGGGCGAGCGCCACTACATTGCTCTGCGGGCGCGCGAGTGCGGCGTGCATCTGTCGGCGGCAATCGCGCTGGACCGGGGCATGCACCTGGGCGATGCGCTGCCCATGGTAGACGCACTCCCCGCGGGAGTGGCGCCGACGGCAAACCGGCCGGGCGAGAGCTGGCACGGGCCTGCCACGCTGCTCGGCCGCGGCGACAGCGGCCTGCCGGGCCCCCACGAGCGTGCTACGTTCGCAGCGCTATCCGCCCCCGACGAGCCCGATCTGGTCGGGCTCATGGTCCGCCGCTCCTACCGCGTGACCTGGCCGGTGGCGCTTGAGACGGCCGAGACGGCCGATGGTGCGATCGTCGTGCGCGCGACCAACCTGACCGACGAGATGATCGAGGGTCGCGTCAGCGCACAGGCGCCGGAGGGCTTCCGCGTCTCGCCGGCGCAAACCGATCTGCGTATCGAGCCGGGCGCGACCGAGACCGTACGCTACGAGGTCACCGGGCCTGAGGGCTTCGCGGGCGAGGCCGGCACCACCTGGCGCGTCGAGCGCGACGGCGAGCCGCTGGGATGGGCCGGCCGCGCCGTGGCGTGGATGGAGCCTGACCTGAACATGGTGGAGAAGGGCGACTTCGAGGACTGGGACGGGCCACCGGAGGGCGCCAGCCTGGGCGGCGATGCAGAGGTGGTTGCGGAGGGAGCGCGCGCCGGAGCCGCCTGCCTGCGCACACATGCCGACTCGGCGGCCGAGGAGCACCTGTGCCGCTGGAGCCTGGAGGTGGACGGCGCGCCGCCGGAGAGTGTGCTGGTCAGCGGCTGGAGCCGCGCCGAGGACGTCTCCGGCGAGCCGGACAAGCACTACTCGATCTGGGTCGGGGCCCGGACCGTCGATGACGGCTGGGCGCACATCGGGACCGTCAACTTCGATACCGGCACCCACGACTGGCAGCGCCGGACCGCGGTCTTCGAGGTCCCGCGCGACGTCAACCTCCTGAACATCTGGGCGCTCTTCCGGGGGCATGCAGGCACGGCGTGGTTCGACGACGTATACGTCGCCCCGGCTACCGGCATCCGCGGGCACAACCTGGCCCTGGATGCGGAGGTCGTCTCCGAGGCGCCCCGCGCCGGCGTGATAGCCGACGGAGAGGCCGGCGCCGATGCTCATGCGCTGCACCTGGACGCCAACCCGGAGGGCCACTCGCTCGAGCTTCGCTGGCCGCGACCGATCCAGGTCTCGCGCGCGGTCCTGCGCTGGCCCCAGGGCGAGAGGCGACCGCTCAGCTCAACGGAGTTCGCGCTGCAGTATCACGATGGGCGCGGCTGGACCTACTGGGCGGTCGGCCATACCTACGTGCCCGAGCAGCCCAGCGTGCTTGAAGCCCCGCCGGTGGTGACGGACCGCCTGCGTTTCGTCCAGGCGCCGAAGGGCGGCCCCATCGACGCCCGCGACGAGCTGCACATCAGCGAGATCGAGGTGTACTGAGGCCGCAGAACTCCCGCGACGGGACCAGTCCGTTCAGGAGTGCCGGCGCGCTTACCCCACCGCCGCCGGAAGGGCGACACGGACTCAATGAGGACGCCCGCTCCGCAGGGGTGCACCGGCACTCGCGCAGGTGCGCGCCCCAAAACGACGGCCGGGCGGCAACGCAGTCGCGCCCCTCAAGAAGGCACGAGACCGCCACGGAGTGCGCATTGGCCCGCCCCTGCAGAACGGCCACTGTAGCGGCGCCAGATAGGAAGCCGGGCCTACGAGGTTGCTGCGGAGCCGAGCCACTCGACCGCATCCCGCAGCGTGCAGATCACCGCATCGTCGTGGCTCTCCGCCCATGTCAGCAGCGCGGGGAGCATCTGGTTGGCCGGGTCGTGGACGTAGTGCGAGTACGGGTGCCAGGCGATCACCCACAGCAGCCCGTGCTCGTAGACGAGGTCCGCCACCGCCAGGTTGTACTCGACCCAGCGGTCCAGGGCGTCTTCGCGCGTCCAGGGCGCCTTCCGCCAGCCCTCGCCCACGGGCTGGTGGCCGTGCTCGACGCGCCAGGAGCGGTAAGCATCCTGGTCAACGCACATGAGGGTGTCGAAGAAGGTCCGGTCGGTCAGCGACATGATCGGCAGCTCGATCAGGCCGCTGTCGAGGGCGTAGGGCTGGTTCTCCGCAGGCCCGGAGGTCGTCTCGACGTAGTCGTCAAAGGCCGCGCGGAGGTTGTACTCGCAGCTTACCCAGCGGAAGCCGTTGTCGAGGATGACCCGCTGGTTGTCCGGCCTGCCGCGCAGGCCGTTGGCGTAGCCGCCCGGCCCGCGCAGGACCGTCGAGACATGGCCCAGGCGCTCGGCGAACAGCTCGTTGGTGCGGCGCAGCTCGAAGTCGAGAAGCTCCAGGTCATCGGCGATGAGCGGCACGTGGGAGTAGGTGTGCTGGTCGAGGTCGTGGCCGCGGTCGATGACCTCGCGCAGGTAGCCGACATCCTCGGTCGCCTCCAGGCCGTTGCCGATCTGGAAGAAGTGCAGGCGCACGCCGAAGCTGTCAGCGGTGTCGCAGAGGCGTAGGATGTGCTGCTTGAGCGCGGGCATGGTGCGGCCGTGGCAGACGCCGTCGGGCGCGTACCCCGCGGCCATGTCCGTGTCGTAGGTCACCGCGATGGCACAACGTGCGCCCTCGGGCAACGTCACCTGCAGGGGACTGCGGTCCTCGCTCATGCCCTCTCCTCCCGGCTATCAGGCGCCGGGCAACGACCGGGCAGGTCGAGTGTCCCTGCCCGGCGTCCTGTCGTCACTCCTAGCCCGCGGCCTCGCACGCCGCGATGAAGTCCGCGGTGGTGATCGTGTCGCCCCAGTGCGCCTCGTGGTAGCGGATGGCCCAGCGCGTGGCGATGTGATTGTCGAGGAAATCCGGCGGCTCCACGCCGATGGTCGCGTCGCGCATCAGGATCACGCGGTAGCCCAGCCCAAACATCGGCCCCATGCCGCCCGGCGCGTTGAGGATGCACATGTCGGTGGCGAACCCGGCATAGATCAGGTTCACGATGCCGCGCTCGCGCAGGATGCGGTCGAACTGGCTCGTCTGATGCACGATGGGCTCGCCCGGCTCGGGCGCCACGGCGGCGGGGAAGTCCATCTCCGCCAGCGCCGACGCCTCGCTGTAGTCCGGCCCGTGCGCGCGCTCGAGAATCTTCTTGCGGTAGCCGGGAATCGCCTCGCCAGACACCTGCGGCTGCGGGATGGGGTCCTCGCTTGGCTCATCGACGGCGTACGTGAACCACTCCGGGTAGCGCCGGGCGATCTGCTCCGCCTGCACGTGGCAGACCTGCAGGCCGGAGGCCCGAGCGGCGATCAGCGCGGGCCGGATCATGGTCGTCATGATGGTGTAGGCCCTGCGCGTCACGTCCGGGTAGCCCATCCCGACGCAGAAGCGCTCGTCGAAGCGCGACCCGCCGGGGCAGCCGATGTCCCAGCAGTGCAGCGACACCAGCGCGGTCCGGTCGGGCTCAAGCTCCAGCGACTCGGTTTCGTAGCCGGGCGCGGTCGGCGGGAGCGTGCGGTAGTAGCGTCCGGTCAGGCGCAACACGCGTCCTCACCTCCGATTGCGGTCGGCCACCTCGCGCACGATCCGTGCCGCCAGCTCGCAGTGCTCCTCCGTGTACTTCTCGCAGAACGTGGCCCAGCGAATCCAGGTGTCGAGGAACTCGTGCGCCGTCGGGCAGGTGTCCTCGCCATAGCTGTGCTGGCGCGAGGCGGGCGGCATCGAGTAGGGATAGCGCCTCTCGCTCGCCCATCGCTGCAGGAAGGTGCAGGCCTCGGGCATCAGGTAGTAGCGGGCGGTGCCGGCGCCGGGCACGCCCTCATCGACGAGCTGCGCGGCGAACTCGTCGGCGGTGCAGGTGAACTGCTCGGGGTCGATGCTCATGCCGAACATCCAGGCGGAGTACATGCCCATGTACTCGGGGATCGGCAGCGGCGTGACGCCGGGTATCTCGCCGATCAGCTCCGAAAGGAGCCGCACCATGCGGTCGATCTGCGCGACCTGGTCCTGGATGATCTCGAGCTGGGCCAGGCAGATCGCCGCGGTGCACTGCGGCATGCGGTACGCGTAGCCCGGCTCGGTGTGCATGCGCCCGAAGCCCTCACGCTGCCTGGCGCCGCGGCTCTGGCCCATGAAGCGCAGCCGCTCGGCCAGCTCGTCATCATCGGTCACGATGCAGCCGCCCACGTCCCCGCCCATGGTCTTCTCGGCGTCGAAGGAGAAGCCGCCGGCGCGGGAGAGCGTGCCGGCCAGCCGCCCCCTGTACTCGCCGAAGACCGCCTGGCAGGCGTCCTCGTAGACGATCAGCCCATGCTCGTCGGCCAGGGCGTTGATCGGGTCCATGTCGCAGATGATGCCGGTCTTGTGCACCACGAGGATCGCGCGGGTGCGCTCGGTGATGAGTGGCTGGATGGTCTCGGCACTGAGGTTGACGGTGCCCGGCTCGGTGTCGGCGAAGACCGGGATGTAGTCCTCGGCCACCAGGCCCTGAACGGTGCCGTAGTCGGTGACGGGGCTGACGATGATCTCGTCGCCGGGGTCGAAGTTGAAGGCCGCCGCCAGCACAGCCAGCGCGGGCGTGCAGCCGGGCGTGGCGATGCAGTGCCTGACGCCGTAGGCCTCCGCGAAGGCCCGCTCGAACCGTCCCATCATGTCCACCGTCAGGCCGCTGTCCACGACCTCCTGCAGGTACGCCATGGCGTTCGGCCCGATGGTGCGCGGGAAGCTGGAGGGCAGCTTCCCGACCTCATCGGCATGTGCCTGGTAGCCCCACTTCGCGCGCGCGTCCCGTGCGGGCATGTCGCTTCACCTCGTACTTCGGCTCAGCTTCCGTGCGCAGCTTCGCTTCGGGCCGGAGGAGTCCTCCCGGCACCCCGGCGCATGCAGGAGGCCTGCTCGGCGGGGGCGGTCCGGCGAAGGACCTGACGCGCACCCGGGCGAACCGGCGTCCGGGAGGCCACAGGATGCCTGACTGGATGCTCGGAACTTCGGTGCTGTCCGCGCTTGTGCTGATGCTGTCAGTGCCCGCGGCGGGGGCGGATGACTTCGACGACCTGCTGGAGCGCGTCCGCTCGGCCGAGGGCGCCGGCCCACCGGGGGAGGAGGTCGAGGCCGAACTCGCGCACGACGTCTCAGACGAGGCGATCGAGCACCGCAAGCGGCTGGTGATCGAGGCCGGCGCGGCAGAGGAGGACGTAAACTGGAAGGCGCGCAACGGCAAGCACACCTTCGACAAGGCGGTGTGTCGCCTCAAGCTCGACCCCGATGACGAGATCGCGTGGGACTACGTGCCGATTGGCATGACCTTCCGCGGCCAGGGCGATACCTTCGGCCGCAGCGAGCTGTCGCGGATCGTCCGGCAGTTCGAGGAGCACATCCCCGAGGAGCTGCGCGAGCCGCTGCGCGAGGAGGTCGTCACCTATCCCGGCTACCTGGGCGGCGGCACCGAGAACCATGTCGTCATGCGACGGACGGCCGGGTTCCTGATGGGCGAGATGTACCCACAGGCGACCTTCCACCACGACCTGACCGGCGAGCAGCTCGCCGGGATCTGCCTGCAGTACATGCGCGACTACGGCCATGCCATCTACGACACCTCGATGGTGGAGTACCTCTCCCCCATCTACCACGCGGTCAACACGGCGGCATGGCTGAACGTCACGGAGCTGGCCGACAGCGCGGAGGCGCGCATCACCGCCCGCGCGGTGCTCGACTGGATGCTGCTCGACTACGCGATCAACCACGCGCACGGCATCATCATGCCGCCGGTGCAGCGCGACAAGGGGCAGCTCTCGAACACCTCGCAGCTCTCGCACTGCCGCCAGGGATCGCAGTGGACCGGCTGGCTCTACTGGGGCGGCGGCACCACGCCGCAGCACGAGGAGCGCTTCGTGCAGGACGCCTACGTCCCTCATCGCATCGGCGGAACGTGGGCGCGCCTGCACGCGGTCTCGGATTGGAACCCGCACCGCGTCATCCGCAACATCGGCGCCAAGCGGCTGCCCCTGCCCTACATGCTCTGGCAGTCACGCGGGGACTGGCCGTGCATCGAGTGGTCGCACGTGAACGACTACGGCAAGCAGCACACCCGCGAGGCGGAGTGCAACCCGCGCTACCAGATGCGCTCGGTCTACGTCGCGCGCAACTACGCCATCGGCGCGGGCTACTACACCGAGGCGCTCGAGGACCCGATCCTGCGCAACAACACCCCCTTCGCCATCTCCTGGCGCACCGATGATGAGGTCAACATGCTGCGGGTCGCGCATCCCTACTGGTACACCGCCCGCCCGCATGATGACACGGGCGAGCCACTCGGGCGTGACGACTGGACCGGCTACAGCCCATTCATGCGCATGGTCCACTGGGAGAATGCGGTTATCGTGCTGTTCGATATCCCGGAGACCGACCCGTTCGTCGGGGATGTCCCGGACACGGGCTCGGACAGGTTCTTCAGCCGCCGACAGACCCAGTTGATCCAGGAGGCGCACGTCTACGTCCCCGACACGATCGACGAGCGCGTCGATCGCGCGGGCATCATCTTCCTGCGCGAGGGCGAGGTCTACGTCGCGGTTCGGCCGCTGGTCAAGGGCTGGCGCTGGGAGCAGCCTGTCTGGGAGGGCTGGCACCGCCTGGTGCTGCCCGGCGAGGTCACCGGCGCGGCCATCGAGGTCGGCGACGCCGAGGAGTTCGGCTCCTTCGAGGGCTTCCGGCAGCAGGTCCTCGCGGCCCAGGCGGGGCTGGACGATGGCGTCGCGAACTACCGCTCCACCCGCGGGCATGAGCTGACCGTCGCCTTCGCCGACGGCACGTGGCTGCCCGACGCGACGGTCAACGGCGTGGCGCTGGACTTCGAGCGCTGGCCAACCTGCGAGAGCCCTTACCTGACGGTGCGCGATCGTGTCCTCGACGCCAACGACGGCCGAGAAGGCTTCACCATCGACTTCACCGGCGACCTGCCCGAGTACACCTACTACGAGATCGTGGGGGGCGAGCGGCGTGTAACCGACCGCGACGAGGTGGCAAACAGGGGATAGAGGCACCGGCAGCGGAGGCGACCATGGCCGAAACGTCCATCATTGACGTGCACTGTCACTACCGCAGGCAGGACGGGTACCTCGAGGAGATGCTGGAGGCGTCGGCGGAGGCGGGCGTCGAGTGGCTCTGCCTCAACGGCGGCGGCGAGCGCTGGCGCCAGCACGGCAACGACGGCGTCATGGCCGCGGCCGAGGCCCATCCCGACCGCATCGTGCCCTTCGCCTTCATCCACCTGGGCGAGGACTCCGCGGCCGACGTGCGCGCGTGGCACGCCGCGGGCTTCCGGGGGCTCAAGACTCAATACCCGACGGACATGTACGACTCCGAGGAGTTCTTCCCGGTCTACGAGGCCGCCGAGGAGCTGGGCCTGCCCATTCTCTTTCACACCGGGATCAGCGCGCGCTTCGTGCCCGACCACGACCGGTGGAACGTCTCTTCGCGCTTCATGATGCCGCTGACCCTGGACCGGATCGCGAGGTGCTTCCCGGAGCTCACGATCTGGGGCGCGCACCTGGGCTACCCGAACTGCTGGCACGCCGCGTCGATGATGGCCGTGCATCCGCGCGTGTTCTTCGATATCTGCGGGCTGCCCGCCAGCGCCCACTCGCTGCAGCCGTGGGACGAGCTGATGCCGACCGAGGAGCGGTGGGGCAAGCTCGTCTTTGGGACGGAGGGCGGCCCGCGGGGCTTCGGTCCGCTGGCCCAGCGCTACGACGAGCTCATGGACGACGCGGGCGTGAGCGACGAGATCCGGCGGCGCGTGTTTCGGGAGAACGCAGCGGAGGCGCTCGGCCTGGCCGGGGAGTCGCGGACATAGAGCCTATAGGCCGGAGGCGGGGCCACGCCGCCCGCTCCAGGCAGACACTCGTGAGGAGGTCGCATAGTGGAACGAAGACTGGTGGTCGCAATGGTCGTCGCACTGGCGCTCTGTGTCGTCTCGGCGGGCTGGGCCGACCTGACCATGCTGGCGAGGCTGGATCAGGAGATCAAGCAGCAGGGCCGGCCTGAGCCCGCTCCCGCCATGCCGGCGGTGCCGGGTCTGGAGGGGTTGCCTGTGCCGCCCGCGCCGCCCGATGTGCAGGAGCCGACTGAGCAGACGCTGTGGCTGCGCGCGTATCTGGCCGAGAACATGTGGCGCCGCGACGCCTTCGATCAGGACCCGCGCGCGGTCGCGGGCGAGCCGACCATCTCGGTGCTCTACATCATAGGCGCCAACGGCGCCGGGAAGTCCACGCTGTTGGACTGGGAGAGGCGGACGGCGACGGTCATGCCCGATGAGGCGTTCGAGCAGCTCGGCCAGAGCATGGACCAGCTTCGCGAGATGCTGCAGCAGATGCCGCAGGGCGCGCCAATGCCGGCGGGCATGCAGGGCTTCCTCCACCCCACCCCGCCCGTCATCACCGTCAAGCTGGACGGGCCGCAGGAGCAGATGAGGGTCCTGGACCTCTCCTGTGAGAAGTGGCAGATCGAGGTCGAGACGCGTGATGGGCCGCAGGGCGGCGAGTGGGGCCACACTCATGAGGTCTCCTGGCAGGTGATGACCGACGATCTGCCCATACCCCGCATCGACCGGGATGTCTGGGATTGGGACGTCGGCCTGCAGGCGGCCATGTGGCAGCAGGCGTACGATGAGGCGGTGGAGGGCCTGGAGTTCCCCGGGGGCTTCCCGGTGAAGTCCTACACAATTGAGCGCAAGATGGATACCGGCCGCGTCGTCGTCAAGCAGATGGCGCTCGTGGAGTACCAGGAGGGCGCCATCGATCCCACCACGTTCGAGGTGCCGGAGGGCTTCACCATCCAGCAGCTCACGCCGATGGGCCTCCCCGAAGGCGCCGCCACCGGGGAGGGCGCGGAGTAGTGCACGGAGGGAAGACCATGGGCAGACTGGCGGCCGCAGCATGCCTGCTGCTGAGCACGAGCGCCTGGGCGGCGGAGTACGAGGGCAGCGCGGTCAGCATGACCGTCGTGCCCGAGATGCCCTTCGCCGGCGGCCAGGTCACCGTGAGCGGCTCCTCCGGCATCTACCAGGACAACCATGAGGTCACGGTCACCTTCACTTCACCCCAGGGACAGAGCCAGCAGCGCACCACGCAGCTCGACGACGAGTGGCAGTTCCAGGTCACCTACGGCCCCCTGGAGAGCGCCGGGACGTGGCAGGCCGAGGCCGTGGTCCCTCTCAGCGAGATCGCCAACGAGACCGCGCTGGTGGAGTTCGAGGTCTACCAGCCGACGACGGCCGCCGCCGTCGGCATCCAGGGCTTCACCGAGGGCACCGACCAGATGGCCGAGTTCATCCAGGTCACCGAGGACCAGCTCGATCGCTTTACCCAGCTCCCGGACAAGGACCAGGCCCGCGAGCAGGTGAACGAGGTGCAGGAGCACACTCAGGCGATCGACCAGGGCATTACGGAGTTGGCCGAGACCATCGGCGGTCTCACCGATGCCATGGAGGACCTGCAGGCGTTCCCCGAGATGCAGGAGGCCATGGGCGGGCTGGCCACCGCCGTTCAGGCCCCGCTGAGCCAGGTACAGGCGACCTCGCAGCAGCTCCACTACACCCACGAGACCGCGAACAAAGCACGGGAGTGGTGCCGCACCTGGCACGCCCAGAAAGAGGGCCTGAAGTACCTCAAGGACATGGTCATGGTGATCTTCGGCGGCACGGCCGCGATCAAGGGGTGGGCGACCGGCCAGCTCACCAATGCCATCACCAGCACCCGCGACAAGCTCGTCGCCGAGACGGCCGGCGATGTGCTGGGCCTGACCGAGAAGCAGGTCGCGGACGCCCAGACCGCCCTGCAGAAGGTCGAGGCCGCCGACAAGCGCATCAAGGAGCTGACCGACATCGAGGGCAACCTCGGGAACTGGCGCAATGAGGCCATCAGCGGCGGGCTGAACTGGCTCATCGACTGGGTCGCCGCCAAGGTCGCGCCCAACTGCCGGATGTACGACGCCAAGGCGAAGGGCAAGCTCTACGTTGAGTACTACACCAAGAAGATGGTCTACATGGTCGCCCAGTACGACTGGGAGGGGAAGATCGAGCTGTTCTTCCAGAAGCGCCAGGCCGCGACGGACATCGTGCGCCTCAGGGGCCAGATCTGGGGCAACTTCGGCTGGCGCACCGGCAAGTTCTTCCCCGAACGCACGGCGATGGACATCCCCGGCGTCACCGGCGTCGGGCTGTGCATCCCCCGCCCTCCGCATCCGGACATCCGCGACTTCTACCTGTCCCTGGAGGGTGAGGGCAAGCCGGAAGGCGTTGAGCTGTGGGTCAAGGGGACCGACTACGACAAGGAGCGCCTGCCCTACCGCTTCATCTCGGTCCTGTGGTCGCCCTACCAGCTCGTGCCGGCCGTCGATTTCCCCACCACCGACGTCCCCGGCGGAGAGTGGTTTGTCACGCGGGTGACCAGCCTGTCGCTGCCCGACCATGACAGCTTCTACATCCCGCTGAAGGTCGAGGACGACAAGGTGATCCTCAAGCACACATTCGAGCGCACGCTGGACTACCGGGAGAAGAACGAGTTCCGCGCCTTCCTGAAGATGGAGATCGACGGCAAGGAGGACCACATCTGAGGACCACGAACTGGGGCGCACTAACCGCGTAGGTCGGCCTGCGCCTGACGTCATTGGTCAGGCGCAGGTGAGAGGGCGTAGGGCCGCGCTCTCAGCTTCCAGCCCGACATGCACAGCACGTCGCACAGTGGCTCGAGTATGCATCCGGAGGCGCTGGCCGGCGAGGACGTGCGCCGCGTCGATAGCCGGTCTCGGCACGATGACGAGACCGCTCGTGAATAGTCCAGGATATGGCGCGCCATGGATAGGAGCAGGACAATCGGGGAGCCGTCGCGGCGGCTCCCCGTCATCGGAGACTACGATGTGGTCGTGGCGGGCGGCGGCCCCGGAGGCATCTGCGCCGCGGTGGCCGCCGCCCGCGCGGGTACGCGTACGCTGCTGGTGGAGCGCTACGGCTTCCTGGGCGGCACGGCGACCGCGGGCTGGGTGAACCTGCTGCTCGGGGTTCGCCCGGCCGGCAGCGGGGAGCCCGTCGTGGGCGGCATCTGCGAGGAGCTGTGCCGGCGCATGGCCGCGCTCGACTGCGCCCTCGGCTTCGATGAGGGACTCCGGCGCGGCCGCATTCCCTTCGAGCCCGAGGGCTTCAAGCTGGCCGCCGATGAGCTGGTGCACGGCGCCGGCGTGGAGCTGCGACTGCACTCCCTCGTGGGCGACGTCGTGATCGAGAAGGGCCGCGTGGTGGCGGCGGCGCTTGAGGGCAAGTCCGGCCCCGGGGCCGTTACCGCGCGGGTGTTCGTGGACGCCACCGGCGACGCCGATGTGGTCGCGCGGGCGGGCGCGCGCTTCACCATCGGCCGACCGGCCGATGGCCGCGTGCAGGCGATGAGCACCGTCTTCCAGGTGTCCGGCATCGACGCCGACCGCATGCCGGCTCGCGGCGCGGACGACGCGGTCCGGCGGCAAGCGCGAGAGGCGATGCGCGCCGGCCTACGCGCCTACCGCTGGCACTCCCCCGAGCCCAGTCCCGACGCGCGGCGGGACTCCCGCGCCTTCAACATGACCCACCTGGGCGGCGACCCGACCGACGTGGCCGACCTGACCGCCGCCGAGGTCCAGGGGCGGCGCGACGCGCGGGAGATCGTGGCGTGGATGCGCGGGAACGTCCCCGGCATGGGCGACGCGCGCCTGCAGCTCACCTCGCACTCGATCGGCGTGCGCGAGAGCCGGCAGATGGTCGGGCTCGAGCGCGTCACGGGCGAGGACGTGCTGTCGGCGCGCAAGCGCAAGGACGCCATCGCCCGCTGCACCTTCGGGCTCGACATCCACTGCCCGATGGCGCACGTCGGAGCCGAGGCGGCGGAGGCCGAGGGCTTCGTCTGCCGCGCAGGCTGCGCCAAGACCGACTGCCACATGCTGCGCGAGCACCGAGACGAGCTGCCGGAGCGGGGTCACGTCGCCGGCGGCTCCTGGTACGACATCCCGTACGGCGCGCTGGTCTCCGCGGACCTGCCCAACCTGCTCGCCTGCGGGCGCTGCATCTCGGCCGACCACCAGGGCATGGCCTCGCTGCGGGTCATGGGCCCGTCGATGGCGACCGGCCAGGCCGCGGGTGAGGCCGCGGCCATGGCGGCGGAGGCCGGCGGCGACGCGCGCGACGTCAACGTGGAGGAGCTTCAGCGCCGCCTGCGCGACACGGGGGCGGCCATCTGATCCGCGACACCTGAGCCACGTACGGATACGGGAGGAAGACCGATGCGCAGCATCACCATCCCGTCACGCGAGATACCGGTAATCGGCGAGTACGACGTCATCGTGGCCGGAGGTGGGCCGGGTGGCATTCCGGCGGCGGTCGCGGCGGCACGCGCGGGGGCGAAGACGCTGCTGGTCGAGCGCTACGGCTACCTGGGCGGCATGGCCACGGCAGGCCTGATCGCCGTGATCCTGGGCGTGAGGGCCTCGGGCACCTCCGAGCCGATGATCGGCGGCATCGCGGAGAGGCTCTGCCGGCGCATGGCCGAGCTGGACGGAGCGCCGCCCTACGACGAGGCCATCGCCCGAGGCAGCGTGCCCTTCGATCCCGAGGCCTTCAAGCTCGCCGCCGACGAGATCGTGTTGGACGGCGGCTGCGACCTGCGCCTGCACTCCTGGGTGGCCGAGGCGCCGGTCGAGGACGGCCGCATCAGCGCGCTCATCCTGGAGAGCAAGTCGGGCCGCGAGGCGGTCACGGGCCGGGTGTTCATCGATGCGACCGGCGACGCGGACGTCGTGGCGCGCTCGGGCGCGAGGTTCACGTTCGGCCGGTCCGCCGACGGCGCCGTGCAGTCGATGGGCAGCATGTTCCGCATCGCCGGCGTGCACGACGACGAGCTGCCCACCGGCGAGAGCCGTGAGGCGTTCATGCAGCGCGCGACCGAGGCCGTCAACTCCGGCGACATCACCGCCTACAACCCGAGCTGGGGCGGTGTCGTGGGCGGCAGGCGCAGCGGCGAGCACATGCCCAACGCCACGCGCTTCGCCGGCGACCCTACGAACGTCGAGGATCTGACGCGCGGCGAGGTGCAGATCCGCCGCGACACCTGGCAGCTCGTGCGGTGGTGGCGCGAGAACGTCCCCGGCATGGAGGACGTCTACCTGGTGCAGACGCCGCCGCACATCGGCCTGCGCGAGAGCCGGCAGATGGTGGGGCTGGAGATCGTCACCGGCGATGACGTGGTCGATGCCCGCCGCCGCGACGAGGCCGTGGCGCGGTGCCCATACTGGATCGACATCCACTGCCCCCTGGGCCGCACGAAGAACTCGACGCACCTGTGCTACACGGGCTGCCCGAACGACCCGCCGTGCCCGATGTACGAGGAGCACTACGACGAGCTGCCCGGCGACGGGAGCGACGACCGGGCGGCCCTCCACCCGCGGGACGGCCTGTGGTTCGACATCCCGTGGGGGAGCCTGGTCTCTGCGGACGTCCCGAACCTGCTGAGCGCCGGCCGCTGCATCTCCGCGGACCATCAGGCCATGTCGGCGCTGCGCGTGATGGGCACCTGCATGGCGATCGGGGAGGCCGCGGGCGAGGGCGCCGCCATGGCCGCGGACGGCGAGACCGATCCGGCCGCCATAGACGTGGGCGCCCTGCAGGAGCGGCTGCGCGCCAACGGCGCCGCGGTCTGAGCCCGGCCTTGTCCAAGCTCATGGCCGCGCCCTACAACGCGACGAACGACCGGGCGCGAGCGTAGTCGCCCCCCTCCAACCGGCACGACGCGCCGGCGCCGTGCCGTTGCTGTCGTGGGTGTCGTGGCCTTCGTTGCTGCCGTCACGCGTTCACCCACACCGGGCTTGACCAGCCGGTCTCCTCATCCTCCTGCACCACGCGCACGTAGTAGAAGTCCCCATCCTCAGCGGGATCGGTGTCGCGGAACTCGAAGTACTCCTCCTCGCGCGAGCACTCCCGGACGAACAGCGTCTCGTTGCTCCTGACGATCCTCATGTACGCGATCGGCCGCTCGCCGATGGCGTGGATGCGAATGACGCGCTCCTCGCTCGGGTCATCGAGGTCGATCTCGCCCCCCATCATCTCGTCGTTGACCGAGAACTCAAGGATCATGCGCACGCCTGTGGTGGCGTAGACGCGGCGGTTGTAGAGCCCATCGAAGATCGCCTCCCGCGTCAGCTCCGGCGCCCAGACGCCGGTGTAGCCGCTTTTTCGGTGCACGCACCACTGGCGGTCCTGCGGATAGGAGCGGCCGGGCATTCCGGCGTGGCTGTCGCCGCAGCCGATGAAGCCGAAGCGGTAGCCGCGGGCCAGCGCGTTGAAGACGCCCGCACCGGGCTTCTCGGACTTCTCCCACAGCGGATCGTTGTGCTCGACGCCCGAGCCCCAGCAGGAGTAGACCTCGACCAGTCGCTCCAGCTCCTGGTCGTAGTAGTCCCAGTCCGTCCAGACCTTCGTGTGGTGGGGGATGCTGATGATGTCGTCGCGGCCGCGGAAGTAGTCGAACAGCGCCTCCGGGTTGTCGCTCTCCAGGTCCTCCAGCGGCGGCTCGATCTCGCACTGGCGGTAGATGACATTCCGGTGCCCTCGCTGCCCGCCGTACTCGAAGCCCTTGAAGGTCACGAAGCGCCCCGGCTCGTAGTGGCGGTTCGTGGCCTCCTGGGTCTCGATCCATCCGTCCTTGAGCTGACCGCCTGAGTCGGTGACCCCCATGAAGTCGAGCAGGGCCATGTCGCGGCCGAACTCGTAGGCCTCGTCGGGCGTGCCGATCGAGTCGGAGTGGTACATGGTCTGGCAGTGCAGGTCGCCGAAGTAGACACGCATCTCGCGGCCGACGCACCAGATGGGGTTCGAGTGGTCTCGCCCACCCCTGCCCTCGGCGCGCTCGACGCTGACGCGGTGCAGGCCCTCGGCATGTGCCATCGCGCCCTCGATGCGGTGGTGGTTGCTCTCGGCCTCGGTGAATGCCGCCGAGCCCGGGATCTGCATGCGCGGATCGCGACTGCCCACGCGCACCTCGCCCGTGAAGGCGCCGCTGGGCCGGTTGTTGAACTCGTCGATGGCCGCCACACGCACCTCGAACTCCTCGCCCGGCCGCACGACCGATGGTCCCACCACCCGGAACTTCGCCGGCGGCGTCGGCACCACGTTGACCGCTAACTCGTCGGCGGGCAGCTCCACGAACTGGAGCTCGCCCCCGACATCCACGTAGGCGTGGAAGTGGTCTTTGGGCGTGGGCGCCACACGTTGGGCCTCCACGCCGTCCTCGCCCCAGGTGGTGTCGCCGTAGATGATCCTGATGACATCGCCCGGCTGTAGGTCGCCGTCGCGGACGCGCGCCACGATGTGGTGCGCCCAGCCGCCCCTCAGGTCGCCGATCGGACAGCGCTCCTCGGCAGCCAGGTCGAGCCACGCCTCGGAGTCGCTCTCGAGCTCGACCTGAGTGTTCATACGCGCGTAGCTGGTGTAGCCGCCGTCGCGGCCCTGGTTAAGGTGGCCCTGCTGGAAGTAGCGGTGCAGGGGCACCAGCGGCCAGCCCCAGGCATCGTTGGGCGTGGCGATGCGCAGGCTCCCGCCCTCCCTCATCCCCCTCTCGCCCACCGTGTAGGTGAAGGTCAGCGTGACCATGCTGCCCGCGACGATGTCATCGCGTGGCGACATGGTGATGTGGCCGTACTCGGTCATGGTAGTCTCCCTTCAAGGAGCAGTCAGTGGTCACCCGGAGGGGCCGGTCGCCCGACCGGCCCCTCCTATGGGCTAAGATGTCAGGTGGCAGGAGAAAAGGAAGCGGGGTGGAAGCAGTGGCGGTGTGCTGGGGGTGAGCCCGGAGGGCGAAGCCCCAGCACACCGCA
>JALGUJ010000199.1 GCA_029820945.1 Candidatus Zipacnadia bacterium | reverse complement strand
ACGCCCCCATGGTCCGCGACGGGGAGGCGATCAACGATCCGGGCTACGTCACCGACCTGATCACCGACGAAGCGCTGGGCTATATTGACCGCCACAAGGATGGACCATTCTACCTGTCGGTGCACTACACCGCACCGCACAGCCCGTGGATCAACCAGCACCCGCAGGAGATCGTGGACAGCTACGACGACTGTCCGTTCGAGAGCTGCCCGCAGGAGCCGATGCACCCGTGGGCGATCTCGCTGACCGAGCAGAACCTGGGCAATCGCGAGGCGCTCAAGGGCTACTTCGCCTCCGTGACCGCGATGGACATCGGCATCGGGCAGATCATCGACCGCGTCGAGGCGCTGGGGCTGCGCGAGGACACGCTCATCTGCTTCTTCTCCGACAACGGCTTCTCGTGCGGCCACCACGGCTTCTGGGGCAAGGGCAACGGCACCTGGCCGCGCAATATGTACGAGAACTCTGTGCGCGTGCCGGCGATCATGAGCCGGCCGGGCAGCATCCCGGTCGGCTCCTGCGATGCGCTGCTGTCCGCCTACGACTTCATGCCCACGCTCCTCGACCACCTCGGCCTGGAGGTGCCCGTGCAGCAGAACCTGCCCGGCCGCAGCTTCCTGCCGATCCTGCGCGGCGAGCGGGAGCAGCTCGCCGAGCAGATCTGCGTCTTTGACGAGTACGGGCCGGTGCGCATGATCCGCACCGAGGAATGGAAGTACGTCTACCGCCACGCTCACGGCCCCGATGACCTCTTCCACCTCGCCGAGGACCCCGACGAGCGCGTCAACCTCGCCGATGACCCCGGCTACCAGGATATGCGGCGCGAGCTGTGCGGGATGATGGACGAGTGGTTCGCCCGCTACGTCATCCCCGAGCGCGACGGGCTGCGCGACCGCTCCGAGCAGGGCTTCATCGGCGACCAGCGTACGCGCCTGTGCAGGCGCTGAGGGGCCTTCATGAGCGGATCTACCATCCGGCGCCCGGGCGCAGTATCGCCCGGGCGCCGGCGTTGCTTAAAACAATGTGACGAACATTTTCAGCGTAAACAGAGCTAATAGACACTTATCGTTGACAAACGAGAGCAAATCAAGTAGTGTAGTCCTAACGGAGCCCACACGCAGACTCAATCACAGCAGACGGGAGCGAGGAGTGCCGCAGGGATGGGTTGCCCGGAGTGCGATGAGGCCCTCAGTTCGGTGCAGACACAGTGCCCGCAGCACAAGCGAGTCGCCCCAGGATCAACCGGCAGGACAGGGAGTGACACGATGCAGGAGTCCGCAGGTGTGCAGGACGTGGCGAGCCAGGCGCACAGAGATCCGGTCAGTTCAGCCGAGCTGGCCTTCAACGGCGCCATGGCCGGAGTGCTCTACGGCGCCATCCTCGGCGGGCTGTTCGGGGTGCTGGCGCACTTCGCGGCACCGGCAGCGGTGACGGTGCCGCTGCCGATGGCCATCTTGATTAGCGCGGCCTTCGCGGCCATCTCCGGCTCCATCGTGGGGCTGATCACGGTGGATAAGCGCAGCGTAACCGCTGCGATCCTCGCCGCAGTCATCGCTGAGGCCGCCATCCGGCTCACGGTCATGAACGCCGCCGGCCTGTGGTGGGGCCTGTCGCCCGGCGGCATTGCGCTCACGCTGGTGAGCGGTGGTATCTTCGGCTGGGTGGTGTTCACGCTGGTGATGTGCTCCATTGACTGGACGATGGTTGAGGACTGACCGCGCCGATCCCAAGCCAGAGAGAGGCCCGCGGCCGCCGCCGCGGGCCTCTCTCTTTGCAGGGCACGGCGGGCCTGTGGCGGAATACCGCTCGCGAAGGATCACACGGCGGGGGATGGAGTGAGGGAGCCCCATCGGCGACAGGAAGCACAGGGCGTTCGCGAAGGGCTATCGGCAGGGCTTCACCGATGGCTTCCGCGACGGCTTCAACGCGGGGTTTGACCAGGCGATGGAGATGGCGCTGGTCATGTTCGGCGACCTGGATGAGATCGACGTCACGACGGAGGCCGACTTGGAGGACGAGGAGTCCGGCGTCGAGGACGAGGGCGACGACCGCGATGGCCCGTAAGCGGCCGTATGAACTGGCGGGCTGGGAGGAGGACACCGAGCCGGTCGAGTGTGACCGGTGCGGCTACGAATTCCAGCCGCTGGAGACGCGCTGTGCGCGCTGCGGCTGGGCGCCGGGCGATCCGCCGGACGCGCCCGAAGAGGATGCACCGCCGGGCCCGACCGTCGCCGAGCTGCGCGCCGTACGCGAACGCGCCGAAGCGCAATTGCGCCGCCTGCTCTTCGCCGCAACCATCGGCGTCGTGGTCGCCGCGCCGCTGGGCTTCCTGATCGGCCAGCTTGCCGCCGGCAATGGCGTGACCGCCGCCATCTTCGGCGCGCTGATCGGCGGTAACATCGCGGGACTGCTGGCGAAGCCGGAGCCGCTGCTGCTCGGGCCGGCTATCGGCACGACCTGGGCGATCGTGTACTTCGCCGGCGCGATCTTCGCGGTCATGGCCTCCGTGCGGCGGTACGGACCCATGCCCTCGTGGGGGGCGAGGCGATGACCCGGAACCCCGACGAGGGTTGGCAGCGGCCCACGCGCTTCGCGGCGGCGGGCGCGATCCTCGGCGCCCCGCTGGGCTGGCTGCTCGCGTGGCAGCTCGGATGGGAGACATCGACCGTGGCGATGCTGGGCTGCTGGGCGGCGGCGCTGCTGGCGGCAGGCCTCTCGCGGCCGGAGAGCGTCTGGCTCTGGCTCGTGACCGGAACGGCGATGGCGCTTGTCTACGTCGGTGGCGGCCTGCTGACCTGTGTGTGGCTGCTTGAGGAGCCCATGGGCGTATTCTGGGCCATCGGTGGCACAGTGTGCGTGCTCGCCCTGATCGCCGCCCTGCACCGCGAACACTGGCGCTACGGGTGACGTGACTGAGGGAGCGTCGAAGGCGGTGGTGGCCAGACGGCCAACGCAGGCCGGAGGGGCGCGCTATGCTCAGAAGCGGCGGACCAGGCGGCTACAGCAGTGACGAGTTGCTGACGTTCCTCCGCTGGGCGGGGCGGGGGCGCTGACCGGCGCGGCGATCGGCTTTCCGGTCGGTCAGTTTGCCTTCGCGTATCCCAACCACCACCCCATCGAGGCCGCGGCCATCCTCGCCATCCTCGGCGCCTGTGCCCGCTGCCGGTCACGTTTGCAGTCAGCACCGTGGTCGCCGGGGCGCTCGCCGACGGGCTGGTGGCTGCTGCGGCTGGTCGCCAGGCGAGTGGCGCGCGACGTGCTCTGGTGCGCGACCGGCTGAGGAGAGATGCGAAGCTCCCGGCCGCCGGAGCGACCGGGAGCTGAGCTGATGCTTCTCCGCCTATCGTGCGGTGTTACACGAGGTCCGGGATGCGCGCGAGAAGTCCTGCGAGCATCGCGCCCAGGGCCTCCAGCAGACCGCGGCGGCCGAGCATGGTCCCGCCGTCGGTGCCGGGCGCCGCGCCGGTCTCGGGCGCTGCCGGCTGCTCGAGCGCATCCAGCTCAGCCTCGGTCAGCTCGGTCTTCCCCTCGCCGCCGATCTGCACCACGTGGCCGTTGACCAACGCGCAGGCGGCTGTCCACCCACTGCTCGCCCTGCTGGATGAAGCCGCGCTGGCCCACGTTGACGATGTTGCCCACGCGCTGCCAGTTGCCCTCGGCATCGAGGTACATGTTCTGGGTCGCCACCGAGGTCTGCGCCTGCATGGCCTGGGCGTTGTCCCGCTGGGAGATGGCATATCCGCCCATGCGCTCGGTCGCCAGCGGGCCGGCCGGGCCCATCGCGCCCTCCGGGCCGCGTAGCCGCTCCTCCACCTCGTCGGCGGTAATCTCGCCGCTATCCAGCGCCAGGAACGAGGTGTACTCGGTGAGGATGCCGTGCTCGGTTCCGAGGCGTACGACCTCGTCCACCAGCTCCTTGCTCTCACCGTTCAGCCGGATCTGATCGAGCAGCCAGCCGACCTTGCGCCCCGCCCACAGCGCCGGGATGTAGTCGCGCGAGCGCGCCTCCTCCGGGAAGCTCGCGCGGATGTCGAAGTGCTCGGAGCCCTCAGGCGTCTGGCCGGAGACGCGCACCGTCGTGGCGCCGGTGGTGCGCCTGTCGTAGCGTCCCAGCGCCACGATCTGCGAGCCGTGGAACAGGTCGGGCAGCTCCTGCGGGAAGGTGTCATAGGTGGTGATCTCGCCGAAGTCCACGCCGATGTCGGTCAGCATCGGGTGCGAGATCTTGGCGTAGAAGCTGGAGACCTTGGCCTCGATGCTCTCCTCGGGGCGCACGTACGCCGCCACGCCGCCGTTGTCGAGCGACATCCGGTCGAGAAAGTGCGTGTCCACGTCGTAGCCCACGCCGAAGACGAAGACGCGCGTGGAGGCGTCCATCTCCTCCCGCGCGTCCCTGACGTTAGCCAGGATGTCGTCGAGGTCGGTAACGCCTGCGGTGGGCAGGCCATCGGTGAGCATCACGATGTAGTTGGGCCGGCCCTCGGAGCGGCGCTCCATCGCGAGCTGCATGGCGGCGTTGATGTCGGTCGAGCCCGCCGCCTCCATGTCGGCGATGAACTGTCGCGCCTCGCGCACACGGTCCGCGCCGGCGCGGCCCAGCTCCTCGCCGAAGGAGCGGATGTTGTCGCTGAAGGTGATGATCTCGAACAGGTCGTCCTCACCGAGCTGATTGACGCAGAAGGTGAGCGCATCGCGCGCCTGCTCGATCTTCTCGCCGCTCATGCTGCCCGAGCGGTCCAGCACGAAGACCACGTTCTTGGGGACCGGGGCGGCGTCGCGCTCAACCGACGGGGCGGTCAGCAGCATGAAGAAGCCGTCCTCGCCGGGCTCCTTGTAGGTCATGATGTGGGTGCCCACGGCGTCCATCGACACCGTGTAGTACATGCGCAGGTCGCGGTCGGGGCGGGTGTTGTTCTCCTCATAGGAGACGGTGGCGTGCCGCCGGTCCTGCTTGTCGATGGAGACATTGTGGCTGGGGCAGTAGACGCTGGCGATGGGGTCGGCGGAGGTGATGCGCGCGTTGAACACGGTCTCGCCGACCGGCTCGGTCGAGAACTGCTCGGTGCTGAGCGGGTACACGTACTCGACCACGCCGGCGTCATGGCCCAGCAGCTCGGAGTAGGTGATCTGGATGCGACGCTCGCCGTCGGGGGGGATGGGGAAGACGCGGGCGCGGTAGGTGTTGTTGCCCGCGTACTCGAACAGCCCCGGGTCGCGGCGGCGGCGCATGATGTCCTCGTAGATGCGCCGGGCCTCGTCGGCTTCGAGCAGGCTGGTCTCGAGCCGCTGGCCGTCGGCCACGATCTCGAAGTCCTGCACCACCGAATTGGGCGGCAGCGGGAACATGTAGGTGGCCTCGACTTCGCGGTTCGCCTCGTTGACGAAGACCTGGTCGATCTTCGTGGTGGCGACCTGGTCGCGGATCTCCACGTCCACGTGATGGTACTTGATGGTGAACCAGGGGACATCGGGCTCGGGCCGTTCAGGTGGCCCGGGGATGAGGATGCCGTCTGCCGGCGCCCCCCCCGCGAGGATCGTCAGCAGCATCGCGGACAACGCCAGTCGCCTGATCATGGTGTGCCCTCCTCTGCGCACTACCTCTGGTGCGTATGACGAAGCAGGCATATGCGCGGGTTCCCGCGGTGGGCGAAGTTCTCAGCGTGCCTCACCCCCTCCGGCAGCGCAGGCGCAGCCTCCAGCCCCTCTCCCTTCCGTCCCGCTCACGAGCGGGATGGAGTGCAGGGGAAGGGGAGCAACAACGACTGGCGCGCGCAGCCCTGCGGATCGCGCGTCGACGGAAAGTGAGGCCCACCGTCCCGATTGTCCATTGCTCATTCCCCCGTCGTTCTCTTGACGGTCGAACAATTGTTCGATATAATGCCTTCACCACGATGTTCTGCGAGTGAGTGCGATGGTGGCGATGACCAGATCCATAGGCGAACCGATCTACACCGAAGGCACCCGCGAACGCTGCCCGAATGCCTTTACCTGGCGTGGGCGGCGCTACGAGGTGGTCGATACCGGCGGCGCCTGGCGGCTGATGGGGCGCTGGTGGAAGGGCGATGGCGAGCGCCGCTTCGTGCGCGTGCTCACCGACGCCGGCCGCACCTTCGACCTGTGCCGCTACGAGACCACCGACCGGTGGCACGTGTATCGGGTGTGGGATTGAAGCTTCCAGCTACCGGCTAACGGCTAACGACTGATGACCGCCTTCACGCACCTGCATACTCACAGCAACTTCTCGTTCTACGACGGTGCGGCGCCGGTCGAAGCCCTGGCGCGGGCGGCGCGCGATGCCGGCATGTCCGCCCTCGCGCTCACCGACCATGACTCCCTCGCCGGCGCGGTGCGCTTCTTCCAGGCCGCGCTCGCGGCCGGCGTGCGGCCCATCATCGGCGTCGAGTTCACCGTCGAGCCGGTGCTGCCCGAACACCTCGAGGACCCGGAGCGCCCCCCGCACCTGCTGCTGCTGGCCGAGGACAACGAGGGCTATTCGAACCTGTGCCGGCTGGTCACCGCCGCACGGCTGGGCGAGGCGCGGCGTGAGAGCGCGTTCTCGGCGGCCTACGCGGACGTCGATCGCGACCACCCGCTGCTCACCCAGGAGAACCTGCGCCGGCACTGCGGCCACCTGATCGCCCTCTCGGCCTGCCGCAAGCGGGGCGAGATCCCGGCACTGCTGGCGCGCAAGCGCTTCGGCGAGGCGTACGAGGTGGGGGAGCACTATCGCGATCTGTTCGGCTCCGAGCACTTCTTCATCGAGCTGCACAACCACCTGCTGCCGCGCCCGCACAACCGCATGCGCCACCGGCTGGGCGACCTCGCCGCGCGCCTGGGGCTGGAGTGCGTGGCGACCAACAACGTGCACTACGTGGACCGCTCGTCGTATCGC
>JALGUJ010000021.1:62710-70050 GCA_029820945.1 Candidatus Zipacnadia bacterium | reverse complement strand
CCGATCCCGGCGCGCCGGAGCGCCCGCGAGCGCGGCCCGCGCAGCCAGTGTGCCAGCTCGCGTGCCAGGTCGTCTCCCGGCCGGTCCGGGCGGTCGCTCACCGACCACCACCCGCGCAGGCGCAGGCACAGGCGCAGCCGGCGCAGGCGCACGCGCAGCCGCCGCCTCCTCCGCCGCCGCCGGACTCGGCCATCGTCTCCAGGAAGTCCATGCCCACCTTGTCCACGCCCGAGAGGTCCATGATCCTGCCGTCCACCAGGCCTACCCTCACGGGGTCCATGGTGGCGGCCATGCGCCCGGACACGTTCTCGGACCAGCCGGCGAAGGAGGCGGCCACGTCGCCGAAGCTGGTGCGGCCGCTGGTGGCGCCGGTTGGGGCGGGTGCCGAGGGCGCGGACGGCCGGGACCACGCCGGACTGTAGCTGTAGCCGCTCCTGTGCCAGGTGTGGAAGTGTCGCGGATAGCCCGGATCGAGCATCAGCCAGCCGATGTTGTTGTCCACATACTCGTCGCGCTTCTCGACCTCGCCGATCAGCCGGGCCTCCTTCCAGGCCTTGTAGACGATCGACTCGTAGTACTCCTTCGTGCGCTCAAGATCATTGCCCTTCATGCGCTCGGCGGTGACTCTGACCAGGTTGCGCATCTCCTTGCTCAGGTCGAGCTCCGGGACGGGGGTGCCCGGGCTCTCCATGATGGCGTCGAGGAAGGGCTGCTCGTAGCCGCGGACGACCGTCCCGAGGGCGCTGGCGACCTTGCGCCGCTCGCCGCGCGTGGTCTGGAACTGCTCCGGCACCTCCACCGTCAGCGGGTCCTCGCGGACCATGGTCACGAGGCCCTTCTTGAGCATGCCGAAGATCACCAGCGTCAGCACCTCGCCGAGCGGCCGCTCCAGCAGCACCGCCGCCTCGGGAGCGGTAAGCCCGCGCTTGATCTGCCCGCCCGGCACCGACTCGATCGGTGGCAGGTAGGAGCGCTTCCTGGCCGCCGCGATCCGGTCGCCCAGCAGCCAGAGCAGGATGAGCACCGGGATGCCCAGCAGCTCCAGCGCCGGGCTGGCGGCCCACAGTATCGGCACCACAATGACCAGCGGCACGAAGAGGCAGGTCCCCGTGCCGCCGGTGATCCGGAAGTACCAGATGCCGAACACCACCAGCATCAGCAGGCCCACGATCATGCGCGCGCCGGTGCTCTCCTTCCACCACTTCCACGCCAGGCCCAGCGCGGTCTGCTTGACCACCCGCTCCATCCAGGCCTTGGGGAACGAGCAGCCGACCATGTGCTCCTTCACGATGCGCGTGTCCTCGAAGACCCAGACCACGGCCTTCCGCCCGCTGAGCTGCAGCTTCTCGTCGAACTCCCGCCCGAGCTGGTAGAGCACCTGGTTGAGGTCGATCGTGTCCGGCAGGTACACGGCGATGACCAGATCGGTCGTGTCGGTCACGTACGCGCTCCCCCACCAGGTGGGCGTGATGCGCAGAGAGGCCAGCTCGGGATTGGTGGTGTCCTGAAAGACCATGTTGGGCATAGTGGCCTCGAACTCGAAGGTCCCGGTCTCGCCAGGCTGGATCGGGGGCGTCAGATGCACCTCGACGCCGGTGTCGATCTCCGTCGATACCCTGATGTCCGTCAGCGCCCGGCCGTTGAGCGACGCCTTCATGTTCGAGATGTCGTATCCCCCGTGCGGCAGGCCCATATCCACCACGTCGATGGGGTGGGCCCCATCGTTGCAGTGGAACTTGACCTCGTAGTTCAGCGTCACCGAGGCGTCCGGGTTGGGAGTAACGCCCAGGACCATCCTTGGGACCGAGAACGAGTAGCTCTGCGCCCACACCGGCGTGCTCGCCAGCACGGCCAGTAGCGCGACCAGCAATGTCCCTCGCGCCGTCCTCACGCCAGTTCACCACCTTGGCGGTCATCGCTCCATCCGGCCGGGTCCTTGGGGCAGTCGGCGTCGCAGATCGGCAGGTCAGGGCAGTCGGGGCAGCGCGTGGGCTGCTGCAGGCGCTCGCGATAGCGCTCGAAGGCCTCGTGCGCCCATATCTCGCTCCACTCGTCGGTGAGCAGGTTGCCGGCGCTCTGCGGGCCGCCCCTGGGCGGCAGGACCGAGCCGTCGGCCCGCACGCGCACCGTGACGTCCGCGGACGTGCGGGGGCCGTCGAGGATCTGCTCGGCCGGCCCGCGGGCCGTGTCCAGCCGCACCGGCGGCGCCCACAGGTAGCGCCCCTGGGTGGCATCGGCCAGCTCGAAGAAGGTCGTCGCCACCTGCGGCAGCGCCCGCGCGGGGAGCGCCCCCGACGCGTCCGCCGCCTCGTCCTCATCGGGGCAGGCGATCGCGAAGCCCACCACGTTCGTCACCCCCAGCTCCTGCAGTGCCGCCATCATCTCGTCCAGGTCGGCCAGGTTGCTGTCCAGCATCGGCACCTGCGCCACCACCGCCAGCTCCAGATCGTGGCACTGCGCGACGGCCGCCAGGAATGCCGCGTGATCGCCCTCGCCGACGGTCTCGTCGTGCTCGGCCGGGTCGTGGCAGACGAACAGCAGGTCCAGGTGGTCGAGGCCGGCCATGGCGCAGTCCTCGATGACCTGCGCTCCGGGTGCGCCGCCTCGCGACAGCCAGCTCGCGGCTGCCCGCAGGCCGCAGATCATGCCTATGTCCTCCGCGGCCTCGACCAGTCGCACGAGGTCGCCCGGGTCCGCCTCGCGATCCGTCTGGATCGATACGTGCGGCACGCCCGCGGCCCACAGCCTCTGCGCCATCTCCGTGAAGTGCTCGCGCCCGCACTGGTCCACGTCGGCCCGCAGCGGCGCGGCCAGCGCGCGGGTCCACTGACACAGCTCCGGATCGACGAGGTTCGTCACCGGGTAGTTGTCGCCCGGCTCGGAGAGGTCCTCGATGAGCTGCCGCACGCTCGCCAGGTCGGCCTGGATCTGGCTCCGCGGCGCGCCGCGGTACTCGGACACGATCTCGTCGGTGATCCGTTCGTCGGTGCGCCCCTCGAGGATGCCGCCCGCCATCCTGACGCCGACCGGCGAAAGGTAGGCGGCCTCCGCGGCGTTGGCCAGCAGCAGCCCGCTGCCGTCGGGGTCGATGCGCAGGTGGAACCGCGTCGGCCACTCCCCGATCAGCCGCTCGAAGGACCGTATGACTACTCCGCTGTCTGGCACCGCTCCATCACCTCGCTTCGCCTCGCCTGTGTTTCCAGCGGACATCCGCCACCACACAGCCTCAAATGTTCGCAGCTTTTGCACTCCGCGGGGAGGTCCGAGCGCTCGGGCCGCTCGCGGCGGAACCGAATGCGCGTGAACAGCTCGCTCTCCCAGATGCTCTGCCAGGGGTCGGCCAGGATGTTGCCCGCCGGCTCGTAGTACGACTGGCACGGCAGCACGTCGCCGTTGGGCTCGACGCAGACCGAGTACTCCGCGGCGTTACAGAAGCGCAGCCCGACGCCCATCTCCAGAGGCGACAGCTCGCAGTGGCGGGTGACCGTGTACCAGATGAAGCGCATACCCCGCTCCGCCGCGCGGTCCCGCACCCGCGCCAGCACCTCGCGCAGCCTCGGGATCTCAAGCGCCGCGGGGTTCGCCACCCCACAGCCCGAGTAGATCATCCCGTTCATCGCGAAGGTGCGCAGGCCCAGCCCGGCCAGGAAGTCCACGGTCTCCTCCGCCTCATCCGCGTTGCTGCCCAGCAGCGTCGTGTTCGTGATCGCGAGCAGGCCCTCGTCCAGGCACGTCCGGATCCCCGCGACCGTCTCGTGCCAGGCCCTCGCGCGCACGACGCGGTCGTGCACCTGTGGCCGGTGCGACTCCAGCGTGATCTGCACGTGATCGAGGCCGGCCCCCAGCAGCGCGTCGACCAGCGCCGGATCGCTCAGCCGCCGCCCGTTGCTGTTGAGCCCGCAGATCATCCCAAGGCCCTCGGCGTGCGCGACCAGCTCCGGCAGGTCCTCGCGCAGCGTCGGCTCCCCGCCGGTGAAGATGACGTAGGGCACGCCGATCTCCCAGAGCCGATCGAGAACGCCACGCCAGCCGTCCGTGTCCAGCGCGGGCATCGAGCGGCGCCCCGGCTCGTTGTAGCAGTGGGCGCAGTTATTGTTGCAGGCGTAGGTGAGCGCCAGGTCGGCCTTGAACGGGGCCTGCGCGCGCACCGTCAGAGGCGGCGGCTGCGGGATGGTCAGCCCGCAGACCGCGCAGCCCTGCGTGGGCCGCCTGACCCGGCGTATCGCCGCCGCCACGTGCTCCCACTCGCCCTGCAAGGCCGCCTCGCGCGCGTCCGGGTAGAGGGTGCGGAGGCGCACCATGACCCGATCCGGCGGCGTGTCGTCGAGCGCCAGCCGTGCCATCTCGGCCTGCATGGGGCTCAGGTGCAGCGCGTCGGTCCCGTTGACCAGAAGCAGTCCGGTACCGTCCTTGTGGCTGCGCAGGTGCAGCCTGACCCGGCCCTGCGGCGACTCGAACCGCCACGCGCTCAGCCGCACGCCCTCCGGCTCGGGGCGAAGGGCGTCGATGCGCGCCGCCAGGCGGCCGAGATCGGCGCGCACCGCAGCGCCCGCGCGCCTGACCATGCGCCCGAAGAGCCCGGCCGCATCTACCACTTCGGCTTCTCCTCGAGCTGGTAGCTGGTGCCGCAGTACGGGCACTTGACGTAGATCGCGCCCTCGCGCATCTCCACGGCGTCCGAGTCAAGCTGCGCGCCACAGGCCTCGCATCGCAGCCTCTCAAGCTCGGTGTCGCCGGTGAAGTCAACCTTGTGCGTGACCTTCACCTCCGGGCCCTTTGAGCGTGCCAGGTAGATCATGAAGGCCGCGGCCCCCAGCAGCACCAGGCCCAGCAGCGCGTGGCGCAGCGACCTGTTGGCGGAGGCCGACCCCAGGAAGATGAGTGCGCCAAGCCCCAGCACTCCCCCGATCAGGTATCCGGCTGTCTTCATGGCGTCGGTGGCGGCCAGGCGGCGGCCGCCCCACCTCCCTTGCTGGTGCGCGCATGTCCGCCCCGCGTCATGCTCATACTTCGCCTGTGAGCCGCCGCGAACCTGCCCGCACCCCCATGTGCGACGCCGGCAATCGAGGCCGACGCGCATCTTGCCGTGTCGCAGAGACCAGGTGGCCGCAGCGTCGGTTCGCCCTCGGGGCGAAGGAGCGCCGGCGCGTGGCGGCGACGCGGCGGGCCAACGGCGGTGCCGCAAGGTCGCGCGGTGCGCTCCGGCGAAGGTGCCCGGCGGAGGTGATGTTCGCATGCGCATGTGCCCGATGGTCGCCGGTCTGCTGATCCTCGCCGCATCGGCCGCTCACGCGCTGGACATCGTCGAGGACGGGCGCTCGGCCTACAGCATCGTCACCGCGGACGAGGCGACCGCCCCGGCGCAGTTCGCCGCCGAGGAGCTGCAGCGCTACCTGGAGCGCATCACCGGCGCCGAGCTGCCCGTGGCGGCCGAGAGTGACGCGCCGGACGGGCCGTGCATCTACGTGGGGCCCTGCGCGGCCTCGGCCGAGGCGGGCATCGTCGCCGAGGAGCGCGAGGCGTTCGTCATCCGCGTCCTGGACGGGGACCTGCTGATCGTCGGGGAGGATACCGACGAGGAGCCGGTCGGGCGGTACGCGCGCACCGGCACGCTCTACGGCGTCTATGAGCTGCTGCGGCGCTACGCGGACGTGCGCTGGCTGTGGCCGGGGGAGCTGGGCGAGGTCGTGCCCGAGGCTGAGGCTTTCACGGTGCCGGACGATCTCGACTGGCGGGATGCGCCGGACTTCCAGATCCGCAACCTCTGGCTGACCTATCGCAACCCCGACCGGGTCACGCGGGAGTACTACCTGTGGTGGCGCCGGACCGGTCAGGGTCAGTCACTGACCGGACACTCGGGCCACTCGTACACGCACCACCTGGGCGGCAACGAGCTGTTCGAGGAGCACCCGGAGTACTATGCGCTCCGCGATGGCGAACGCCGGCCCTTCTTCGGCGTTGGCCTGCGCGCCGGGCAGATATGCACATCCAACCCCGAGGTGGTGCGGATCGTCGCAGAGTCGGCGCTGCGCGACAGCCGCGACATCGTGCCCGTCGCGCCCAACGACGGCTCCGGCTTCTGCGAGTGTCGAACCTGCCGAGCGCTGGACGTGCCCGAAAACACGATCGAGTGGGGCGATGAAGAGATCCCGGCGCTGACCGACCGCATCTTCACCTTCGTGAACCAGGTGGCGCGCATCGTCGCCGAGCGCGACCCCGACCGGCTGCTTGGCCACTACTGCTACACCTTCTTCAAGGCCCCGCCGGCGCGCATCGAGGCCCTGGAAGACAACATCGTGTTGTTCTTCGCCCAGGCCTGTCACTGGTTCCGCGACCCTGAGATGAAAGACCGCTACCGCGGCTACATTGATGAGTGGTCGCAGTTCGGCAACCCGATGGTCTCACGCGAGTACTTCGGGCTCATCTACTGGCTGGGCATGCCGAACATCCACACGCGGCTGATCGAGAGCGAGATCAAGTACCTCAAGTCGCACGGCTTCATCGGCCTCAACAGCGAGATCTGCCGCGACTTCGCCACGCACGGGCCCAACTACTACCTGGCCGCGCGCATGATCTGGGACAGCTCCCTGACGCGTGAGGAGGTGCTGGGCGACTACTATCGCTCCGGCTTCGGGCCGGCGGCCGAGGACGTAGCGGCCTACTACGACGTCTTCGAGCGGCGCCTGGAGGAGCTTGGTGCCGATGCCTGCGGGTCCGGCAGCAGCAACATCGCGCGGCTCCCCGAGCAGTTCGATCCGCCCACCATCGCCAGGGCTCGCGAGGCGCTGGAGCGGGCCTATGCGAGGACCGATGACCCGACGATCACCGCACGGCTGGACTTCGTGCGCATCGGTCTGGACTACACGGAGATCACGTGCGAGCTGATGCGGCTGGCCTCGCGGCTCAACGCCGCCGGCATGTCGCTGGGGATCGTGGAGACGGCCGAGCTGGACGAACAGCCCACCGAGCAGGAACTGATCGCGTGGCTGCAGGAGGCGCAGGAGCTGCACGAGCGCCGCTGGGCGATCATCGAGAGCCAGGGCGAGTTGCCCGCCCTGCACCTGCCCGCGCTCGAATTCCAGGAGAACCGGGGCCGGTGGGGCGAGCGCATCGCCGAGCGGCTGGACATCCTGCGCGATGAGGCCGGACGCTATCTGCAGCTCCCGCTACAGTGGCGCTTTAAGATCGAGGCTGAGAGCGGCGGCGAGGAGGCGGGCTGGCACCGCGAGGGCTTCGACGACAGCGACTGGGAGCTGCTGGCGACCAACCGAACCTGGGAGGACCAGGGCCACGAGGACTTCGATGGCGTCGCCTGGTACCGCACCACCTTCGAGGTGACC
>JALGUJ010000021.1:0-62697 GCA_029820945.1 Candidatus Zipacnadia bacterium | reverse complement strand
CGGCTGGGTCTGGCTCAATGGAGAGAATGTCGGCGAGATCATCTTCGATGCGCAGGTCAACCCCGATAGCTGGAAGGAGCCGCTGGACGTGGACGTGACCGGGAAACTGCGGCCCGGCACGAACACCGTCGCGGTGCGCGTGCGCGATCAGATGGGGGCGGGTGGCCTCTGGCACCCGTGCTACCTGATCTTCGGCGAGGAGCGCGCGAACCTGCTGCAGAACCCCTCGTTCGAGGACGGCGCGGCGGGCTGGACCCTCTCCGCCATCGGCGAGGCGGCCGGCGAGATCATCGCGGGCGAGGGCTACCAGTCCGCCCACTGCGTGAGTCTCTCGGTGCCGCCCGACGGCGAGTCGATCTGGTCGATGACCACGACCGTGCCCGCCGAGGGGGAGCATCGCTACGCCTACAGCTTCCGCTACCAGACCAGCGGCGTCGGGGAGCACCCGACGATCACCGATTCGCCGAAGGTGCGCGTGATCTTCCGCGGCGAGGACGGGCAGTCGCTGACGGACACGCACGGCTACTTCTGGGCGGGCATCAAGCTCCCGGCCGACACCGACGACTGGCAGGAGGCCCGCGTCTACTTCACCACGCCGCCGGACACCGCCCGCATCTCGATCACCACCTTCTTCCATCTGCCCGGGGCCTACCTGGTCGATGAGGCGAGCCTTCGGGACTTCGGGGCGGCCGGCGAGCAGTAGCCGCATGCGGCCCTCACGGGGCCGCTTCGTTCGACGCACGAGCAGGAGATCGGTGCGCTGAAGTGACACCCACGACGAGGTGACAGGCATGTCCGCGATGAACGCCGAGCCGATCGAGAGCGGCCTGAGCATCACCCGCGACGGGAGCACCATCACCGTCCGCTTCCTGAGGCCGGGGATCGCGCGCATCCGCGGCTGGGAGGGCGATGAGCCGCCCATGTCGCCGCTGCTTCGCTACGGCCTCTGGCGCCGCGACTGGCCGGAGGTCGAGGTCGAGACCGACCTGGGCGCGCGCACGGGCACGGTCTCGACGGAGCTGATGAGCGTTCGGCTCTACGGGGATCGGACGCTTGGCGTGCAGGACGCCGACGGGAACGAGCTGCTGCGCGGCCACGAGCCGCCCATGCTGGGGCCCGACCCGGGCTTCCGCGCGCGCTTCGAGCTTTCCGCCGATGAGCGCTTCTTCGGCCTGGGCGATCAGACCCGCGACCGCATCGAGCACCGCGGCACCGCCGGCGACCTGTGGATCCGCAACGTGGAGGAGTACATCCCCATCCCGTTCATCATCTCCACGCGCGGCTACGGCCTGCTGGTGAACACCACGCGGCGCGTCTTCTACGACCTCGGCGCCAGCAGCGACGACTGGTTCGACTTCGAGTGTGAGGATGAGACGCTCGACCTCTATGTCATCTACGGACCGGAGCCCGCCGAGGTCATCGACCGCTACACGCAGGTCACCGGCCGGCCGTTCCTGCCCCCCAGGTGGGGCTTCGGGCTCTGGTTCATCTGCCGCACCCAGGCGGACGCCAAGGAGTTCACCGACACCTGCAAGACCTTCCGCGACGAGGGCATTCCCTGCGACGCCATCGGCCTCGAACCCGGCTGGATGGAGAGGAACTACGACGCGTCGGTGGAGAAGCAGTGGAGCGATGAGCGCTTCCGTGTGCCCCGCTACGACCGGAACAAGACCACCTTCTTCGCCGCCGCCCAGCGCATGGGCTTCAAGCCCGGCCTGTGGCTGTGCAACGACTACGACCTCTCCTACGAGGAGGAGCGGCGCGTTGACCCCGACCTGCGCGAGGCCGAGGCGGAGCGCGAGAAAGACACGCTTGTGTTTGCGGACGGCCACGAGGTGGACCAGAACCTGCAGGGCCAGCGGCGCCTCGACCGGCTTACCAGGCTACAGGAGCCGTGGTTTGACCACCTCCAGAAGTTCGTCTTCGAGGGCGCCCACTGGTTCAAGCAGGATGGGGCCTTTCAGTGCCTGGAGCATCCCGACCGGCTGTGGGGCAATGGGATGCTCGATGACCAGATGCACAACCTCTACCCGCTGCTCTACTCGAAACAGATGTTCCTGGGCTTCCGCGAGTACACCGAGCGCGAGCGGGGGACGGCCGAGCGCACCTTCCCCTTCACGCCGGACGGCTGGGCCGGCCTGCAGCGCTGGACCGGCACCTGGACCGGCGACACGGGCGGCGGCGAGGAGCCTCTGGTCGCCTGCCTGAACCTCTCATTGTCCGGCCACGGGCTCAACACCGTGGACATGATGGTCTACCGGGAGGACGGCATCCACTTCGGCTGCCTGCTGCCGTGGGCGCAGCTCAACTCGTGGAACTACTGGCGCCACCCGTGGCTGCAGGGCGAGCGCCTGCAGCGCATCTTTACCGACTACGCGCGCCTGCGCTACCGCCTGCTCCCCTACCTCTACTCCGTCGCCTGGGAGGCGCACCAGACCGGCATGCCCATGATGCGCCCGATGCCGCTGCTCTACCCGCACGACGAGCAGGCCTCCGAGTGCCTGCACCAGTTCCTCCTTGGCCCGTCGCTGCTGGTGGGCTGTTTCACCGAAGAGGTCTGGCTGCCCGAGGGCGGCTGGCACAACTTCTGGACCGGTGAGCGCCTGGAGGGCGGCGGACGGGTCCGCCCGGAGGTCCCGGAGGACCGCGGTGGGCCACTGCTCGCCCCCGCGGGCGCGATCCTGCCCATGGGGCCGCGGATCGACTTCGTCGGCCAGCGCCCGGATGATGAGCTGACGGTCCACGTCTTCGCCGGCGCCCCCGGCGAGCTGACGCTGTACGAGGACGACGGCCGCACCTTCGCCTTCGAGCAGGGCCGGCGCCGCACGCAGCGCATCAGCCACGAGCCCGTCGATGGCGGCGTGCGCGTGCGCCTCGACGCGGCGGAGGGCGGCTTCGACGGCGCGGTGGAGCGCCGGGAGCTGACCGTGATCCTGCACGGCCTCAAAGGCGCATCCGGTGTCTCGCTGGATGGCAAGCCCATCGCGCGCAGCAGCTACGGCCCCCGACCCCGCTGGCACATCGACGCTGGCGCGGTGGTCGTGAGCCTCGGCCGGCGCGACATGGCCGCGGTCGAGGTGCTCGTCTCATAGCACGGCGGTCCGGCACTCCGGGCGGCGGAGGTGTCGCAAATGCTCACGATCCTGTTCTTCGACTACCGGGAACTGGATATGGTCGATGGCTTCAACCGGGTGCTCCAGCGGCCGCGAAAGCACTCCGACAACCCGCTCTTCGTGGCCGACCGGCCGTGGGAGAACAGGAACATGCAACTCTACGGCAGCGTGCTCCGGGCCCCCGACGCCCGCTTCCAGATGGGGTACTCCGTGATCCACGAGCCATGGGCCATGCGCCTGGCCTACGCCGAGAGCGACGACGGCGTCGAGTGGCGCCGCCCGCAGCTTCGCCTCTACGAGTGGGACGGGGGGCCGACCAACATCGTCTTCACCGACAATCCGCACGGGCCCGCGGTGATCCACGATCCCCAGGACCCGCGCGAGGACTGGCGCTACAAGATGGTCGCGGGCGCGAGCCCCGAGAACGTGCTCGGCTGCATCCGGGGCCACCACAGCGCCGACGGCATGCACTGGGAGCCGGTCAAGCCCGGCCCGATGATCGCCACGCCGCCGGACTGCCCGATGGGCTTCTTCCGCGCCGCCGACGGCCGCTACGTCGTGCACCACCGCAACCAGGGCTACGGGCGCCGCGTCTTCCGCAGCGAGTCGTGGGACTTGGTGCACTTCGACGAGCCGCGCATGATCCTCGAGCCCGGCCCCGGCGACCCCGCGCAGTTCCAGATCTACGGCATGGGCGCGACCATCTACGGCTCGTACGAGATCGGACCCATGTGGGCGTACCACACCGGCGAGGAGGACCTCAACGGAAGCCACATGCACGGCTACCAGGAGGGCGAGCTGACCTACGCCCGCGCCGGCCATGCCTGGCACCGCGCCGAGCGGGGTGAGGCGTTCATTCCGCACGGCAGCGGGGACGAGTGGGACCGCCGGGAACCTGCAGTGCGCCTCCCAGCCGGTCTTCCTCGACGACGAGATCCGCTACTACATGGGGACCACCAAGCGCCACTCCCGGCACTGGGAGCCGGACCCGCAGACGGCCGGGCTGGGCGTGCCGACGATGCGGCCCGACCGCCTCGTGGCGCTCGAGGCCGGAGACGACCCCGCCGAGCTGCCGACCGTGGGCTTCACGCCGCCGTCACTGGAACTGCGCGTGAACGCGCAGATCGACGCCCGCGGCTGGCTGCGCGCGGAGCTGGTCGGCCCGGAGGGCGAGCCCGTCGAGGGCTGTACGCTGGATGACTGCGCGCCCATCACCGGAGATGCGACCGACCACGCGCTGGCCTGGCCGGGCGGCGCCGGGAGCCGGGCGGGGACGCGCGTCAGGCTGCGGATACGGGCGCGGAACGCGCGGCTCTACTCGATCTACGCCGCCGACCCCGGCGAGGCGCCACACTACCACAAGTTCCGCGCCGCGTGGCCGTGACGCTCAGCCCATCCCGGGCGCGGTAGGCGCCTCGGGAGAGCGGCATCAGGGAGGAAGCACCAGCCGGTCCGGAGCCAGCGACCAGTAGGGCGGCAGGCGCTCGTCCAGCGTCACCACGTAGTCCTCCATCGTGATGTCCTCGACCTGCTCGAAGGTGACCGACCACGCGCGCCCGTCCTGGCCCTCCGGGACCTGCACGGGCAGCTCCATGTCCCCGCTCCTGCGCGTCTGCTCCACGCCCGCCTCCTCGCCGTCCGGGCCGTACACGCTCAGCCGCACCTGCTCGCCCGGATACATGGCGTGGAAGCGGAGCGTGAACTCCTCCGCCCCTTCGGGCACCCAGAAGTAGATGCGCGCCGATGGGTAGATGAGGTGAACCTGGGGCGCCGCAACCGCCGAGTGGTCGTTCAGCGGCGTGACCTTCGCGTTGTTCTTGCTCGTCTGCACCACCATCGCGTAGGTCCCCGCCGCCTCGACCGGGATGTCGATGTCGGCCGATTCGCCGACCGGGATGCTCCCCCGCGCCATCACGTTGTCCCCCGGATCGACCAGTACCCAGGTGATCGGCGACTCGTTCGCGCCCACCATCTTCGTGTCGATGTGCGCGCGGAAGCTCTCCCCCGCCTCCAGCACCGCCACAAGCGAGTGCCCACCGCGCAGCGAGAAGTGCGCGCCCTCGGGCAGCGGCTCGACAGCCTCCGAGACTGCGCGGAGCTGCTCGCCCGAGTAGCCCTCGGTGATCTCCCAACTCCGCTGCTCGATGTAGGCGGCAAAGTGCAGGTTCGAGAAGTTCATCTGCTCGTGCGCGCGGCGAAACTCGGCCAGCTCCGCCAGCCTGCGACGAACCGCGAAGGGCGACACCGCGGGGCTCTCTCCGGCCAGCAACCGGGCGATCTCCGCGCACATCGTGGCGTGCTCCAGGCCGGTCCGCAGGAACGCCACCCGCGCCTGGTAGGGCTCCTGCCCCTCGACCAGCGCCGCGGCCTCACCGAGGATCGCTTCGCCGCTCTCCAACACCTCGCGCGGAAACGCGCGGTGGGCGTCCTTGGCGTAGCGCGACCAGTGGATGCCACGGTTGTCCTCCAGCCCCAGCATCTCGCGCATCTGCATCGTGTGCGCCTCGAAGTGGTCGAAGTACTGCTTCACCTTCGCCGCCGCCGGCCCGAAGCCGGAGAAGTACTCCCCCAGCATCTCATCGATGTCCATCTCCGGTCTCGTGTGCAGGCGCATCAGCGCGTAGAGGGTCGTCCCCTGCGTGGACCACTGCCCGTTGAGCGAGTCGAAGTCGGTCGCCACCATGCCGTTGGCGGCCTCGAACTGGAACTCGTCGGCGAACTGGTGCACGAAGATGTGCGGCATGCAGTACCCGTGCAGCATGTAGTTGGGCCGCAGGAAGATGCTCGCGCCGGTGCGCGCCCAGCCCGACCACTGGTCCTTGGTCCACTGCTGCTCCTCCCCGGTGCGCGGGAAGAAGAGGTCCGGCACCGTCCCCACCAGCATGTTCGGCGGCAGCGTGATGTGCTCGCTCGGCGGCGGCGCGTAGTTGACGTAGGCGTAGGCCATGACGATGGCATCCGGGTCGATGGCCATCGCCTTCTCGCAGATGATCCGCCAGAAGGTCGCGTAGCGGTCGGACACCACGCGGGGGCCGAAGCGGGGGTGAATGCTCTCCGGCTGCGGGCCGTCCCAGGACGTGCAGGTCTCGCACTCGCACAGCCCCTGGATGTCGTTCTCGCAGACGTTGATGTTGACGACCCGGTCGGGGTTCGCCGCGCGCTCTTCCAGCCAGTTGGCGATGATCCGCTCATGCAGGCCCGGCGCGCTCACGCACATCGAGAAGCGCGCGTTGGGCCGGGTGGGTCCGCGCCGGCCATTGACGAGCTGGAACCACTCGGGATGCTCGTCGCCGTAGCGGTCCCACCAGGCGTTGAAGGCGTGGCCGTAGTGCAGCTCGTGCTTGCGCCCCATGCGATGGCGGCGCAGGAAGACGCTCTGGTCGTGGGCGTAGGAGGCGCGTCCCTCGGGCGTGAAGCGCTGGGTCTTCGGCTCCCCGCGGCTGATGATCCCGTGCCGCACGTTCCGCTGCAGCAGCCGCGGCTCGAACCGCTCATCCACGTCGGCGATGACCACCTCGTCCGTCTCCGGCACGTGGGTGCCCAGCTCGCCCGGCCACATCCACACCACGCCCAACTCCCGCTCGAGCAGCTCGTAGACGCCCCAGAGCGTCCCGGCGTTGGTGTCGTTGGCGAGTGGGTCACCATCATCATCCTGGCCGACGATGTAGAGCGCGTTGCCGGCCGTGCGCAGGACGGTCTCCTCGTACGCCAGCGCCGCCACGTCGATGCCCTCATCGGCGGCGGCCCGCGTGGCGCCGACGTAGACGCGCGCGTCTGCCTCCGGCACGGCGTCCTCCGTGGCGATCGGCAGCGTCACGCCGGTCGCACGCTCGACGTGGTAGATCAGCTCCTCGGCGGCGTACTGCGCCACGGGCAGCGGCTCGGCGGGCGTGACGACCACCGCCCGCGCCTGCCCGTCGGTGACGAGCGGGACGTCCGCGGTGGCGACACTGGACAGAGCGATCAGCGCGACGGCCACGACCGTCATAGCTCCCATGAGTGGCCTCCGGTTGCACCACGGTTCGGGGCAGGACGGAGTTGTCGTGTCGTTCGGAACGGCCAACGACTCGCGCGACGGCACATGCCCGACCGAATGGCGCCTACTCCGGCACAACGAGCCGGTCGGCCGCAAGCGACCAGTAAGGCGGCAGGCTCTCGCCCAGGGTCACCGAGTAGTCCTCGAAGTACCCCGTCGATGCGCGCGAGATGACCACCTGCCACGCCTGGCCGGCCTGCCCCGCCGGGACGTCAACCTGCATGGTGATCTCGCGCTCGTCGCCGGTCTCCGCGCTCGCCATCTCCGTGCCATCCGGCCCAAGGATCGTGGCACGAGCGTTCTCGGGCACTGAGCTGCTCAGGATGAACGCGAAGCTCTCCGCGCCCTCCGGGACGTAGAAAAACATCGGCGAGGTCGCCGCCAGCATGTCAATCCTCGCGCCCACCAGCGCCGCATGGTCGCTCAGCAGGCTCACCTTCGCGCGGTTGCGGCTCGTCTGCACCATGAGCAGGTAGACCCCGGCCTGCTGAGCCGCCACGTCGATGTCCGCGCTCTCCCCCACCTGCAGCGATCCGCCCGCCAGCAGCTCGTCGTCGGGCGCGATGAGGTGCCAGCCGACCGCCGCCGGGTTGCTGCCTACCCGCGAGGCCGCGATACGCGCCCGGAAGTGCTCCCCCTCCTGAAGCAGCGCCACGAAGCTCTGGCCGCCGCGGATGGTGAAGGCCGGCGAAGCCTCGAAGGGCGCGACCTCCGCCGCGATCGGCCGCAGCGCCTCCCGCAGAGGCTCCTCGGGGATCTTCCAGCTCCCCTTCTCGATCAGCGACGCGAACTGGAAGTTCGCGACGAATTCGCCCTCGTGCTCTCGCCGGAACTCGGCCAGCTCCTCGAGCCGCTGATGCACCTCAAGCGGCGAGGCGTCCGGGTCGGCGCCCGCGAGCAGTCGGCTGATCTCCGCGCACAGCCTCGCGTGCTCCCAGCCGAGCCGGATGAAGGCCACCCGGTCGGCGAACACCCCCTCGGGCGCGGCCCTCTCCGCTCTGTCGAGGATCCGCCCGGCCTCCCCGAACTGCTCCGGGCCGTAGATCACGTGCTCGCTCGCGCCGAAGGACAGCCAGAAGAGCAGCCCGCGTTTGCTCGGGTCGCCGAGGATGAAGTCATTGAGGTGCCGCTCCCAGTAGTCGAAGTACTCCTTCATCGCCCCTGCGGCCGGCCCGAAGCCGGAGTAGTACTCATCGAGCATCTCGTCGGTCTGCAGGTCCGGCCGCGTATGCGCGCGGCAGAGCACGTAGAGCGTCGGCCCCATCGCGGCCCACTGGCCGGGCAGCGAGTCGAAGTCGGTGGCCGCGCAGCCGTTGTCCATCACGAAGCGCATCAGCTCGCCAATCTGATGCGCGTAGTTGTAGGGCATCGCGTGGCCCACGAGCGTGGAGTTCGGGCGCAGGAAGAGACGCGCTCCGGTCTCCCGCCAGCCCATCCACTCCGAGTGCACCCGCTCCCACATCTGCTCGGTGAGCGGGAAGTTGACGTAGGGGACGTAGCCCAGCAGGACGTTCTCGTTGAGCCGGACATCCGCGGTCGGCGGCTTACGGTAGTTCGCGTAGATGTATGCCGTCACGATCACATCCGGGTCGATGGGCGCCGCGAGGTCGTAGACCGCCCGCCAGAACCGGGCGTAGCGGTTCGAGACCGAGCGCTGCTCGACCGGTTTGCCCTCATCCTCGGGGCGAAGCGGCTGGTCCCAGGCCTGGCAGCTCTCGCAGGTGCAGCGCCCGGCGCAGTCGTTCTCGCAGATGTTCAGGTTCTGCCAGCGATCGGGCTGCTGCTCCCGCCGCTCCCGCCACCGGCGGATGATCTCCTCGTGGAAGGTCGGCTCGGAGACGCACATCGACACGTTCCATGCGCCGGTCTCGTTCAGCGGCCCGCGCCGGCCATTGGGCAGGAGCTGGAACCACTCCGGGTGCTCCTCACCGTACTCCCGCCACCAGGCGCTGAAGGCGTGACCCCAGCGGAGGGGATAGGTCTGCCCCTGACGGTGCCTGCGCAGGAAGACCTGCTGGCCGCGTTCATAGGCCGCGAGACCCTCCTCGGTGAAGCCCGGGAAGGGCGACTCGCGCTTGATGATGCCGTCGCGCGTGCGGCGCACGAGCAGATGCGGCTTGAGCTGCTCGTCCCAGTCGCCGATGACGACCGTGTCCGTCTCCGGGACGTGGATGCCCAGCTCGCCCGGCCACATCCAGACCACGCCGAGGTCGCGCTCGAGCAGCTCGTAGACGCCCCAGAGCGTGCCCGCGCGCGTGGTCGGTGCCAGAGGATCGGCGTTATCGTCATCGCCCACGATGAAGAGTCGCTCGCCGGCGGTGAGGATGGCCGCCTCCTCCTCATCGAGCGCCTCGACCTCGATGCCGGACTCGTAGGTCTCCGAGAGGCGGCCGATCAGCACACGCGCCTCCGGCTCGTCGGGCGCAGCGTCCGCGGGGAAGATCGGGAGCTCGACGCCCGTGGCTCTCGCGACGTGCGCGACCAGCTCCTCGGCCGCGTACCGCGCAACCGGAGCGGGCTCGGCGGGCACGACGACGATCGCCCGCCCCTCGCCGTCCACGACCAGCGGGACCTCGGCGCAGGCGGCGGACGCGAGCGTCAGTACGACAATCAGTGTCAGCGGATGCTCGATGCGCATCGCCATTGCCTCCAGCAAGCACGGGCGGTAGTCGTTTGCCGTTGGCGTCAGGACGGGCGGGGCTCCCTGCCCGCCCGGCCCGTGCCGCGGCGGCTCGTGAGCTCGTACGCCGTGACCTGTGACTTGCGGCCGACACTCATGTGTAGACGAACTGCGCCGTCGCGGTGCAATCGCGATCGGTGACCACCCGAACCCAGTGCGCCGAGAAGCCCTCCGCGAACACGTGCGTGCGGTGCTCGCCCGAGCCCACGGTGATGGTCTCCGCCGCGCCGAAGGTGCCGTCCCCGAGGAAGTCCACCTCCACCGTGAACTCCACCGGCCCGTCGGAGACCTGCGCCAGGTGCAGGCAGGTGCGGCCGAAGCCCGTGAGCAGGAACGGATCGGACGGCTCGCCCGCCTCGACCGGCGTGCGCCGCCACGGCCCGCCCCACCCCGCGGGCCTGCCGAAGCCCCAGAGGTCGTCGGTCTTGCCCAGCCACAGATTCGCCTGCGGCTGGCCACCCAGCGGGTTGCTGTCGGAGCTGGGCGTGCCCTGGTTGCCCGCGAGCACCAGCAGCCCCATCCAGGTGCAGAAGTCGGGGATGATGCGCAGGTGCTGGCAGATCGGCTTGACGGGGAGGATGTCGCCGCCGTAGACCTGGGCGGGCAGCTCGTAGAACATGCCGTGGCAGTCCATCAGGAAGCGCTCCGTCTCCACCTCCCGGATGCGCGTCCACTCCGTCAGCCAGCCGTGGTCGTAGCACTGGCTGGCCTTGGGGAGGCGGTAGGTCAGCCACGTGCCCTCGATGAGCACCTTGAGGATAGCGGACGCCTCGTCCCAGCCGGTGGCGAAGATCGCCTGCCCCAGGTTGCGCCGGCCGGCGGCCTCCATGAAGGGCTTCTCCTCGATGGTGCGCCACATCTCGCCGTCCCACTCCGCCAGGCGGCCGGCCCGCTGCTTCCCCAGGTAGTCGCGCTCATCGTACGAGTTGTTGCACACCACCACGCGGCCCATCGCGGTGTGCGCGCCCTTGAAGTGCGGCCACATGCCCTCCGGCAGCGCCAGCTCGCCCTTCAGGTCCCAGAGCCGCTCGCACGCCAGCGTCTCGACATCGCACTCGAAGAGGAGGCCCTCCATGGTCAGGAAGTAGACCATCCGCTTCGGGTCGTAGAGGTGGTCCATGGTGGCGGTGAGGCGGTGCGGCACGAGGGCGTCGATGGTGCGCACGTCGCCATCCGGATCGACGATGTGCGGCCCGATGATCATCTGGTCGGTCGCGGAGTGCACCAGGCGGTTCGCGTAGACCCCCACCACGCTCTCGGGGCGCCTGTTCATGGTCAGGTCCGGCAGCACCTCATACAGCCCCGTCCCCGATCCGCTGTTGGGGTTCGACGGGTAGGTGATCATCCACAGGCGGTCGGCCCAGGGCATCAGCGCGCCGATGCCGGCCTCAGTCCGTCTCGGGACGATGTCCGCGGTCACGTGCAGATGCGGGAAGACGCCATTGATGTTGGCGTGGTCGGTCATGGTGGATTGCCCTCCGTTGGCCCACGACTTCGGAGTCCAGGCGCCCCCGCCTGGACAGAGCCTCTGCCGGCCCTCCACTCGCCAGTCCACGCGCGTCCGCGTGCACAGGGCCCGGCGCCTTAGCCCCGCCTCGCCACCATCGCCACCTTCGCGCCGTCGCCCAGCCGGACCTTCCACAGCCCGGCCGCGCGCACGGCCTCGATCGCGCCCTCGCCCGTAACCTCGGGCTCCGCGAACTCCTCGGTCTCACAGGGCAGGATCACGTCCGCTCGCACGCCCTCGGGCAGGGCCACGTCGATCACGAAGCTGTCCTCATCGCGCTCCCAGGCGACCTGGATCTCCCCGTGCGGCGTGGGCATGCGCCCCTCGACCCAGTCGAGATCGAGCGGGATGGGCGCGATGGTGGTGCGCTCGAAGCCGGGAAGCGCCGGTTCCACGCCGAGCTGGTACGCCCCCAGGAAGTACAGCGGCCCCGCCGACCAGGCGTGGCAGTGGCTGCGCGTCTCCTCGAACTTCTCCCACGCCGTGGTCGCGCCCTCCCGCAGCATCCGCCCCCACCGCTCGCGCGTCCAGCCCAGCATCATCCGGTCGAGGCCGAGCTTCGCCAGCGCCTCGAAGGAGAAGAACGCGAAGAACGGGCTGCCCATCCGCACGAAGCCCTCGGGCGGATCGTGGACGTGCCGCTTGACCGCTGCGAGGCGCTCCTCCGGCACCACCCGGCAGAGGTAGCAGACCGTCTGCGTCTGCTGGCTGAGGACCTCGGAGCGCGTGCCGTCGGCGTGGATCGAGTCGATGTACGCCTGCGCGTCCTCGTCCCAGAGGTGGGCGTTGATGGCCTCGATCAGCTCGTCCGCGGCGCGCAGGAAGGCGCCGGCGTCCGCGTCCTCGCCCAGCAGCTCGGCCACCCGGGCGCCGCGCCGCAGCGCCTCGACCAGCCACGCGTTGTTGTGCGCGACCACGCCCTCCCACGGCGTGTCCATCGGCGCCCAGTCGATCATGTTCCAGGCCTCGATCTCCAGCAGGCCCTCGGCGTTGCGCATCCCCAGGAAATTGCGCAGCGTCCGGGCGACCGCCGGGTAGATCTCACGCTGGAAGTCGAGGTCGGCGTCGTAGAGATACTGCTCCTGACAGGCCAGCACCCACAGCTCGGCCCAGGCGGTCAGGATGCCCGGGTCGCCGGACGGCACGCGGCTCTCGGGCACCGGGGAGCGGAACATCGACTGCGCGGCCAGTCGCCAGTTACGCTTCGTGAACTCGTAGGTCCCGAAGGCGGCATAGCTGATCAGCGCCTCGTTGCGTGCGTCGCCCACCCACAGCGCCTGCTCGTAGAGCGGGCAGTCCACGAAGGTGTCCTCCATGCAGCAGCGCGTGGTGTGCGCGCACAGCTCCCAGATGCGGTTGAGCAGCGCGTCCGAGCACCGGAACGCCCCCCGCGCCGGCGTAGGCATTGAGTGGAAGAGCACCCGAAGCTCTCGGATCTGCAGCGGCGCGGTCAGCCCGCGCACGGTCAGAAACATGTAGCGCAGGCCGCGCCGGTGCGGGCTCTGGAAGCGCTGCCATCCCTCCCGCGCGACGTAGCGCAGGCCCGCATCGATGCGTGTCCACTGCGGCCGACCGTCCCGGAAGGCCTCGAAGCCGTAGAGGTCCAGCACCGCGCCCTCGGGCGCCTCGACCTCGAACTCCACCAGTCCCGAGACCTCCCTGCCGAAGTCGATGAGCAGCTCGGTGTCGCCGGCCTCGTTGGGGTGCACAGTCGTGACCTGGGCGTTCGCGGCGCAGAGCGCCTGCGGATCGTCGATGCGCGGCCTGCCGGGCACGTCGCGGGCGAACTGCGTCAGCATCCCGTTATGCACCGTCGCCACGTGCTCGGGCGACATCGGCCGGAAGTCCGGCTGGAGGGACGCCAGCGCCTCGGCGTCCTCGCAGGCGAGCGCGGCCTCCACACGCGCCTCCACGTCCACCGCGCCGCTCGGATCGAAGACGCTGACCGCGAAGGAAGCTCCGCCGCCAAGCGGGCAGGCAAGCTCCAACTCCGCCTCGCTGTCGATCGCGAACTCCAGGGCGGCGTAGGTGCGGGTGGTGCCGGAGTCAATCACCAGCAGGTTCGCGCCCTCGCGCAGCTCGATCTCGATGGGCGCGAAGCGTTCGGCCACGCCCACGGGCTCGCCGTTGAGGTGGGCGTTGCGGATGCCCAGGCGGCCGTAGGGCAGCAGCCTTGCGGTGCAGGCCTCGGGCGCGTGGATCACGGTGGCGACGATCGCCACCACGCGGTCCGCCGGCTCCCCCTCCGGCAGGTAGTTGTGGAAGCGGATGTCGATGGTGTGCCGCGGCGGCTGCACCGTCCGCGCCGAGACGAAGCGCGCCGGGTAGACCGGCTCCTCAGTCAGGAAGGGGATCTCGCGCGGCGACATGCCGGTCCACGGCTCGGTCCCGGCCGGCCCGATCTCGACCGCGCCCTCCCAGGCCCCGTCGTCATAGCCGGGAGCCATCCAGGGCGGCCCATCCTCGTCGCGCAGGTCATCACGCGCATCGAACTGCTCCGCCCAGCCCATCTGCATGGCCGCTCGCGGCACGCTCCGCCGCCAGCCCGGATGCGGCGCCACGCGCCACGACGCGTCGCTGACCAGCACCTCCCGCCCGTCCGCCTCGAGCCGCACGATGAGCCCGCCGCGGCCGGGCATGTACTGGTAGGTCGAGACCCCGATGTGGTGCACGAGCACCGCGATGACGTTCTGCCCGGGGCGAAGATGGCGTGCCACGTCGTGGCTGTCGTACTGCTGGTCGAAGGGCCAGCAGCGGTTCGGCCCCCGACCCACACGCCGGCCGTTGACGAAGAGCACATAGCGGCTGTCGGCGGATATGTGCAGCGTAGCCCGCCCGGGCGCCTCATCGAGCGCGAAAGTCCTGCGCGCCACGAGGTAGTAGTTCGGCGGCGAGGGCTCGCCGTCGATCCAGATCCACTGTGCGTCGGCGAACGGATGGTCCATCGCAATCATTCCTCACATCTGTGTCTTCCGGCCATGGGGCGGAAGGCGCCTCACGGCCCGATCACGTGCTCCACCGTCTGGGCGTCCGCTTCGACGCCGAGCACCCCGCCCTCGGTGGCGCCCGCCAGGTTCGGCGCGACCTCGCGCAGGTCGATGCGCAACGTCGGCGTGCCCCGATCCTCCGGGATCTCGATGACCTCGCGGTCGTAGCCGAACCGTCCCAGCCCCGACTGCCACCTGCCGAGCCGCCCGCACGGAATCACGCGGAGCCCTTCGCCCTCGCGCAGGACGTAAGCGGCCCCATCGACGGTGATGCCGCCGTGCCTGCTCTCGCCCTCGGGCGAGCAGAGGTACGTGTACTCGGGGCAGCGGCAGTAGTCCACGCGCCGCCCGTCGATCAGGGCGCTGAAGCTCTCGATCTCGTCGCCCTTCACCGCCGCCCAGCCCATCGGCGGCAGGAGGTAGCCGCGGCCCGCGATCTCGACCTGCCACGGCTCGTCGTGATGGTAGTTGACGCACACCACCATGCCGCGCGAGTAGGTGATGCGGATGCGTCCGATGCCCAGCAGATCGCGGCGGATGGCCTCGCCGGTGGAGACGAAGCGCCGGCCGTCGTGGCGCTCGATGCGCGCGACGGTGTCGGTCAGCCACTCCTTCGCCGGGCCCTGCAGCATCGCGTAGTAGTGGATCATCCGGTGCATGGGCGGGAAGTAGGAGTAGCCGAGAATCGGGCTGTGCCCGTGGGCGATGGTGGCCGCGAGGTACTGGTAGTACGCGGGCGGCGCGAGACGCTCCCCAGGGTCCGAGTAGAACGGTGCCATGTTGTCCTGGCCAACGAACGGTCGCGGGTTGTAGCCCATCCCGGTGCCGATGTTCTTGGGGTGGATCTTGAGCAGATCGAAGTCGGGCAGGATCTCGCGTTCAGCGGGCAGAACGCTGCGGATCGGCCAGGTCCCGTAGTCCATGTCCGAGAGCCCGGCGTAGAGCCAGCGGTAGATGCCCTCCGAGCAGATGATCGCGCCATGGGCGTCGCGGCAGGCCAGGATGCACTCGCCGTTGAACTGGGCCTGCGCCGGGCCGCTGCCGGCGCCGGGGACGCCGGCCTCGTAATCCCGCGCGGTCAGCGCCTGGTTCGTGTGCGTGTCCATGTACACCGCGTCGAGCGGGTAGCGCGCCTCGATCAGCGCCGCATTGCGCGCCGCCAGCATCGCCATCGCGCTCGGCTTGGTGGCGTAGTGCCCCGACCACGAGGGCGCCCACTGGCCCTCCGGGGTGAGCGAGAGCAGGTTCCGATCCCACCACTCGTTGAGCGGGAAGAAGTCGCGGTACTCCAGCAGCACGCCGAAGTCGTAGCCGAGGGCGCGCACCTCCTCGCGGTAGGCCGCAAGCTCCTCGATGGTCATCTCCGGTCGCGGGCGGTGGCGCATCGAGAAGCCCTCGCCCGCGCGCCGCCACCAGACGCCCGCGAAGTGCATGGCGATGACGTGCTCGATCCCGTAGCGCTTCATGGTCCGCCACATGATCGGCGACGGACCGGAGTTCATGACGTACATCTGCTCCGCGGCGGCCTCGAGGTTCTTCGCGCGCGGGTTGGGGACGTTCGGCAGCACCTGCTCGAACTCGGGCGCGACCGTCACGATGATCCGGTCATGGAGGTCGCGGCGCCTGCCGTCGGTCAGCGGCGTGTACACCGACCCCTCGTTGATCGACACGCCATCCTCCACGGTCGGGTCCGGGTTCACGAGGCTGATCGAGAAGTCGCAGTTGGGCCAGTCGTAGAGCGCGCTGACGAAGACGTGATCGTTGTAGGCAACCAGCGGCCCCGGCGGCGTGCCCATCTGCAGGTAGGGGACTTCGGTGGTCTGCAGCGCAGCGCCGTCGTGTGCCATCACCGTGCCGAAGCGAGTGCCCATCGCCGCGCCGCCGGGACAGCGCACGTCGAGGACCAGCGTCGCGCCGCGGATGCGGTAGTCCACGGCGAACTCGGCCTCGACGCCCTCCGCCGAGAACCGCCAACGGGTCTTGAGTGTCTCCCCCTCGGTGGTCTCCTCGATCAGCTCGGTGTTGCCGCTATCTGTCAAGACGGGGCCTGCAGGCGTGTCGAAGAGGATGCCTGCGCCGTGCAGGGGGTCCAGCATGGCTTCTTCCGGCGGATCGCCTCGGTCGAACTTCATCGGCACGCTGAACGGATCCCGGTCCGTCGCCGTGGGGGGGAACCAGAATTCCACCCACTCATCGGTCCGGCACAGGAACTCCTGTATCCGGTCCGGCCGCGCTTCGCCGACCGCCCCTTCAGGCGGCGTAGGCAGCATCGCGTCCTCGCCCGTCGGGAAGGTCGGCTGGGCGGGGCGCGGGCTCTGCGCGTGGGGCTCGCGCTGCTCGCGGTAGAAGGCGATCGACTCCAGCAGCACCGTCGCCGCATCAGGCTGGTTCACGCGATCCAGCAGCAGCGCCGCGAACTTCGCGGGATACGCGATCCGCTCCACCTGCTGCTCGCTCAGCGCCGCGTGCGAAACGTACCAGTAGCGCCCCATGAGCCGGCTCAGCTCGATCTCATGCTCGACCCCGCGCGCATCCTCGACCACCACCACCGGGAGCACCGGCCGCGTCGGATGCAGGCCGCCCGCCAGATTCGTCTTCGCCCACAGGTCGATCGCGTCCCATTCGCCCTCGATCGGGATCGGCTCCGGCGGGCGGATCTCCAGCGTCGCGTTCGTGGCCTCGCCCTGCATCGCCACCTGCAGGACCTGGTCGCGCCAGACGCCATGCTCCCGCGCGGCCGCCAGCGACACCTCCGCCCGGCCCCGGAGCGACGCCGTCCAGCCCGCCAGGTCCTCGAAGCTCACCTGCGCGGGCGGCGACTCCTCGCGCCCCGCCCACTCGATCTCGTAGGGCCGCTCGCCCTCAGGCGCATCAGGCAGCAGTTCCGCCTCGATCGGCACGTCCTGTCGCGGCGCGCCGCCCGCGACGGCCTCCGCGCGCATCCGCGCCACATCCTCGGCCCTCATCACGCCCAGCCAGATCTCATCCACGATCAGAGGCGCGGGGCGGTTGAGCACGCTCGGCAGCACCTTCTGCGCGTACACCAGTCGCAGCCTGGCGGGCTCGCCGGGCTCGACGAGCGGCGTGATCTCCCACAGGAGGCCGTGGTCATCCTCGGCGTCGGTCATATCGCGCTCGAAGGAGTCGGAGAACATCGTCATCCAGGCCTGATGGTTGCGCGAGTACCAGTCGAAGTGGTAGTCGCTGCCGAGCAGGTCGAAGTCCGGTGGCTTGTTGAGCAGGCGGGGCGAGCTGACCGACTCCCCGAGGGTGAGGTCGTCGAGCAGCACCTGCAGCACCCAGTTGCAGCCGCCGGGGCCGGGGCCGTCCAGCCGCGCGCGCATGTGCAGCACGATGCGCTCGTCCTCGGCCACGTCAGGCACATCGACGCCCGCAAACCAGTCCTCCGCCGGCGTGACGAGGACCTCACCCTCGGAGATCGCGACCGGCTCGCCGATGAGCGGGTACTCCATCTGCGCGAGGCACGGAGTAACGAGCGTCAGGGCACACGCGACGGCCCCGAGGCCAACCATGGTAATGCCTCCCCTTGGGCGACGGCGAAGCGGCCTTGCCGCCGGAGGGGCCTGTCGCCCGACAGGCCCGTCGTTACGTCATCTGTGCGATCCCCTCACGAACGATGGTCTCGGCGCGGACCGCCACCTACTCGTTGTCGGTCGCCGGCGGCGTGTAGAGCGCGATCCCCGCTCCTGCCTCAGTATCCACGAGCCGGCAGCCGGGACTCACTGTCCCGCCGCGCTCGCCGGAGAAGCCGGAGATGAATGTCGCGCGCTTCTCGCCCGGCGGAAGCATCGGATACTCCGGCGGGTGCTTCGCACCTGTCTCGGTCGTGAAGGAGTTCCAGTGGAACCACTCGTAGAGGTCCATCCCCAGCGCCATCGCCCGCCGGAGCTGCTCCTCGAAGCTCCAGTCCTCGTCATTCGCCCGGTCGGAGATCAGGTAGTTCGTGACATGCTTCTCCTCGTCCGGCCATGGCTTGACCGGCCAGGCCTGCAGACCGAAGGTGAGCGTGCGCCGGTTCGCGATCTCCGTCGGTGTGTCGATCAGCCGCACGCGCAGCAGCACCTCGTCGTCGCCGGGCACGATCTCGATGCGCCGGCCCCAGACCTCGACCGCGCCGTCCTCGGCCCCCACCGGCGTCCATGGCCAGGAGACATCGATCTGCCTGCCTGCGTCGGAGCCGAACCAGTCGGGCGTCGGCGGCTTCGTGAATGACACGGCGTTGCTTCGCAGCACGCCGCCGCCCGCGTCGAGGGCCTCAACCTGAAGCACATAGTCGCCGGCGGGCCAGCCCGCCGAGGAGATCGGGGTCTTCGTGCGCGCGCCCGGCTGCAGGTGGACCGCGATCTCCTCGCCGACCGGCCCACCACCCGCGGCGGGCGTTACCCGGTAACGCAGAGCGTCGATCGCCGGGTCGGATGGCACCAGAGTCAGTGCGTAGATCCGCCGGCCCGTCAGGTAGTAGTAGTGGATGTCGGTCTTCAGCGGCGGCGCGACGCTGAAGGGGTAGACGCCGCCCGAGAGCACCGCGCCGGTCGCGGCGTCACGCAGAAGATGTGCCACCAGATAGGTCCCCGTCAACGAGTGCCGCCACAGATCGACGTCGGCGCTTCCGCCCGCCGGCACCGTCATCGTCTCATCGACCGCACCCGCCTGCACGTAGTGGCCCAGCGCGTTGCCCGCCAGTGTGCGGATCAGCTCCTCCTCCGGTGCACCGGGCAGCACCGCGATGCCCTCAGTCTGATAGAGCCCGCCCACCTCGCTGAACCACGAGATGTCCTCGTCGTCGGGCGCGCGGTAGAAGGCCGCCCATGCCTCGACCTCCCGCGCCTCGTCGGAGGGGTTCGTGAGCTTCGCGCGCAGGCCGATCTTCTCATCGCCCAGATCGCCCACGCTCTGCTGGGTCTGGTACGACTGCCCCTGAGCGCCGAAGCGCAGCCGCGGCCAGTACTCCATGTTGGCATGCCAGTGTCCGCCGCGGTACGAGAGCAGGTTCAGCGACAGGCTCTTGGCGTTGTTGATGAGATCGAACTGCACATCGATCTTCGGGCCCAGCGCCTCCAGGCCGATGACCTCCGCGGGAATGAGGAACTCGCCCTCCCAGCCACTGTCGGTCGCGCGCGCGGCGAAGCTCCACGCGTCCGAGGAGAAGTCCCAGTTCTGGGGGCGGTGGACATAGTCTCCCATGACGCCGGCCGAGTTACCGATGAAGTCCCGGGTGGTGCCGCCGGGGGTGAGCATCAGCTCCGCGGCGTCGTCCAGCTTCCAGAGCGCGATGTCATCGAACTCGTTCGCCGATGCCACCGGCGGCGCACCGGGCGGGCGGTCGAAGCAGAAGGCGACGTAGAGCTCCGTGCCGGTGTGGGCCAGCCACGCGGTGGAGCCGTCAACGCCGGTCGCCTCAGGCTCGAAGCTGAGGAACTGATCGATGGCGGCACAGGCCGCCCGCTCGGCTTCGCTGACGGTTCCGTCGATCTCGAACGCGTGATCCGCGTGCGGCGCGAGGATCTGCGTCTGCCGCAGGAAGGCGACGTCCCCGGGCAGGTCGGCGGCGCTCAACGGCACCGCCGCGAGCGCCAGGGCAGAGAGGAGGGCGAGGGCGGCCAGAGCGCGTCGCGACATGGGGTGCACCTCCGGATGGTGGCTGGACCTGCCGACAGCAGACTTCGCCCGCACCTGCCAGCGCTCCTGCAGAGGCCAGACGTCCGGCGCTGGAGGATTCTGCGCGAGCCGCGGTCAAGGACTGACTGCTGAGAGGCTCCGCGCACGATCGGGCAGGAGGTGGCGATGAACCCCAGAGAGCGGATCGAGCGCACCGTCAACCACGAGCCGGCCGACCGCGTGCCGCTGAAGATCTCGCCCCGCGACGAGGTGCGGCGCGGGCTGCTCGCCCACTTCGAGACCGATGACTGGCGCGTGGTCGAGCGGAACCTGGGCATCGAGGGCTGGGCCGGAGTCGGTGTCGCCATCTCCTGGCCGGAGTGGGAAGCCCGCGAGGACAGGGAGGTGCGCGAGGGCGACTGGCCCGGCTCCCGCTCGGCCTACGTCTGGCACGACGACATCACCTTCGAGGACATGTGGGGCGTGATACGCCGCGTCGGCGCCGACGGGAAGTACCGCGAGTTCGTCTCCGGCCCGCTCGAGGACGCCGGCATCGAGGACCTCGAGCGCTACGACTTCCCCGGCCCCGACCGGCTCATCGACGACCCCGAGCTGCCGCGCAAGGTCCAGGACCTCAAGCACCAGGGCTACTGGGTGTCGGCCGGCGTGACCCAGCCCTACAAGCTCTGCTGGCAACTGCGCGGCATGGAGCAGAACCTGATGGATTACCGGATCAACAGGGAGTTCAAGAACGCGCTCTACGACCGCATCTACGAGACCTGGGAGGAGATCTGCCGGCGCGTGGTCAGTGCCGGGGTCGATCAGTTCTGCATCGGCGGCGACATCGCCATGCAGGACCGTCTGCTCATGAGCGTCGAGTCCTGGCGGGAGCTGGACAAACCTCGACTCGCGCGACTGATAGCCGTCGGCAGGGAGATCAACCCGAACCTGCACGTCTTTATCCACTCCGACGGGAGCCTGATGGAGATCATGGATGACCTCATCGAGATCGGCTTCGACATCATCAACCCGATTCAGCCCGAGTGCATGGACCCGTTCGAGGTCAAGCGCCGCTGGGGCGATGTCATCACCATGGACGGCTGCGGCTCGATCCAGCAGGTCCTGCCCTTCGGCACCGTCGATGACATCCGCAGGCACGTGATCGACCTGATCGAGGGCTGCGCCTACAACGGCGGGCTGATCCTCGCGCCCTCGAACGTCGTGCAGCACGACACGCCGCTTGAGAACATCCTGGCGTTCTACGAGACCGCGTGTGAGTACGATCTGAGCCGGTTGAGGTAGTTGGCGCATCCGACCACGAACAAGGAGGGAGGGGCTTCCCCGCCCGCCCACAAGATAAGGAGCCCATACACAATGAGCCTCCGCGCAGGCGTTGCGAAGAGTGAGATCAGCACCACCGATCCGTCCATGACCGTCGCCGACCCGCTGTTCGCCAAGGCGCTCGTGCTCGATGACGGCAGCACGCGCGTGGTCATCCTCGCGATGGACGCGGTCGCGATCGGCGGCATCTGCGACATTAGCGACGAGTGGCTGCCCGAACTGCGCGCACGCATCGAGGGCGAACTCGGTATCCCGGGCCCGAACGTGCTCGTGAATGCCTCGCACACCCACACACCCGGCCCGATGCTCGTCGAGCACGCGGAGCAGCTTGACCGGACCTTCGACGCGGTCCGCCGGGCCGCGGAGAGCCTCGAGGAGGTCACGATCGGCGCAGGCGCCGGCTACGAGGACCGCTGGATCATCAACCGCACGCTCCGCACCACCGACGGTCGCGGCTGGACGATCCGCCAGGCCAACCCCTGCCCGCCGGACGAGGAGGTCGCGGGCCTGGGGCCCATCGATCCGGAGATCGGCATCCTGCGCGTGGACCGCGTCGATGGCAGTCCGCTCGCGGTGGTCTACAACTACGCCTGTCATCCTTTGGTCGGCGTGCCGGGCCACTACGTGACCGCGAACTACCCCGGCTTCGCCTCGGAGGTCATCGAGGGCTGCCTGGGCGAGGGCGCCATGGCCCTGTTCCTGCAGGGCGCCGGCGGGGATGTCACTGAGGTCTTCTACAAGGACTTCGACCACCCCCGTGACTCCGCTCCGCTCGGCCGCATGCTCGGCCTGAGCACGCTGGAGGCGCTGGGCGACATACAGACGGCAGGGGCGACGCTCGACGTTGTCGCCGAGACCATCCGCCTGCCCCGCCGCCAGGACGTCCCCGAGCGCGTCGCGGAGCTGGAGCGGGAGCAACAGGAGCTGCTCAAGTCGATGGTCGGCACCACCCTGAACTTCCGCTCATTCCTGCCACTCTTCCTGAAGTACGAGCTCAACCCCGACTACCCGGCCGACTACTCATGGCGCTACATGCAGGCCGAGGCGCGTGGCAGCCGCGAGCTCGAGGCGCTGGACGAGCTGAACCGCGCGAACCTCGATAAGTACATGCACAACATTCGCGCGATGGAGAGGCTCGCGCGCATCCAGAGCAACATCGGCACGCTGCGGCGCCACGAGGCGATCAACGAGGCCTCCGGCGAGGAGACCATCGAGGCCGAGGTGCAGGGCATCCGCATCGGCGACACCGCGATCGTCACCTCGCCGGCGGAGCTGCTCTGTCAGATCGGCCTGGACCTCAAGGAGGCCTCGCCGCACGAGCACACCTTCGTGGCCCCGTTCTCGAACGGCTACATCCACTACGGCGCGCCCGCCGAGGACTACGCGCTGGGCGGCTACGAGGTCACGGAGTGCCTGCTGGCGCCGGAGTGGCACGCGATCTACATGAGCACGGCGAGGGACGTGCTGCAACGGCTGTGGGAGAGGCGGTGACGCCAACGACGCCTCCCCCGTCCTCGTGGCGCCTGGAGGCGCCACGAGGACAGCCCGCTCCGTTCCGGAGGGGGCAAGCGGCCGGACGTTTCGTATGATCAAGGCGAACGCGTGAAGTGAGGGCTGAACCGACTCCTTCTGAGCAGACGACTCCCCTCTCCGCAACGGAGATGGGAAGAGCCCGACGAGCCCCCGGCGAGAAGGGTTCAGGGGAGAGGCGTCGTTGCCGTCCGCATCAACGTGAGAGGAAGGCCCACCATGTTCATCGACATCCACTGCCACGCCTATCGCGTCAAGCCGCCGTTCCTGTGTGACTTCTGCACACCCGACCAGGTCATCGAGCGCTACGACGCCGAGGGCATCGAGCGTGGGTGCATCCTGCCCATCGTCAGCCCGGAGATCTACTTCCCGCAGGCGAACGAGGACATCCTGGAGATGGCCGAGCAGTACCCGGATCGCCTGATCCCGTGGTGCAACATCGACCCGCGGGTGCTGACCAACTCGCCCGACGCGCCGCTCGGGAAAGTACTCGCACACTACAAAGACCAGGGCTGCAAGGGCCTGGGCGAGGTGATGCTCAACCTCCCGATGATGCACCCGCTGGTGCAGAATCTGTTCAAGCACGCGGAGGACGTCGGGTTGCCGGTGACCTTCGACGGCTCCGATCAGGTGGGCGGGGACTTCGGGCTCTATGATGACCCCGGCCTGCCGCAGCTTGAGCACACGCTGCAGCGCTTCCCGGAGCTGATGATCTTCGGGCATGGGCCGACATTCTGGGCGGAGATCGCGCGGCTGGAGACACCCGGCGAGCGCGCGATCATCTTCGGCCCACGCGGCCACCAGGTCGGCATCCTGCCCGAGGGCCCGATCCGCGAGGAGGGCGTGGTGCCGAAGCTCATGCGGCGCTACCCGAACCTCTACGGGGACCTCTCCGACGCGTCGCCCTGCAACGCCCTCGCGCGCGACCCCGACTACGGGCCGAAGTTCGTGACCGAGTTCCAGGACCGCCTGCTCTTCGGCACAGACCTGTGCGGGCCGGAGATGCCCGTGCCTATCATCGCCCTCCTGATCGACTGGCGTGACACGGGCAAGATCAGCCGGGAGGTCTTCAACAAGGTCGCCCGCGAGAACGCGATCAGGCTGCTCGATCTCGACTGATACCTGACACACTGGAGAGATTGCCGATGGTCCGCTACGCATTGGCACTGCTCGCTCTGACGCTCCTCGCCCCCGCGCGGGCGCAGGACACCTCCGCCGTCATCGTCGATGGAGGCACGAAGGCCACTATCGTCGTCGCACCCGGTGAGCGCGCCGGGAGCCTGCTGGCAGCGCGGGAGCTTGCGCGCGTGGTCGCCGAGATGACCGGCCGCGGGCTCGACGTGATGACCGAGGGCGAGGAGCGCTACCGCAGCTACGACGTCGCGACCGGCGAGCAGAGCTGGGTCGCGGGGACGCCGGAGATCGCGCACACCATCCACCTGGGCCGCACGCAGGCCGTCCAGACCGCCTTCGGTGAGGAGATCGCGGCACTCGATCAGGACGGCTTCGTCATCCGCGGCATGGACGGAGACCTGGTCCTCGCCGGCCCCATGCCGCACTCAACGGAGTTCGCGACCTACGCCTTCCTTGAGGACCACTGCGGCGTGCGATGGTACCTGCCGGGCGAGATCGGGGAGGTCATCCCCCGGCGTGAGCGGCTCGTCTTCGACGCGCTCGACGACGTGCAGGAGCCCGCGTTCCTGATGCGCAGGTTCTCCGGCATTCACATGCCCGGCGAGCGCGGCGTCTCGGGCCGGCCGCTCTCCACCGAGTGGGAGAACCGCAACCGACTCCGCGGCCGCTACCAGTTCCATCACAACCTGTGGCGGCTGCTCGATCCCGAGGTCTACGGCGAGGACCACCCCGACTGGTACCCGATGATCGACGGAGTGCGCCGGCCGCCCAGGCGCAACTCGTCCTCAGGCTGGCAGCCGTGCATGACCAGCGAGGGCGCGATCGACCAGATCGTCGAGAACATCCGCGCGTTCTTCGACGAGAACCCGGAGGCGAACTCCGTCTCCATCGCGCCGAACGACGGCGGGGGCTACTGCAACTGCCCCGACTGCCTCGCGCTCTCGGAGAACGTGGGCGTGGAGGGTGAAGAGGAGAACCGCTCGCGGCTGTTCTGGCAGTTCGCCAACCGCATCGCGAACGAGGTTGCGAAGACACACCCGGACAGGATCATCGGCACGCTCGCGTACTCCTACTCGAAGTCACCCTACGAGGGGCTGGAGGTCGCGCCCAACATCATGCCCTTCTACGTCAGCACTCCGGCGGTCTTCCGCGATGAGGAGGCCGCCGCCGAGCGCATCCGCAACGTCGAGACCTGGGGCGACATCACCCGGCAGATGGGCGTCTACGAGCACTACTTCGGCGCCGGCTTCTCCATCCCCGTTCCCTACGCGGAGTACCTGGCGCGAGGCCTGCGGCATGCGTACGAGAACGGCGCCCGTGCCGTCTACTCCGAGGTCTACCCAAACTGGGGCCTCGACGGCTGGAAGGTCTGGGTGTTCAGCAAGCTCCTGTGGGACCCGAGCCGCGACTGGCAGGCGCTCAACGATGACTTCGTGACCGGCTTCTTCGCCGAGGCGGCGGGGCCGATGGGCGAGTACGTCGCGCTGTGCGAGGAGATCGGCCGCGAGCGCATCACCGTCACCGACCCGGAGACCGGCAACGAGCGCTGGTACTTCTTCCGCCAGCCCGAGCAGTTCCTGCGCTGGCCTCCCGAGCAGATCGAGCGCGCTCAGGCGCTCCTCGACGCGGCCCTTGAGGCCTGCGAGACCGCGGAGACCGAGCGCCGCGTGCGCTACTTCGCCGACAGCTTCGGCGTCACGCGCATCCTCGCGGGCCGGCATCATGCGGCGAGCGCGGCTGTCCCCCACGCCGACAGCCTCGCGACCATCGGCGGGGCGCTCTCGGAGCTCGCGACGGTCACCAGCCCCGAGTGGAACCTGCCGCTCTACCAGCGCTGGACGGGCATCCTCCCGTGGCAGGTGACGGAGCCGAACGAGTGCGTGCACGGCGCGTACACGCTCGCCAAGTCGCTCCTGGCCGGGACGCTCTCGGACGCCGCGGTCGGCCGGGCGCGCGAGGCCGGTGAACTCACGCCTGAGCGCATCCAGGCCGAGCTGACGGACGTCGCTCGCGAGGCGCTGGGCGGCCGCGAGCTCTCGCCGGGCGAGAGGGCGCTCCTGAACGACGTGTCGTTCTCCGCCGGGCGCGTCGCCATAGCACTGCGCACCGACACGGCACCCACCATCGACGGCGACCTGTCGGACGCTGTCTGGGACAGCGTCGGGGGCGAGCCGGTGCCGGTCTACGGCAGCTTCTTCGTGCTGCAGAAGGGCACGCCGGCGCAGTTCGAGACGACCTTCCGACTGCTGCACGACGGTGAGCGGCTCTACGTGGCCGCGCGCTGCCTGCAGGAGAAGGAGGACTACTACGTGACCTCCAGCGGCCGCGACGGGCGCGTCTGGACCGACGATTCGATCGAGCTGCTGCTGAACGAGCCGACCGCCACCGACCGGGCCGATTACTTCCAGGTGATCCTCAACACTGAGCCGCGGCCGAACATCTTCGACATGTGGCAGAAGGACGCGGAGTGGAACGCGGAGGTCGAAGCGGCCGCTATGCGGACGCCGGGCGAGGGCTGGACGGTCGAGTTCTCCGTCCCTCTCGCGGCCGTCGGCTTCGAGGCACCGGACACGAAGCTGCTGAAGATGAACTTCGTGCGCAACGTGATCGGCGAGCGGAAGTACCTGGATATCTCCAACTGGTTCCCGACCTTCGCGGCGAACGGTGACCTCGAGTCGCGCGGCTGGCTGATCCTGCAGTAGCGATCGGGAGGCCCAACCATGACGAAGCGACACGGCGTGCGAACGATGGCGGCTGCGGCGATCCTCGCGACGCTCGCAGCAACTGCCGCGATGGCCCTGCCCGCCTTCCCAGGCGCGGAGGGCTTTGGCGCGGATACGCCGGGGGGGCGCGGCGGGCGCATCATCGAGGTGACTACGCTCGACCGCGACGGGCCGGGCAGCTTCGCCGAGGCCGTGAAGGCCGAAGGCCCGCGCATCGTCGTCTTCCGCGTCGCGGGCGCCATCGACCTGCGGGGCAACCTCTCGATCAGCCAGCCGTTCATCACCATCGCGGGACAGACCGCGCCGGGTGATGGCATCTGCCTGGTCAACGGCTCGCTGCGCGTCGGCACCCATGACGTCGTGATCCGCCATCTACGCGTCCGCGTGGGCGACCATCCCACGGGCGGATGGCCCGGCAATCGCGATGGCATCGGCATCGAGAGTGCGCCCGAGCAGCCCCACAACATCGTGATCGACCACTGCTCACTGAGCTGGGCGATAGACGAGACCCTTTGCACCTGGTATCCCTGCCACGACATCACCGTCCAGTGGTGCATCATCAGCGAGGCGCTCGACGACAGCATCCACCCGAAGGGGCCGCACAGCAAGGGAATCCTGACGGGCCCCGACACCCGCCGGCTCTCCGTGCATCACAACCTGCTGGCCCACAACGCGCGCCGGAATCCGCTGGTCTCCAAGGACAACGAGATCGAGATCGTCAACAACCTCGTCTATGACTGGGACAGCGTCGGCACGCACATCGGCAACTACGAGGGCGACTTCGCCGCCAACATCGTCTCCAACTACTACCTCCAGGGCCCCGACAGCAACGACAGCGCCGTCTGGATCGCCGATCATCTGCCACCCGGCTCCGTTTACCTGCAGGGCAACGTGGGAGTCCGCTGGCCCGACGGTGGCGAGCTGCCCGTGCCCGGAGAGAAGGACCGCACGGGCGGCGCGGCGCTCTCGCAGACCCCGGCCTTCGAGCCGTCGGATCTGAGGGTGCACGCCGCATCGGAGATTCGCGACCTGGTGCCGGCCTACGCGGGCGCGACACGTCCGGTCCGCGACGTTGTCGATGACCGTGTCGTCCGGGAGGTGCTGAGCGGGACGGGGCATATCATCGACAGCCAGCGCCAGGTCGGCGGCTGGCCCGACTACCGGTCCGAGGAGCCGCCCGCCGACAGCGACCACGACGCGATGCCCGACGCCTGGGAGACGGATCACGACCTGGCGCCCGATGATCCATCCGACGGCCCGGCGGATCTCGACGGTGACGGCTACACGAACGTCGAGGAGTACCTCAACGGAACCGACCCGGCCGTGGCCGACACAGGAGAGCCACCCGAGCAGACCGACCCGCAGGTGCAGGCGGGCAACGACGATCTGCGCTTCGGCTCAGCGCGCCGCGATCCCGAGCCGCCCGAGTACAGGCCGGAAGATCGGCAGGCCTTCGCACGGACGGTCGCCGCCTCGGGGCAGGACGTGGCGGCCTACGTGGGGCTTGAGATGATCGAGATCCCACCGGGTGAGTTCACTCGCGACGGGATCGTCGCCCGCATCACGAAGCCCTACGCGATCTCCGCGACCGAGGTCACTCGGGGCCAGTGGGAGTCCGTGATGGGCACTCGGCCCTGGGAGGGCGAGGTCTGGGCGGGCGAGGCCGACGGCGCGCCGGCCACGTACGTGAGCTGGCATGACGCCGTCGAGTTCTGCGCCCGGCTCTCCGCCGCCGGTGACGCGGAATACCGCCTGCCTACCGAGGCGCAGTGGGAGCTGGCCTGCCGCGCCGGAGGCGACAGCGAGACCGGTCTCTGGTTCGAGCAGGAACAGGCATCGGATCTCGCATGGCTGCACGGCAGCACGGTGGAGGCCGGTGAGCCGTGGCCCCACCCGGTCGGTACGAAGCCGGCCAACGACCTCGGTCTCTTCGACATGGCCGGCAACGTCCTCGAGTGGTGCCGCGACACGTACGAGTACTGGTACTGGCGGCCGCAGCGCTCGGAGCCGGTGAAGATCGATCCCGAGGGCTATCAGAACGAGACCGGCTACCGGGTCCTGCGCGGAGGCAGCTTCTACCACTCCGCCCGCGACCTCTTCGCCTACCCGGCCAGTCACCACCACCCGACCTACCGCAACTTTGACACCGGCTTCCGCGTCGCGCGTGTGCAGCCCTGAACCGGGCCCCCGGCGAGACCGCATCGATGCGTGGCAATCGACCACGCGCCTCGCTCAGCGCGTCGCGCCATCCGCCACGCTCTGCCGGGCGCTCTGGATGACCTGCATCGGCGCATAGCCCTCCGCAATCATTGACGTAGTCTCGGCCGCGCGCAAGTCCGGAAGTTCCGCGTTTCGGGTTCCGAGTGCACGACTAACGGCGGGAGCGCCGGCGGGGCGTTCGCCGTGCCTCGCCGAAGGGCCTCGCCCGCAGGTTGTCGAAGAGACCGGCGCACATAGCACGCAAGCGAGGTGGTCGGCGATGATGCTGGACGATCTGCTCACAAGCGGGCTTGAGGGCCATGGCCGGATGCCGTATCAGGACGCGCGCGACCGCTACGCCGAGCTCGGCGTGGACACCGACGCCGCCATCGAGCGCGCGCTGGGCACTCCCCTGTCCGTGCACTGCTGGCAGGCGGACGACGTCGTCGGGCTCGAGGTGCACGAGGAGGCGCTGGACGCCGGCGGCATCCAGGCCACCGGCGATTACCCGGGGCGCGCCCGCAGCGGCGGTGAGATCCGTGCCGACTTCGAGAAAGCCGCGACCCTGATACCCGGCGACCTGCGCTTCAACCTCCACGCCATGTACGCCGAGACGGGCGGCGAGGTCGTCGATCGCGATGCGCTCCAGCCCGAGCACTTCGAGACCTGGATCGACTGGTGCGACGGCAACGGCTGGGGGCTTGACTTCAACCCCACCTGCTTCGCGCACCCGATGGTGCGTGACGGCATGACCCTCAGCTCCAGCGACGATGGGGTGCAGCGGTTCTGGATCGAGCACTGCATCGCCTGCCGCGAGATTGCCGAGGAGATAGGCGAGCGGCTCGGGCCGTGCGTGTGCAACATCTGGATCCCGGACGGCCGCAAGGACGCGACGGTTGACCGCATGGGCCCGCGCGCGCGCCTGGTCGAGGCGCTGGACGAGGTGCTGGCCGAGGACATGCCCGCCATCACGGACACGGTCGAGAGCAAGCTCTTCGGCATCGGCGTCGAGGACTACACGGTTGGCTCACACGAGTTCTACCTGGGCTACGCGGCGAGCCGCGGCTGCGGCGTGTGCTTCGACATGGGGCACTACCACCCGACCGAGGGGGTCGCCGATAAGATCTCCGCGGCGCTGCCCTTCGTGCGCCCGATCCTGCTGCATGTCTCGCGCGGTGTGCGCTGGGACAGCGACCACGTGGCGCGCTTCAACGACGACCTGTGTGCGGTCTGCGACGAGGCGGTGCGCAGCGGCCACTTCGACGACATCCTCTGGGCCACGGACTTCTTCGATGCCTCAATCAACCGCGTGGCGGCGTGGGTCATCGGCGAGCGCTCGCTGCGCAAGGCGCTGCTGTGGGCGATGCTCGAGCCGCACGAGCCGTCCGTGCAGGCGGAGTACGCCGGCAACGGCCACGCGAAGCTGGCGCTCCAGGAGCTGCGGGCCGAGCTGCCCTTCGGCGCGGTGTGGGATGAGCTCTGCGAGCGCGCCGACGCCCCAACCGGCCTGGCGTGGCTCGCCGAGGTCCGGCGCTACGAGGAGCAGGTGCTGAGCGACCGGGGGTAGCGGCACCGGACGTTGCCCGTTGCCGTGCTGTAGGGCGCGGACCCGTGCCGCGCCCTTCGTTGCCGTTGAGTGCGCGTCCCACACCCGTTCCGTGCCACGGGCGCCTCGCTCGTGGGCCGTCTGCCGTCGCCGCCCGATTGTACATCATATTGCGCAATAGGCGCGGTGGGCGGGACGGATAGGCAGGGCGCGCCGTCCGGGGGGATGGGCCGGGCCGGGTCCGTGGCACGGGCCCAGGCCCGTGCGCCGTCTGCCGTAGTCGTTTGGCCGAGCCGTGTCGACGCCGGCGTCAGTACGCGTACAGCTTCCCGTAGGGCCGGCGGCTCCATGGGCAGAGCTTCGTGAACTGATCCGGGAAGAAGTGGCCGGGATCGAGGTCGAAGGCGATGCAGTACTCCTGGATGATCGCCTCCAGGAGCTCCCAGTCCTGCTCTGCGACCTGCTCGATGGCCACCTCCGCGCCGAGCTGATGGTCCTCGATCTCGCCGCGCACGAACATCACGCCGCCGTGCATCCCCGTGCCGCAGTAGCGCCCCACCGGTGAGTCGCTCGTGTCACCGCGGTTGAGCACCACGATGACCCCGCCGGCCATGTACTCGCCGAGGTAGTCGCCGGCGGTCGTCCCCACGACCATGACGGGCAGCTTGTCCCCGTAGGCCTTGCAGTGGATGCCGCAGCGGTACCCGACCAGGCCCTCGACGAGGATGGCGCCGCCGCGCATGGAGTGCCCGAGGATGTCGCCGGCGTCGCCGTGGATCACGATTCTGCCCGCGTTCATGGTGTTGGCGACCCCGTCCTGGGCGTTCGAGGAGCAGACGATCTCGGCGCCGTTCATGAAGGCCGCGAGGTCATTGCCCGGCACGCCGTTGATCCGGATACACACGCCCTCTCCCAGGCCCGCGCCGATGTAGCGCTGGCCGAGCACGTTGTCGAGTGTGAACTGCGTCTCGCCCTCCGCGACGGCGGCGTTGATGCGCTCGTTGAGCTCCCTGTAGTGCAGGCCGGCTGCGTCGATCCTCATCGACTCGCTCCCGTTCCCGAGATCACGTGGCTCCGGTAGTCGGCAGGAAGCGAGATGAGCCCGAACTCGTCGGTGAGCAGCAAGTCCCGGATGGCCGAGACGTCGAGCCGCTCGCGGATCAGTCCGGTGATAATGCCCGCGCGCTCGATGTCGCCGACGAACACGGCACCCACGATCCGGTCGCCGTGCAGCACGATCTTGCGGTACCTGTAGGCGGCCTCGTCGAGGTCGATGAGCTCCTCATGGCCGTCGCCGGACGCCTCGGTGACGCCCACGGAGATGGTGGGCCGGTCCACAACCGTGACCGAGTTCATGACCAGCCCGCCGTCCCAGGTCCGCTCCGCCCCCGCCATGTTCCGGCCGGCGATGGCGCCCTGGCGGTAGGCGTTGGGGAAGATCGCGATGCAGCGCTTCTCGCCGCCGATCAGCTCGGTCGCCTGGGCCACGTCGCCCGCGGCGTAGACGTCCTCGGCGCTGGTGCGCATGTGATCGTCCACGAGAATGCCCCGATCGAGGCGGATATCGGTGCCCGCCACGAGAGAGGTCGAGGGAAGCACGCCGATGGCGAAGATGACCAGGTCGCAGGGCAGGGTCTCGCCGCCGGTCAGCCTCACCGCCACCACGCGGCCGTCTTGCGCCAGGATCTCGGTGGTGGTGGTGTCGCACAGCACCCCGACGCCCGCATCGGCGAGCCGTCTCTGCGCCAGCTCCGAAGCGGTGCGGTCGAAGGTGGCGCTCAGCATGCGGTCGGCCAGCTCAACGACCGTCGTCTCGATGCCCAGCTCGATCAGCGCCTCGACGGACTTGAGGCCGATCAGCCCGCCCCCCACGATGACCGCGGAACGCACGCCGCGCTCCTCGATGTAGTCCGCGATGGCCCTGGCGTCGTCCCAGGTGGTGAAGGTGAAGACGCCCTCGGCGTCGGTCCCCTCGACGTCGCGGGGGACGATGGGCGTGCCGCCGACGGCGATGAGGAGCCTGCCGTAGCCGATGGTCCGCCCGTCCGCGGTCTCGACCAGGTGATCGTCCGGGTGGACGGCGGTGACCTCGGTCCCGAGCAGGGCGTTGACCTTCGCCTTCTCGTACCAGTCCCGCGGGCGGTAGAGCATCTGCTCCTCATCGACCCGGCCGCCCAGCAGGTAGGTGATGAGTGGCCGCGAGTAGGTGTGGTGCGGCTCCCGCGCGATCAGGGTGAGGGAGCCGTCGGCATCGACCTCGCGGATGCCATCGACGGCCGCGATCGCGGCGACGGAGTTGCCGACGATCAGGTACTTCGCGTCACTCATCGTCATCCTCCAGCACCAGCGCCTCGTTGGGGCAGTTCTCGACGCAAACCGGGACGTCCTCGCCGATGCACAGGTCGCACTTGGAGACGACCTTGCCGTCGGCGCCCCGCGCGATGGCCCCGACCGGGCAGACCATGATGCACATCCAGCAGCCCACGCAGCGGTCGGTGTCGCAGAGCACCGCGCCGGTCTCCGGGTCGCGGTACATCGCCCCCGTCATGCAGGCCTCAATGCAGGGCGCATCCTCGCAGTGCCGGCACTGCACGGCGAAGGAGTGGTAGCCGCTGCGCTCGACCTGGATGCCGGGGATGATGCTGTTGCGCTCCTCGCGATAGGCTGTGATGATCCTCTTCGACCGGGAGTGCTGGACCAGGCAGTGCACCTCGCACAGTCCGCAGCCCATGCAGTAGTCCTCGATGATCCTGATGCGCTTCATGCGTTACTCCCCTGCGGCGCTGATGCCGAGTATCGACAGCTCGCGGTCGGTCAGCCCTACGCCGCGGAGGTGGTCACGGTTGCCGCGCAGGCTCTCGATTGCGTTGATGCCCATCCCCCCCATGATCTCCTTGATCTCATGCCCCCAGCTCTCCAGCAGGTTGACGAGCCGGCGGGTGGCGATGTTGGGGTTGAGGCGGCGCGTGAGGTAGGGGTCCTGGGTGGCGATGCCCCAGTTGCACTTGCCCGTGTAGCACTTCTGGCACAGGTGGCAGCCCATGGCGACCAGCGCGGCGGTGCCGATGTAGACCGCGTCGGCGCCCAGCGCGATGGCCTTGGCGACGTCGGCGGCGCAGCGAAAGCTGCCCGCGACCACCAGCGACGCCTCCTGCCGGATACCCTCCTCGCGCAGCCGGCTGTCCACGGCCGCGAGCGCGAACTCGATGGGGATGCCGACGTTGTTGCGGATCATCGTCGGGGCCGCGCCGGTGCCGCCCCGGTAGCCGTCGATGGCCACGAAGTCCGCGCCCGCGCGCACGCACCCCGAGGCGATGGCCGCCACATGATGCACGGCGGCGATCTTCACCCCCACCGGCTTGCGGTAGCGCGTCGCCTCCTTGATGGCGTAGATGAGCTGGCGCAGGTCCTCGATCGAGTAGATGTCGTGGTGCGGGGCGGGCGAGAGCGCGTCCGTCCCTTCCGGGATCATGCGCGTGGCCGAGATGTCGGCGGAGACCTTCTCGCCGGGCAGGTGACCGCCGATCCCCGGCTTGGCCCCCTGGCCGATCTTGATCTCGACCGCCGCGGCGGCGTTGAGGTAGTCCACGTCCACACCGAACCGCCCCGAGGCCACCTGCACGATCATGCTCTCGCCGTACCGGCGCAGGTTCTCGTGCAGTCCCCCCTCACCGGTGTTGGCGTAGGTGCCCACGTCATGCGCCGCCCGCGCCAGCGCCTCCGAGGCGTTGTAGCTGATCGACCCGTAGGACATGGCCGAGAACATCACCGGCACGTGCAGCTCGAGCTGGGGGGCGATCTCGGTCTCCAGCGCCGGCTCCTCGCCGCCGGTGAAGTCGAGCGTCCGGGGCTTGCGTCCCACGAAGGTGAGCAGCTCCATCGGCTCGCGAAGAGGGTCGATCGAGGGGTTGGTCACCTGCGAGGCGTTCAGCAGCATGCGGTCCCAGTAGACCGGCGGCGCCTCGGGATTGCCCATGCCTGTGAGCAGCACGCCGCCCTGCTCGGCCTGCCTGTAGATGTTGCGGATCGCGTCATCCGTCCAGTTCGCGTTCGGGCGGAAGTCCAGCTCCACCTCGCGGATGGAGATGGCGCCGGTCGGGCACAGCGAGGCGCAGCGGTGGCAGCCGACGCAGTTGGTGGAGTCCGTGAAGACCTCCATCAGCTCCGGGTCGAACTGGTGGCAGTCGTTGGCACACTGGCGCACGCAGACCTGGCACTGGATGCAGCGTTCGAGGTCGCGCTTCACGATGAAGTCGGGTTGGACCAGCCAGCTGGGCAATGCCGACAGCTCCCGTCAGACACACGCTCAGGTGTGTCGTTCGTCGTTGTCGTGCGGAGCGCCCGGTCCGTGGAGCAATATGGCCGCGCCTCGACCCGGCTACGCCACCGTCACGCCCGCTCGCAGCTCGCCGATCACCGGCTCGCCGCCATCAGGATGCCAGACGATCTCCGGATCGGGGCAGACGACGCGGATGCCCGCCTCCTCGGAGGCGATGTAGAGCATGTCGCCTTTGCGGGCGGCGACCTGGGGTCGGAGCTTGATGCGGTCGGAGAAGCCGATCATCCGCCCTGTGCTGCCGACCACGACCGCGAAGGGGCCGTTGAGCAGCGCGCCGCCAAAGACGGTGCGGATGGACCGCGCCTCGGCCTGCTGCCGGGCCGGCATCCGCTCGATCTCCTCCCAGAACGGTGGCGCCATCGCCATGAACGCCGCCTCCAGGGGCAGGCCGTGCTTGCGGATCAGCAGATCGAAGAGGTAGGCGATGACCTCCGTGTCGGTCTGCAGCGTGCACTCGTAGCCGAAGTCGCTCAGATAGCGCTTGTTGATGCCGTAGGAGGAGATCTCGCCGTTGTGCACGAGTGCCCAGTCCAGGACCGAGAACGGGTGTGCGCCGCCCCACCAGCCGGTGGTGTTCGTCGGGAAGCGGCCGTGCGCGATCCAGGTGTAGCCTTCGTACTCCTCCAGGCGATAGAACTCGCCCAGGTCTTCGGGGTAGCCGACGCCCTTGAACACGCCCATGTCCCTGCCGGCCGAGAACACGAAGGCGTCCTCCACCGCGGAGTTGATCTCCATGTGCAGCTCCACGACCAGGTCGTCCTCGCTGAGCTCGGGGCGGCCCCGATCCGGCTCGATGTTGATGAAGTAGCGGTGCAGGATCGGCTCCCCGGTGATGGCCTCGTGGGGCCTGGTGGGGATGGGCTCGGCGTGATGGACGATGCAGCGCTCCTCCAGCAGCGCCTCGGCGTCGGCCTGCGCCCGCGGAGCGTCGAACATCAGGTGGAAGGCGTACTGCTCGGCGCGCTCGGGGTAGATGCCGTAAGCCGCGAACCCGCCGCCGAGCCCGTTCGAGCGCTCGCGCATGTTGGCGATGGCGCGGATCGCTTCGGCACCGCTGAAGCGGCAGCCGCTCTCGTCCATCATCCCCACGATGGAGCAGCCACCGATGTCCTTGAAGGGGAGAGTCCGGTTGGTGCTCATGCGCTTACCCGATTGCGGGGCTTCCTGACCCGGCGATGGGACACGCGGAGCCGGACTCCGACGCCGGGATATGCGAAGCGGCCCCGTCTTCCGCGCCCATCTGCTGTTGGATGCACACTCGTACCGGCAGTCGGTAGCCGACTGCCGGTCAGACACATTATAGCCGCCGCCGCAACGGTGTCAAGACGGATTCGGGCCCGCCCGATGACAGGGCGGGCCCGCTAACGCGCCGGTGGTGCCGGCCAGCGGTCAGAGGTCGTAGTAGAGGACGTACTCGTGCGGATGCGGCCGCAGGTTGACGGTCGCGACCTCCTCCCGCTTGAGCTCGAGCCACGCCTCGATCAGGTCCTCGGAGAAGACGCCGCCCTCCAGCAGGAAGTCGTGGTCGGCCTCCAGGGCGTCGAGAGCGTCGGCGAGCGAGGTGGGTAGCTGCGTGACGCGAGCCCGATCCTCCGGCGACATCTTCACGATGTCCTGCTCGAATGGCCCGAAGTCATGCTCTGCGGGCAGGATCTGGCGTCCGATCCCGTCCAGGCCGGCCATGGTCATGGCCGCGAGGCACAGATAGGGGTTGCAGGTGGCGTCGGGCGGCCGGAACTCCATGCGGTTCTCCCGCTCATTGACCGCGTAGGCCGGTACGCGAATCGCCGCGGTGCGGTTGGAGAGGCCGAAGAAGGCGCTCACGGGCGCCTCGTAGCCGGGAACGAGCCGCCGGTACGAGTTCGTGCTCGGGCTGCACAGCGCCAGCAGGGCCGCCGCGTGGGTGAGGAGCCCGCCGATCCAGTGCAGGGCCATCTCGCTGAGCTTCGCGTAGTCACCATCGGCGTCCCAGAAGAGCGACCTGTCCTCGTGGGTCACGTACTGGTGCACGTGCATGCCGTTGCCCGCCTCGCCGAACATGGGCTTGGGCATGAACGTCGCGGACATGCCGGCCTGGAACGCGATGTTGGTGATCAGGTACTTCATCGTCATGACCGCGTCGGCCATCTGCAGCAGCGGCCCGAAGCCGACCTCTATCTCCACCTGCCCCGGCGCGCCGACCTCGTGATGGTGGTAGTGCACGGGAATCCCCGCGTCCTGGATGGCCTTGAGCATGCGTGAGCGCAGGTCATTCAGCCGGTCGCGCGGCGGGGCTGCATGATAGCCGCCGTGCATCGGGATCTGCTGGCCGAGCTGGGGCTCCTCCTCATCGGCGCGGCTCCACAGCGCCTCAACCGAGTCCACGTCGTAGCCGGCGCTGTTCATCTCGGACCGGTACCGGGCGCGCGAGAAGACGTAGAACTCCATCTCGGGCGAGAAGACCGGATGTCCGAGCTCGACCACGTCGGCGAAGTGGCGCTCGGCGCGCCTGGCGACGCCGCGAGGGTCGCGCGGATAGGCCTCTCCGCTGATGGGCTCGACGATGTCGCAGATGAAGCTGAGCGTCTTGCTCTCGCAGAACGGGTCGATCATCCCCGTGCTCACGTCGGGCACCACGCGCATGTCGCCGCGCTCGACGGTCTTGTAGCCGACGTAGCTCGAGGTGTCGATGCCGGTGCCGAAGCGGAGCGACTCGGCTGTGAGGTGCCGGGCGGGCAGTGTCACGTGGCGCCGGCGACCGGTTAGGTCAATCGTCCTCAGGTCAATCATCTCAACGTCCTCGGAGGCCACGAAGTCAAGGGCCTCGGTCGCGTCCGCGAACATGGCTTCCCCTTCTCTCGGATGGTCTGTCGCGGCCTGAACGGGTAGCGTGGGACTTCGGCGGTGAGGCCCCGGAGACCTCCGCGTACGGAGCCCGCGTGGCAGCGGCAGGCCCACCGGCCGGCGCCGGCGAATACCCGGCGCGTGCCAGCGCCGCCCACGAGGAGGCCACGCGATGTCAGGCCACGCCGCCGCGCTCATGCTGTGCGCACTGCTCGTCTGCCTCAGCGACGTCCACGCCGCCTGGTGGAATCCGGGCTGGCGCTATCGGACCACCGTCACCCGGCCCTCGCCCTGGCGCTGCGACGGGGACATCCCCGTCGAAGCCGCGCTCGACCTCCCGCTGCTGCTCGACCGCGCGGGCATCGAGGGGGAGTTCGACCCCGGCTCGGTGCGCGTCGTCGCGCCGGGCGAGGACGGCGGCACCCCGGTGCCCTTCGCCATGCGCACCGAGTGGGACCCGCGCAGGCGCCGCGAGCGGGCGTACCTCGCCTGGACGGCGCGGGCGCGGGAGGGCGAGCCGGGCGCCTACCACGTCTACTTCGAGACGGTGGACCGCGGCATCGCCCCGCCCCCCGAGTACCGCGGCGGCGTCGCTCCGGAGAACCTGGTCGCCAACGGCGGCTTCGAGCGGGCCGAGGCCGGGCTGCCGGCGGGCTGGGAGGTCTCCGTGGCGGAGCTCGCGTCCCTGGGGCGCTGCGAGCACACCTCCGGCGAGCGTTCACTGCGCCTGCACGTGGACGGCGACACCGACCCGGAGCTACCGCGCGAGGTCGCCGTCTCGCAGAGCATCGACGTCGCCGCCTTCGCGGGCCGGGAGGCCCTGTTCGAGTGCGACCTCTACCCCGAGCGGGGCACGTACGGGACACCGGTCACCGTGCAGCTCGTGCAGCGCCGCGCCGACGGTTCGCTCATCCCGGAGTACGTCGTGCAGCCGCGCTGGCTCACCGTCGAGATGGCCGAGGGCCAGCTCGTGCAGTTCTCGGAGCGTGGCCGCATCAACCCCGAGGCCGCCACCGTGGAGGCTATCGTGCGCCTGCGGCTCTATGCGCGCGACTCCTTCGATGGTCGCGTGCCGGGGCCGGAGGAGGCGGAGTACACGACGTGGCTCGACCGCATCGCGCTGCGGCCCGGCGAGAGGTGGCCGTGGCCGGGCGCAAGCCACGCCTGCTTCGTCGAGGGCGCGCTGGACGGGGCGCCTGTCAACACCGCCGTGGACTTCGTCGCCGATCGCCGCCTGGTCTTCAACGGGGGCTCCGAGGGCACACTCACCTCCGGCAGCTTCAACCCCGACCCGCGCTCCGTGCATTGGGGCCCGCAACGCGGCACGCTCGAGATGTGGGTCCGACCGCACTGGTCCTCGGCGGACGAGGGCAACCACCCGCTTTTCTACGCCAAGGCCTACATGCACAAAACCCAGTCGCAGCTTCGCGTGGTCGGCGGCGACGAGGCCGCGCTGGAGTTCAGCATCGCCGACAGCGACCGGAAGTATCACACCGTGCGGGGGCCGGTGCAGATGCAGGCGGAGCGCTGGCACCATGTCGCCGCCACCTGGGACCTGCCCGCCGCGCACCTGCAGCTCTTTCTGAATGGCCGCCTCGTCGCCGCCGAGGGACCCGGTGATGAGCCCTGGCCATCCACGATGGACCCCCAGGATGCGAGCCTGACGCTGGGCCGGGGGATCGTGGACGATGACCGCCGCTCCATCCCCATGCAGGCCTTCATCGGGGGCGACAGCCGCTGGCGGCCCGACGGCTCGGCCGAGGCGGCCATCGACGAGTTCCGTGTCTCGGACGTCGTGCGCTACACCGGCGAGTTCGAGCCGCCGAGCAGCGAGTTCGTGGTGGACGAGGCCACCCGCGCGCTCTTCCACCTCGACCACGAGAAGCACGGCACCCACGCCGGCGACGACCGCTTCGTGGAGGGCTACTTCGTCTGCGAGCTGCATCCTCGCGAGGAGGCCGTGCCGCTGGAGGTCAACCGCGATGGCGAGGTCGAGCGGCGGATGGTCGCCATTGCCCCACACGCGCCCGAGGCCCTCTACGAGCGCAACCGCGCTCACAGCGTGCTGCAGGTGGAGCGGCCGCTGCGGGAGATGCCCGACCCGCGCTTCGTCGAGCTGCGGCGGCGCAGCGTCCGGCGCACGGTGGCCGGCGAGGCGGAGCCCTTCACAATTGAGGTGGGCGGCGACCTCGACCCGATCATGCTCTGGTCACGCTTTGCCCGCGCCGATGGCGCCGGGGAAGGCACGACCTTCATCCCGCGCTGGCGCGCCAACGACGCGGTCGTGCCCTTCTCGTGGGAGGACCTGCACCGCACGCTGGCCCCCGGCGCCGAGAGCGACGCCGAGCGCGCGCTGGAGATCTTCCGCTACGCGCTGAAGGTCAGCAACTACTACGACGCACACTACTGCGAAGACTACCGGCAGGTGCATCGCGACCGCATCTCCTACACGCTCATCCGCGCGCTGAACATCTACCCCTTCGACCAGTGTGGGCCGCTCAACCACACGCTGCGCAAGCTCTTCCTGGCCGGCGGCATCTCCAGCAATGACGCCCCAGGCACCCATCACCAGTTCGAGCAGGGCTTCTACGACGGCAGCCTGCGCCTCTTCGACCTCTCGCCCCGCCAGTACTGGCTCGACCGCGACAACGAGACGGTCATCAGCCTGCGGCGCCTGGGCGAGGACCCGTGGCTGAAGATCCGCCAGGAGGGGACCATCAACGCCTGGATCCCCGGCCGCGTCAGCTCCGCCCGCTACGGCAGCGCCCGGGTGCCGCATCGCATCGACGTCCCTCTCCGGACCGGCGAGCGACTGAGCTTCGGATGGCACAACGAGGGCCTCTGGATGGCGCTGAGTGGAGAGCGCGAGCCAATCCACCCGGCCAGGATCCCGCCCCTTTACGGCAACGGGGCGCTCGTCTACGAGCCGACCGCGGGGGGTGACGCGGCGGCCCTGCAGAACCTCGCGGTGGAGGGCGCGGTGCTGCGCCCGCAGGACGAGGCGCAGACCGCGAGCCTGACCTACCGCCTCCTCCTGCCCTACGTCCTCGCCGCCGCGCGCGTTACCGGACACCACGATGGCGAGGTGTCGATCTCCCTGTCATGGGACGATGGGGAGACCTGGGCCGAGCTATGGCGCGGCGATGATGGAGCGGGCGAGATAGACCTGGACCTGACGCCGCAGGTGATGTCGCGCTACAACTACTGGCTGCGCGTGGAGCTTCCGGCGGGTTCGGGCGCGAGGGTCTCGGACCTGCAAGTGCGCTCCGTGCTCGTCGTCTCGCCGCTCTCGCTGCCGGGAGCGCTGAAGGCCGGCGAGAACCGCATGGAGTTCGTGGCCGGGCCGGTCACCGAACCGGTGGACGCGGAGCTTAGCTGGATCGAGCGCCACCGGACCGACCTGGGGGTCTCGCTCAATGCCCTGAGCTTCTACTTGATGGATGACGAGAATCACCGCAACCTGTACATCGCCCGCCCCGCCGAGGAGCTGCCGGTGGAGGTCACGCTGCAGGGGCGGGCCTTCGAGGGCGAGGTCGCGCTGGCGGGCCTGCCGGACGACTGGCTCGTGGGACCCGACCGCGTGCGGGCGAGCACCGACGGCGCCCCGACCTCCGTGAGCTTCGCGCTGCGCCCCGCAGGCCCCGCGAGCGAGATCGCGCCCTTCGAGGTCGTGCTGCGCGAGGGGGATCAGGAGCGCCGCATCCCGGCGCAGGTGCTTATCGCCGACGCCGCGCTGGTCGCCGAGGCGGAGGATGGCGACCTGAGCGGTGAGGCGCGGGTGATGCCAGAGCCGGCGCAGAGCGCGGGCGCGTGCGTGGCACTCGGCGGCGACGCCTCCCTGCGCTTCGCCGCCGACGCGCCCGCCGAGGGCGGCTACGCCCTCTGGCTGCGCGCGCGGTGGGAGGAGGGCTCCAGCACCCGCATGGTGCTCAGGGTCGATGGCGAGGAGCGTGAGCTGCGCGCGGCGGCCATGATCGGCTTCACCGACTGGGAGAGCACGGGCCACGCCAGCACCAAGATGTTCGCGCACTACGGCGAGCAGTACGAGCACTGGGCGTGGTACCGCATCCCTGAGGTCGAGCTGACCGCCGGTGAGCACGAGATCGAGATCGGCGCGCACGCGGGCGCGAGCCTCGACGCGCTCGCGCTGCTGCCACAGACGCCGGAGGTCGATCGGGCGGCCATGAACCTGCTGCACACCTGGAACTTCGCCCCGTGGCTGCTGCCGATGTGAGGCGCAGGAGGCCGCGAAGCTCGCGCGGCTGTCGCTGGGCTACACGCTGGACCAGCCGGTTGTTGCGGCGGTCTCGCCCGCCTTGGTGGAGCTGCGGATGCTCGCGATCGAGGTCGGCCTGCGCTCCCGCCCGCTGAGCGATGACGAGCGGGCGGATCTGTGCGCCCGCGCCGAGGGCGTCCCGCCGATCTTCCCGCAGTAGCCGGAGCCCGACCGCACGCGAAGCATGCCGGCGCCGCGCGGCTGCACCGCAGCACAGCGTGGGCGAGACGACCGATGTGATCGCATCGGGATGTGTGCGGGCAGGTCCCCGGGGCGCGTTCTTAGAAGGAGACAGCGCTCGGTCGAGGCAGCAGATGCGGAGCTCCGTGCGTGCGAGGTGAAGCGCCCATGGCGACGGGCGACGCCATCACCGAAGGGGCGGATCAGGGCGGTCGCGCCCGGCTGCGGCGGGATCTGACACTGGTCGCACTGGTGGCGACCGCGGTGTGCACCGTGATCGGTGGGGGGATCAACGTCCTCACGGTGGAGATCCAGGAGAATGTGCCCGGCATCGGCGGGCTCGTGCCGTGGGCCTTTGCGCTGGGCGTCGTCCCGGCGCTCTTCGCGGCGCTCTCCTATGGCGTGCTCGCCTCGGCGATGCCCCGCGCCGGCGGCGACTACGTCTACATCTCCCGCGGGCTGCACCCCCTGGTGGGCTTCATCGCCACCTTCAGCAAGTGGTTCGGGCTGGCGGCGGCCTGTGGCGTGATCGCGTATATGGATGTGGCGCTGCTCAAGGCCGCCGCCCTGCATGGGGGGCTCGCCGGGCTGGCGGGGTGGCTGGAGACGAGCGCGGCAACACTCTGGCTGCCTCTGGCGATGATCTGGCTGTTCTGGTTCATCAACCTCATCGGCATCCGCGAGTACGGCTGGACCGTGCTGGTGCTGATGGTCCTCATGCTCGCCGGCGGCCTCGTGGTGATCTTCTACGGGTTCGTGACCTCCGCCGAGACGGGCAGCCGCATGGTGCTGGATGCCGGCAAGTGGACGCCGGCGGCATCGGCGCCCGCGCCCGGCGGGCTCCTGGAGCTGCTCAGCGCCACCAGCATGCTCTTCTTCGCCTACATCGGCTTCGCGACCGTCTCCCAGGCCGGAGGCGAGTGCCGGGACCCCTCGCGTTTGCTGCCCAAGGCGTTCGTGGTGTCGATGACCATCATCTGCGGCTACTACGTGCTGCTCTCCGCCGCCGTCTACCACGCGGTGCCGTGGGAGCTGGTGGCGCGCATCGTTCCCGGCGCCGACCTGTCGGTGCCCGAGATCCTGGGCGCCATCATGCCGGCCGGGCTGGCGGTCTTCGTGGCGCTCACCGCGGCCATCGCACTGGCCAGCGACCTGCCACCGATGCTGCTGTCCACCTCGCGGCTTTTCTTCGCCTGGGCCGAGGACGGCGTCTTCCCGCGTGCCCTCGCGACGGTCAACCGGCGCTTCCGAACCCCGCACTGGGCACTGACCGCCTCCGCGCTGGTCGCCTCGTTGATCGCGGTCGGCTGCAACCTCCACGGCTTCTTCAAGGAGATCAACGTCATCGTCATCGCCCTCTGCTTCACATACGTGCTCGTGAGCGTCGCGGTCATCACGTTGCCCAGACGTAATCCCAGGCTCTACGCCAACGTCGCCTTCCTGCGCAATCGCGCCGGCCAGATCGCGGTGGCGCTCGTGAGCATCGCCACGGTCGGGCTGCTGCTCTGCACGCAGATCGTGCTGGACCTGCAGACGATGGCCGAGGGGCTCTACGCCGCCTCCCAGGGGGAGGAGAGCGCCGTGACGGCCCTACTTGGAAGCAACGTGGTGCTGTGGGTCGTGGTGTTGGTGATCGGCGCGGTCATCTTCCGGGTGATGTGGAAGGCGAAGCGCAGGGCCGGAGAGGATCCCAACGAGCCGTTCACAGCGCTTCCCGCGGAGAGCGAGGTCGCCGAGCCGCCCGAGCCAACGATTTGAGGCGGCGGCAGGATGCCGGGCGGCGCGCTGCGAAGGATACCGTGAGAGCTGACGCACGGATCGACCGGTGGCGCAGCCACTGAAAGGAGCGACCGACGATGGTGCGGGTCGGATTGGTGGGCCTGGGGTTCATGGGACAGCAGCATTTCACCATCTACGACGGGATGGACGATGTCGAGGTCGTCGCGGTCTGCGACAGGATACCCGAGCGCGTGGCCGAGACCGCGCCCAGCATCGGCGGCAACATCGGCGAGGCCACGGAGCTGGACCTGAGCGCGCAGGTCCGCTACGTCTGCCTCGACGAGATGCTCGAGGACGGGGAGCTTGATTGCGTGGACATCTGCACGCCTACGCACCTGCACGCGGAGATGACGGTGGCCGCGCTGGAGGCCGGCAACCACGTGGTGTGCGAGAAGCCGATGGCGCGCACGGAGGCGCAGTGCGCCGAGATGATCGCCGCCGCCGAGAGCACCGGCAACATGCTCTTCATCGCGCAGTGCATCCGCTTCTGGCCCGAGTACGAAGTGCTGCAGGCGATGATCGACGACGGGAGCCTGGGCGAGGTCAGGGCCGCGCGCTTCGTGCGGCAATCGCCACCGCCGGGCTGGGCCTCCGACGGCTGGCTGCTGGACCCGGAGCTGTCCGGCGGCGCGCTGCTGGACCTTCACATCCACGACGTGGACTTCATCATCTCGGCCTTCGGCATGCCCAACGCGGTCAGCGCGCACGCCGTGAACATCTTGAGCGAGGGCGCCGCCGTTGACCACGTGGACACCACCTACATCTACGACGACCTCGTCTGCACCGCGCAGGGCGGCTGGGTCATGCCCGACAGCTACCCGTTCGAGATGGGCTTCCAGGTGCTCGGCACCGAGGGGCTGCTCGAGTTCAGCCTTGCCAAGGACCCGCCGCTGCAGTTCTTCCCCTTCGAGGGCGAGCCGTACGCGCCCGAGTACCAGCCGGGCACGGGCTACGAGAACGAGCTGGCCTACTTCGTCGAGTGCATGGAGGCGGGGCGGGCGCCCGAGCGCGTGACGCCCGAATCGGCGCGCCAGTCCGTGCGCATCGTCATGGCCGAGGCGGACTCGATCGCCGGCCGCGAGCCGGTCATCATCGGCTGAACGCGAGCCGGCAGAGCCGTCGGCGGCCGCCCATCGCTCGGTCCGGCGTCACCCGCACGCGGCACAGGATTCTCGCCGGCTCTCGCGAACACCATGCAGTGAGGTGAGTTCGTGTTCCGGCTATGGATCGTCCCTGTGCTGGCGTTCGCTCTCGCCGCGACCGTTGCCGACGCGAAGGCTGAGGGTGTCCGCGTGCTTGAGGACGGCGACGGCTCCGCCGTCGTCGGCACCGACGAGTTCTCGCTGCGCATCGACCGCACCGGCGCGATCGGCCGGGTCATGGTCGGCGACACCGAGCAGATCTGGCTGATCGGCCTCTACACCAGCCCCGTCTCGTTCGAGACCGGCGAGACGATCCGCGCCGTGCAGGGGGAGACCTCGCGCGGCGGCCTGGGGCCGCCGCCTGAGAAGCTCGAGGCTCAGCCGCGCGGCGACGCGTGCACGGCCGTCATCTCGCGGGACTGCGTGCGGGAGGAGATCGCCGACGGCGAGCCGCTCTACCACCTGACCCAGACGGTGACCGTGCACCCCACCGGCCACATCCACCTGCGCTACGAGTTCGACTGGCTGCGCTTCTTTCAGATGAGGCACGCGAGCCTGGTGATCGCCGCTCGCGCCGCGCCACTACACGGCTGCCCCTGGTGGGCCGACTTCACCTCGCACCTGCTGCACGGGACGATCAGCGCCGACCCCGGGGCCGACTCGCTGGCCGATGTCAAGGGCGATCTACGCACCTTCCTCGCGCAGTGCCCAGGGGGCGAACTGCACCTGTGGTTCAACGATGCCGGGCAGGTCGGCGTCCAGCGCTGGAACCCCGACGACTACGCGTTCTTCATCCGGGTGCCGAAGATGGGCTACCGGACCGAGGCCTACTCCGGCGCCCGTTCCGTGATTGACGTGGACATCAAGCTGCCTCTGGGGCGGGAGGACTGAGACGAGATGACACGCAGAGCACTCCTGATCGGGCTGATGGCCGTTGCGGCGGGCACTCTCGCGGTTCCTGTGAGCGCCGAGTGCACGGTCGAGGAGACGACCGTGCTGGGCGAGCCGGCAATCGTGGTCGAGAACCAGTTCCTCCGGCTGCGCGTGCGTCCTACCATCGGCGGGCGGATCGACCTGCTGCAGTACAAGCCGGCCGACCGCCACCTGACCTCGCGCACCGACGGTGGCGTGTTCGTCGATCGCATCTGGAACTACGCGAACGCCGACGTGTACCGGCAGTGGATGACCGCGACCTACAGCTACGCCATCGACAGCAGCCCCGAGCGGGTCGCCATCGCCATGACCGGCCCGGGGACGGTCGGACCGGGCGAGCGCATGACCTTCGAGAAGACCATCAGCATCGCCGCCGGCTCCAGCGCCATCCGGGCCGACTACCGCTTCGCCATCGGCCAGGAGGCGATGCGGGCCATGCGGGTGGGGCTGTGGTGGCACAACCGGCTCGGCGTGCCCCAGGAGCCCAACACCTACTACGTTCCGACCACCGAAGGCGTCAAGACCGCCGCCTACGGCGCCGGCGGCGGTGGGGAGTACTGGTGGTACGACCCCGCGCGCGCCTGGTCGGCGGTCGTGGCCGAGAGCGGGGCGGGCGTCGCGGCGGTGACGGAGCTCGGCCCGCTGATGCTCTTCTACAACTGGATGGGCGGCGACGTGGCCGGCCTTGAGTGGGCCTTCCGCAGCAGCGAGATCCCCAACGGTTCGGCGGTGGAGACCACCGCCTGGCTGCTGCCCTTCTCCGACATGGGGCGCGTGGCCGGCGCGAGCGAGCGGGTCGTGATCGGCCTGGGCGATGCGCCCGAGCAGATGGATGCCCCGGGCGAGCTGCCGCTGACGGTTCAGCTCGCGGCCCCCGAGCCCCGCTCCGTCGATGCCCGCCTGACCGCGCGGCGTCTGCCCGACGGCGAGCCGCGCGAGGTCGGAGCCTGGGCGGCCGAGCTCACTCCCGGGCAGACGACCGAGCATCAGTTCTCGCTCAGCCTGCCGCAGGCGGGGACCTGGGTCATCTCCGGTGAGGTCAGCGAGGGTGGCGAGACGCTCGCCGATCTGTTCCACGAGATCGTGGTGGGCGAGCGCAGCGGCCAGATTACCATCGAGCCCAACGAGGAGCGCATCGGGCGCGTCGGCGAGCGCTTCGACGACAAGATCGCCGCCAAGGGCACCGGCCCCGCGGACCGCCATCCCTCCGAGGAGATCGTCACGCCCCACGTGAGGTGGGCGAGGCCGCTGGCGGGCGGCCCGCTGCGCGCACTGATCGTCAATGACCTGCTCACCGGCCGCGAGACGGTCGAGCTGGCGCAACGGCTGGAGATGGACTACGACGCGCCGACGATCAGCACCGCCTACGCCATCGGGAAGGCCTCCGGCATGTTCATGGCCGACGTGAGCGTGGACTGGGCGCTGGACAACATGCGGGCGTTGCTTGAGGAGAACACCTACGATGTGATTCTGGTCGGGGGTATGAGCGCGGAGCTCTACCCCGATGACGTGGTCGCGATGATCCTCGACCAGGTCCGCGCCGGGGCGGGCCTGGTCTGGGCGAACCCCAACAGGTGCTCGGAGGAGCTGTGGCAGGCGCTGCCGCTGGGCAAGATGGAGAGCCTGTCGCGGCCGGAGCATCCCTGGCGCAGCGAGGCCGAGCACTACCTGACCACCGGCATCCCCTGGGAGGCCCTGCCGCCCACTGAGGTCTGCCGATACACTGATGCCAACGGCGCCGACGTCCTGGCGCGTGCGGGCCAGTACCCGCTGTTGGCCGTCAAGGACCTGGGCGAGGGTCGCGTGGTCGGGCTCGGCTACAACACCTCGTGGCAGGGGCCGGGCACTTACTCCAACGGCCTCACCCCGTGGATCCAGTTCGCGCCGACGAAGTTCGACTACTGGGAGTACTACCACTCGCTGCTGGCGCGCTGCATGCTGTGGGCGGCGCGGCGCGAGCCGCAGACCCGCATCGCCGCCATCGCGGTCGAGCCGCCCGAGGCGATGCAGGGCGGGGACCGGCCCGAGCTGCGCCTTGCCGTCGAGGGCGCGGCCGGCGCGCTCCATGGTGAGCTGCGGTTGGTGGACGAGTTCGGCCGCGTGGCGCACTCGGCGGAGGTCGAGGTCGCTGCGGGCGAGAGCATCTTTCCGCTGCCCGAGGGCCTCTCGGGCGGCCTCTATCTCGTGGACCTGATCCTGCGGGACGGTGACGGCGCCACCGTGGACTGGGGAAGCGCGAGCTTCACCGTCGTGCCGCGGATCGAGGTGACGGAGCTCACCCTCCCCGACGAGATCTACCGCGGCGGCGACACGGTCGAGGCCGTCGCGATGCTCGCCGCCATCGAGCCCGCGCCCGCTCAGACGGAGCTGGTCGCGTCGCTCACCGACGCTCACGGGCGCGTAATGGCGCGCGTCTCACAGCAGGCGCAGTCATCGGGCGAGGCGACCATCGCCCTGGAGATGCCCGAGCCCCTCGCCACCACCGCCGCCCTGCGGGTGGAGGTGCGGGAGGGCGACACGGTCCTTGACGCCGACGAGCGGACCATCCTTACCATGCCCGAGGCCTGGTACGAGCGCCGCTGGGAGCCGTGGCTGGCGGCGATGTGGGGCGGCCCGGCCGGAGCCTACTCGCGCGAGTACCTGGCGAACCTGGCCAGCGAGCGCGTCCGGCGCCTCGGCATCCAGGCGCACACCACCTCCGCCAACTGGCTGCATGACGGCGAGCAGCGCAACGCCTTCGAGCACGGCTTCCAGGCGATCCCGATCAACATCGTCGGATCGGTGCTCCGCGTGAGCCGCGTGCGAGACGAGAGCCTTATGAGCTTCGAGGAGCAGCGCGAGCAGTATACCAGGACCGGCGATAAGCGGTTCCTCGAGCGGCCCTACAGCCTGAGCGCCGACGAGACGCGGCAGATGGTGGCCGGGAAGATCGCCGAGGTCTGCGAGGCGACGGCGCGCTACCGCCCCGTCGGCTACAACTGCGGCGACGAGCTGTCGGTGACCCACTACGTCACGCCCTTCGACTATGACTTCAGCCCGCCCGCGCTGGCGGAGTTCCGCACCTGGCTGCAGAGCGAGTACGAGACGCTCGCGGCGCTCAACGCCGAGTGGGAGACGGACTTCGCGGCCTGGGACCAGGTCGTGCCCATGACGGCCGACGAGGTGCGCGACCGGGGCAACTACGCGCCATGGGCCGATCACCGCACCTTCATGGAGATCAGCTACGCGGACTTCTTCCGCTTCGTCCACGCCGAGCTGCAGTCGCACGACCCCGGCGCTCGCGTCGGCATCTCCGGCTCACAGGCCGCGGAGGCCTACGGCGGCTACGACTGGTGGCGGCTCACCGACGCGCTCGACTTCGGCCAGACCTACGACCACAAGAACACCGGCGAGATGCACCGCTCCTTCCACGATATGCTGACCGCGCCCTGGTGGGGCTACGCGCAGACCGACCCCGCGCTCTCGCACCGCCTCTGGCGCCGGCTCTTCAACGACAGCGATGGCGGCAGCTACTACACCTACAGCTACGTCTTCTGGCCCGACTACACCTGGACGGCCAGCACCGCCGACGCGATCGAGCACCTCGATGACATCCAGGGTGGCCTGGCGCGCCTGCTCGATGCCTGCGCCGAGCGCGCCGCCGACGTCATCGTGCACTACTCCCACCCGAGCATCCACGGCGCCTGGATCACCGGCGGCCAGACCGTCTTCAGCGAGAACCGCGCCGGCTGGGTGCAGGCCATCGAGGACAGCGGCATGCAGATGCGCTTCCTCTCCTACGAGCAGCTCGAAGAGGGCGACCTGACCGACCTTGCGCCGGCGGTCTTCGTCCTGCCCTACTCCGTCGCGCTCTCGGACCGGGAGATCGCCGAGATCGAGGCCTACGTGCGCGCGGGCGGCACGGTCGTCGCGGACGCGCGCACCGGGCTGATGGACGAGCACTGCGCCATCCGCCCGCAGGGCGCGCTCGACGAGCTGTTCGGCATTCGTCGCGCCTCGGTGGCCCCCGGCGCCCGCAGGCCCGAGGGCCCGGCGGCCTTCGCGCGCTCGATGGAGGACTGCGACCCCACCGGCCTCACCTTCGAGGGCTTCGGCGGCGAGGAGGGCCTCGCGCTCACCACCGGCCAGGCGCTGGGCGAGATGGCCGGACAGCCCGCGCTGATCGTGAACCATGTCGGCGAGGGGCGAGCGGTGCTGCTGAACCTGCTGCTCGACTCCTACGGCCGCCGCAGGGAGCTGGGCGTGGAGGAGCCGCTGCGCCGGCTCGTGGCCGAGGTGCTGGAGCTCGCGGGCGCCACGCCGCCCATCCGCGTCGAGGTCAGCGGCGGCCACCACGTCTACCTGGCGCGCTACCGCGACGGCGGATCGAGCTACGTCGGCGTTGTGCGCGACACCGCGGAGGGCGGCGCCGAGGTCACGCTGGACCTGGGCGCACCGGACCTCGGCCGGCTCCGCCACGTCTACGACCTCCGCGAGGGCCGCCATCTGGGTCGGCGGGAGCGCATCTCCACGGCGATGGGCGCCGGCGAGTGCAAGGTCTTCTCCCTGCTGCCCTACGAGGTCGAGGGCGTCAACGTGCGCGTCCGCGAGGAGCGTCGTCACCCGGGTGAGGAGGTGGAGTACCTGGTCTCCCCCGCGACCAACGCGCAGCCCGGCCTGCACGTCTATCGGGTTGAGGTGAACGATCCGACAGGCGACCCCTGCGCCTGGTACGGCACCCAGCTCACCGCGGAGCGGGGCGTGGCATCGGGAAGCGCGCGTGATGATCGAGGAAGAGTGACACATGGCGAGCCGCGAAATGCCGGCCGGGTTGGCGATCGCGAGCATCACTCTGGCGATGGCAATGGCGCTGCCGGGCTACGTGGCTGCTCGGGGCGATGCGCGGCCGGAAGCCACCACGGATGCAACCGGGACGCGCGGAGAAGAGGGAGAGGTGGCGATGGAGAGCGCGACATTTGGGGCGGGATGCTTCTGGGGCGTCGAGGAGGCGTTCCGGTGCCTGCCCGGCGTCGAGCGCACCGAGGTCGGCTACGCGGGCGGACACACCGAGGCCCCGACCTACCAGCAGGTCTGCAGCCACACCACGGGCCACGCGGAGGTCGTGCAGATCGGCTACGATCTCGAGCAGGTCGGCTATGAGGAGCTGCTGGAGGTCTTCTGGCGCATCCACGACCCCACGCAGGTGAACCGCCAGGGGCCGGATGTCGGCGACCAGTACCGCTCGGTGATCTTCGACCACACTGAAGAGCAGCGCGAGATCGCCGAGGCGTCGAAGCGGCGGCTCGATGAGTCGCGCCGCCACAGCCGGCCGATCGCGACCGCAATCCAGCCCGCGCGGACGTTCTGGCGGGCCGAGGAGTACCACCAGGAGTACCTCGCGAAGCACGGGCGGGGCCGGTGCCCCTCCTGAGCCGCCGCTCCCGTCCGCTGCGGGCCTCACCGCCGGGGCAATGCTGCGGGCGGGCTTCGTGACCCCGGCAGTTGGCACCCACCGCATCCTGCGCTCTCTGGTGTGTCCGCAACCCCGCCTGTGAAAGCGAACCCGGTCTGGGGCGCGGCACAGGTCCGCGCCCCGCAACTGCGGCGCGAGTTTCCTGTTCCTGGAATGGGCCCTCCGGCACCCAGGAACACCACACCGCCCTCAGGTTAGGGCGGCGTTATCGTGGCGTTAAGCTGTGGCTAAATCCGGCGCGTCGGGGAGGAATCTCGCGGCCCCGCCTACTCGACGACCACCATCGTGTAGTGGTCGAACGGCTCGATCTCGACCACGGCTCCGCCGGCCTCCGGCGTGGCGGCCGGCTCGTCGCCCGCCAGCGTGGTTGGGCGCCCATGGGGCTTAGGGCCGGCGCTCAAACGGTCGCCCTGATGATGAAGGCCGCGTCGTGCGACTCGCCCGCCATCTGCCGCGCCTCCGCGCCGAAGAGGCACTGCTGCGCCTGTCGGGCGTCGGGGTCGATGCACTCGATCTCCTCGAACTCAACGTCGTCGATCTTCGCGCGCAGCTCATCCGCACGCTGCTGGAACTCGGCTGCAGGCAGCCCCGCCGGCACCAGCCCGATGAAGGTCATCTCCGCCCCACCGAACAGTGCGACGATCTTCACGAGGTCCTTGATGACCGGCGGGTCCAGCGCCTCCGTGACCGGGACGAGCATCCGGGCGGGCTCGTCGCGCCGCGGGAGCGCCACAATGGCCAGCGACGGCCCGGTCATGCTCGCCACCCGCTCCGTGATGCGCGCGGGCACGTCGGCCCCTTCCGACGCCTCCTCGGGTGGGCTGAAGCCCAGCAGGATCGTGTCGGCCTCGAGGTCCTCGCAGAGCGCCGCGATGCCGGTGGGCACGTCGTAGGCGAACTCGACCACCGGGTCCACGGCGATGCCCAGCTCCGCGCCGAAGTCGTCGGCGCGCTGCACCATCTCCTCGGCCAGCTCCAGCGCCTCCGGGTCGGCGTAGTCCGCCCCCTCCTCGAGGTCGGTGCCGGGCGGGACGACGACGACGCAGGCGGCGACGATCCGACCCTTCTGGCGCCGCGCGAAGACTGAGGCGATGCGCATGAGGCCCTCGACGCGCTCGGGGTGCCCCAGCCCGACGACGACCTTGTACTGCTGCTCCCTGAACCTCTCCACTGCGTCGCTCATGGTCGTCCTCCGTGCAGGGCCTCATCCGCTCGGCGTGTAGCGCCGCGCCAGCTCGGCGAGGTTGCGCTGGCGCGTGATGACCAGCACGTCATCGCCGGCCTGGAGCACGACCTCCTCGCGCGCGGGCAGGAAGGTGTCGGCGCGCAGCACAACCACGACCGACGTGTCCTCGGGCAGCTCCCGGTTGAGCTGGTAGACCGGGCTGCCGTGAAGCTCCTCGCCGACCAGGAAGCGGAAGAGCCGCGCGTCGCCACGCAGCAGCTCGCCGATCTCCGCCAGGTTCAGCCCGCGTGCCATCTCCGTGACGTACATCGCGAAGGACAGCTCGGGCAGGGCGAGCTTGTCCAGCCCCAGGTCCTCGCAGACGGGGATGTAGTCGGGGTTCTCGAGCTTGACGATGACCTCCTCGATCCCGAACTTGCGGGCCACCAGGGCGGCGACGATGTTCGTCTGGTCCTCGCGCGTGGCCGCGATGAATGCCTGCGCGTCCTGGGCCTCAGCCGCCGCCTGCGTGCTCGGGTCCGCCCCATCCCCCTCCACCACCGCGCAGTCCATGGTCTCGGCCAGATGAGCCGCCTTCTCCGGGTTGATCTCGATGATTACGACCTCATCACCGCGCCCGATGAAGATCTCACTCGCCTGCAGCGCCAGGCGGCTGGAGCCCACGATCAGCACCCTCATGCTACACTTCCCTTCGCCTGCGGCCCATCCAGATCGGCGGATACAGCACCAGCGCCGCAGGGATGATCTCGATCCGACCCACCCACATGTTGAAGGTCAGCAGCAGCTTCTGCCAGACCGCCATCCGCCTCGAGGCCAGCCCGACGGTGAAGCCGGAGGCGCCCAGGGCCGAGGAGCACTCGAACAACGCATCCAGCGGGTCCAGGCCCGCGGCCGCGAAGCAGGCCGTGGACAGGCCCAGCAGCGCGAGGTAGCCGATGACGAAGGCCGCCACGGTTTCGACTTCATCGCGGCCCAGCGACCTTCCTGCAACCATGAAGGGCTTCACTACCGCCGGCGGCAGCACGGTGCGGAAGATGGTCATCCGCAGCAGGGCCGCGAGGACCAGCAGCCGGTAGATCTTGATGGCTCCCGCCGTGGAGCCCAACGCGCCGCCGATGTTCATCGGCAGCAGCATCATCAGCTTCCCGGCCACGCTCAGCGTGGACGGGTCCACGGTCGTGAACCCGGTGCCCGTCTGGAGCGAGAACCCCAGGAAGACCGCGTCGGCGACGCCGTGCTCGAGCCCCGCGTCGGTCGTCCGGAACAGCACCAGCGACGTGGCGATCCACACCACGGCCAGCAGCGTGAGCAGTCTCACCTGCGCGTCCCGGAGGACGGCCGAGATCCCCTCGCTCCGCCAGCGGCGGTACATCGCCAGCGGCCAGCCGCCGAGCAGCATGAAGGGGATGAGCACGACCAGCGTTGCCAGGCCGTCGCCCGCCAGGGAGGTGCTCCGCGTGGAGAAGCCACCGGTCGAGACGGTGGCCAGGCCGTGGCAGAGGGCGTCGAAGACGCCCATGCCCGTGACGAGCAGCAGGACGATGATCGCGGCGGTGTAGGCGGCGTAGACGTGGGCCAGCGAGCGCGCCGCCGCAACGGCGCTCGGCAGCACCTCGCCCTTCTCCAACTGGGTCATCAGCAGGCGCGACGCGCTGGTCCCCGGCGGCACCAGCACCGCCAGGGTCAGGATCACGAAGCCCAGGCCGCCGTACCACTGCATGAGCGCGCGGGTGAAGAGCAGCGTCCTGGAGACCCCGGCCGTGTCGCCGATCATGGTCAGGCCGGTGGTTGTGCAGCTCGACATGGCCTCGAAGATCGCGTCGTCCCACGCCAGCCCGCCCGCGTGCATGATGGGCGCGAGGCCCAGCGTCACGAGCACGTAGATGAGCCCGGCCACCACCAGCGCCTCGACGGGCCGGATGGCCGACTCGACGGTGATCCTGCGCAGCAGCCAGCCCGCCACCGCCGCCATCCCCGCGGCCAGCAGATGCACCAGCAGCATCAGCCATTCGGTGGTCGCGACCGCCACCAGAGCCGACACCACCAGCCCGGCGCCCAGCAGCACCATGAGCTGGCCGAGGTAGTTGAGCACCACTCCGTGACGGACGGGCCGGAGCAGGAAGCGCATGCGGGCCGCAGCTCCTCCGATGGCGGCTGCCGTTGGGCCGGAGTGCGGACGGCGGCCACTTCGACGACCGGCGCATCCCCACCTGCCGCCCCACGACCGCCGCGCGCTCCTGTTGTCGTACGGACCGGCGGGCCTCCTTGCCCGCTCATCGTCGCCTGCTACGAGGCGCGTGGATCCGGCCTCAAGTTCGTCGAGCGCCTGGTCGGGTGGAGAGCGGGCAGGACGCCGGCGCCTGCCCGTCGAACTCAGACCCCCCACCCAGACCACGCGCCGGGAGTGGCGCGATGCAGCGACGCAGCGCACTGGCGGTCGCCGCTGCGGCCGTCCTCATCTGCGGGGTGAACGCCACGGCGGACGAGTTCGCACTTCAGCGTGAAGGGCACCCGAGGCTGGAGATGACGCCCGACGACCTCGCGCGGCTCCGCGCCGATGCCTCCGAGGTGAGGTCGGCGCAGGCCGCCGCCGATGCCGTGCTGGAGCGCGAGCGCACGGAGACCTATCGCGACTACTACGTCTCGCTGCCCCAGCCTGAGTTCCCGCCCGAGCACGATGACGGCTGGCCCTACTGGACCGGCCTGTGCGCCGAGCTGCGAAGCTACATGGTGACCGCCGCTCGCGGCTACGCCCTCACCGGTGACCGCAGGCACCTGGCCTGGTGCCGGGAGTTGATGCTCACCCTCGCGGGGTGGCGGCAGTGGACCGACCCGTGGTACGGGACGCAGCCGTGCCTGGACACGCACCACCTCACGCGCGGCATGTGCGTGGCGTTGGACCTGCTCTGGGACGCCCTGCCGGACGAGGACCGCGAGACGATCATCGACGCCATCGCAGAGAAGAGCGCCGAGTTCATGCACGACTACGGCAACCGCGAGGAATCGTACGTGTCCACGCCCGGCAGGTGGCCCAACGGCTACGCGGCGATCAATACCGAGCTGGGGGTGGCCGGCCTGACGCTGTTGGGCGAGCATGAGCGCGCGGAGGCGTGGCTATCGCAGGCGCTGGACAAGGCCCGCCTGTTCTTCGACGAGCAGGGCGGCGTGGATGGTGGGCTGGTCGAGGGCTTCCACTACGGCTCCGGTGCCATCGACAACCTGATGTACCTGGTATGCAAGAGCGACGCGATCACCGGCGTCAACCTATTCGACCACCCCTACCTATCGCAGGCGATCTACTTCCCGGCCTACTTCGTGGCGCCCGGCGGCGGATCGGTGCCCAACTTCGGCGACAACGGCGGGCCGGAGGGCTGCAGCCCCACGCTCATCGGCCTCGCCAACGCCATGGTCGAGGTGCAGCAGAGCCCGGTGGCCGCCTGGTACCTGGTCAAGGCCGGGGTGGCGGATGCCGAGGCCCGCAGGCTTGCCGAGCCGCCCACCCACCTGCCCCTGGCCCGCCACTTCCGGGACATCGACTGGGTCGCCATGCGCTCCGGATGGGGCGACGAGGGCAGCCTGCTGGCCTTCAAGTGCGGCCATGTGGCGCACCACAACCACCTGGACCAGAACAGCTTCATCCTCGCCTGGGACGATGAGTGGCTGCTCAACGACCCCGGCTACCAGATCTACAACCGCCCCTACCCGCCCGAGCGCAACATGACCGAGGAGATGATCCACGAGCGCCACAGCTACACATACGGCACCTACGGCCACAACTCGATCATCGTGGATGGCATGCGCCAGAAGCCCGTGCGCGGGCACATCGCCGGCTTCGCGACCACGCCCGCCCTCAGCTACGCCGTCGGAGATGCCTCGGACTGCTACGAGGAGCTGAGCCGCTACCACCGGCACATCGTCTCGGTCGCGCCCGACTACTATGTGGTCTTCGACGACATCGCGACCGACGGCCAGAAGCGCGAGATCGCGCTGCTGCTGCACACCACGCCCGACGGCCGGTTCAGCGTGGACGGCCGCGAGCTGCCGGTGGGCCAGCAGACCGAGGGCGCTCGGGCCACCGTCCGCCGCGGGGGCGAGGCCGTGATGCGCTTCGTCGAGCCCGCCGAGCTTCTCTTCGAGCATCGCCAGTGGCCGTACTGCGAGGAGTACGGGCACTTCCTGTCCGCGTCCGCCGGGCGCATGGGAGAGGGGACGCTCGCCTGGGTCGTTGCGGCCGGCCCGCGCGGGGGCGTCGATCTCGACGCCCGGTCGTGCGACGCCGAGGGCGCGACCGCGCTGCAGGTGCGCGTGGAGGACGGCGTTGACACCATCGCGCTGGCCTCCGGCGACGGTCCGGCGAGCGCCCGGGACGTGCGCTTCGAGGGAGCGCTGGCGATGGTGCGCGACTCGCGCAGCGGCGTGCACCGCTACGGCCTGGTGGCGGGCACGCGCCTGTCGCTGGGCGAGGCGGAGCTGGTGGCTGGCGATGCGCCGATCAGCGTCGGGGCGACGCTCGACGAGCACCTGCTGCGCGCTTCGATCCGGTGCGACGAGGCGGCCTCCGTGACCCTCTTCTGCCCGATCGAGCCCGGCATGGTCCGGCTGAACGGGGTTGAGGAGCCCGTGGACGTGAGCTTCGAGCAGGAGGCCCGGCGGGTTAGCCTCGCCCTGCCGGCGGGCGAGTACTGCCTGGAGGTCAGGGAGCTGTAGGCACGCCGCTGTCCGTCGCGGCCGCTCAGAAGAGCCCGGTCTCGCGCGTCCTGGCGTACCCGGCGTTGCCGCCCGGGCCGCTGCAGATGCGCCACTCGTTCGCAGTCACCACGTCGTCGCCGTAGCCGCAGATCTCCGTGGTTGAGTGGATGCGCTCGAACAGCAGGTCAATCAGCTCCCGCGCGGGCAGCGTGGCGCCGGGCATCAGCCCCAGCTTCTGGAAGCAGTCCAGGTCCTTCTTGTAGTCGCGGATCAGCCCGCCTGCGTGCACGCAGCGGCCGTTGTCGGGGTGGAAGCCGTCGCAGCAGTCGCAGGCCTCGCAGCATCCCTCGACCAGCGTGATCGGCACCTCCGGCTCCGCCTGGATGCGCTCGAGGATCTCCGCGAGCGTGTCATTGGGCCGCGGGCCGCTGCCCTCGCCGCCGTTGTACCAGCAGCACATGCACATCAGGTGGTGCGGGCGGATGAAGAGGCGGTCGCCCTCCACGATGGCGCGCTCGTTGCGCCGGCGGTACTCGGCGCGCTCCCGGTCGCTGCGGCAGTAGACGACCTCCCGCCAACCCCTCTCCCGCACCCCCTCGTAGGCGCCGCTGCGCGCCAGCGCGCAGCCCTCCCAGCCATCGGTGTCGTAGGCGCAGATGCCCCAGGGCGTCTCGATGCGCTCGAAGAGCAGCTCGAAGAGGTAGCGCGCCCGCCGCGTGTCGCCCGGCGCCAGCCCGAGGCGCTGCAGCACGTCGAGGTCGCGCTTGCGCCCCAGGACCTCCCCGGGGTCGAGCCGGGCGTAGTAGCCGTCCGGCAACGCCGTGTAGTGCGGGATCTCCTCCGCGTCGGTGGTCAGGCGGATGGCCAGCGTGGGGTCCTCGGCCAGCCTCCCCAGGATCTGGCCGGCCTGCGCGGCGTCGATGATGGGGCAGTCGGCGCCGCCCGCGCGGCACACCAGGCCCAGGAGCTGCCCCGCCCCGATGCTGACTGCCGGACTGCACAACCCATCCTTGAGGCGCACTGCATCCGCCATATGCGTTCCTCCTCGCCGTGGTTTCCCGGTGTGGCTCCGCAGGGGCTCGCGCCCGGGCAGCGAAGACCGGCTGAAGGCCACTACAGCCCGAATCAAGGTCTCGATCTCCAACGGTCCGTCCGACCCCGCAGCTTCGCCGTCCACGCCGCCTTCGCGGGAGGGCTCCGACGCGCGCTGAGCGCTACCCGGGCGGGATCGCCGCCCCTTCGCCCTGCTCGGGCACCATCGAGACCAGCGCCAGCCACCCCTGCAGCTCCTCCTCGCTCAGGCTGCAGTCGCCGGTCGTGCGCAGCCTGTGCTCCACCGCCCGCAGCCGGCGCCGTGTCTCGCGCGGGAGGGCGATCCCCTCGTTCACCACCAGCCCCGTGACCTCCTGGCGCTGATGGCGGCGCCGCACGCCGCCCTTGCGCTCGTTCAGCTCATAGCCGAACTCGCCTACGATGTCGCGTATCAGTCGCACCACCGTGAACACCTGCTCGTGCAGGTCCTCGGTGAGTGAGATAGTGATGTCGTCGGCGTAGCGCGTGTAGTGGCCGCCGAACCTGCGCGCCAGGCCGTCGAGGCGGGCGTCCGGCCTGTAGTTAACCAACGAGGTTGCTCAGCCGGGGCGAGGTGGGCGCGCCCTGGGGCAGCCCGCCCTCCCAGGTGGTCAGCCGCGTGATCTCCCCGGCCGCGGCCCGGCTCCGGCCGACGAAGCGCAGATAGCTCCGCACCCGCCGCGCCTCGGTGCTGGGGAAGAAGTCGCGCAGGTCGAGGCTGATGACCACGCGCTTATTTGTGTGCGGGCGGGCGTTGCTGACGATCGACCGGCCGCCCTCGAAGGCGTGCGCGCGCAGGCCGCCGAGCACGCGGTAGAGGATGCGCCGCTGAAGCAGCTTGAGCTCGTCGTCGGGCGCGTGGATGGTCCGCGTGCCGCCCGCGCGCTTGGGCACGGTGAAGCTGCGATAGCGCGGCTCGACGCCGCGCAGGTCCTCCACGGCCATCTCGAGACGCTCGGCGAGCTGCTCGATCTCATAGCCCGGTCGCCCGCCCCCGAAGAGCCGCCTGACGCCGGCCCAGATACCCATCGTGATGCCTCAGAGGAAGGGGGGCGCAGGCGTTCCACCCGCGCCCCGGCTGCCCCGCGAAACCCGTGCAACGGGTTTCAGCTCTGACTCTCAGCACGCACGTCGTGGGACTCGTTCGGCGAAACGCCGAACCGGCGCTTGTAGCGCCCGCCAGGGCAGTTACGTCAATTATCGGCATCGCCGCGATCCTGTCAAGCGGCGATCCCTCGGCCGAGCGGTCTCGCGTTCGCCTTTGCAGCCTGCAACAAATATGTAACATGAGGGAGAATAGGAGAGAAGGGTACTACAGGTTGTCAGAATAGCCGGGGAGGTTATGTGGCAATGGGAATCACGAAGTCACTGGTTGGCCTGTGTGCAGTCCTGTGTCTCGTCTCGGTAGGTCTGATGGCGCCCGGTGCTAACGCGGCACCGGCACCTCGTGGGGGGCCGATGATCGCCGCACTACAGGGCCCCGATCTGGTCATCCAGGAGATCATCGTGCGTGAGCAGAGCGCGGCCGAGTTCTCCCAGGTGAGGCTCAGCGTAAGGGTGCGCAACCGCGGCAACGGTGCCGCCGGCCCCTCTGAGGTGGCGCTGATCTACTCGCAGAACGTGCTCGGCGCACCCAACGCCGCGCTGGTCCTGACCAAGACGACGGAGGCCATCGCAGCGGGCGAGCATGAGGAGCTTGACTTCGTCATCGACGGGATTGCCGGCAGCGCTGGGTTCCGGGGGATGCTGGTTGCCGTCGCGGACGCACCGGTGGCCGCACATCCCTCGGGCCAGGTCCGCGAGGGCAAGCCACTGATGGTGGTCGCCGGTGCCGGTGGCCCGACTGACTTCAACAACGGCTTCGTCGTCATCTTCGACACCGCCGGCAGGACGCTTCCTCTCCGCTTCAAGAACCCCGCGGTGAACTAGCCGCGGGCGGGGGCGGATCGGGTCCACGCGAATGCGCACGGGCCGGGGGCAGCCCCGGCCCGCGCCGTTTCCACGTCGCAGCCTACCGGCTCGCCGGCTCCACGGTAACCGAGAGGTACCGGCCCTGCGGCACGATCCTGGGCTCGGCCCAGCGCGCGGAGTCATTGGACGCATCGTCGGCCGGACCGCAGTCTGTCTGGAAGCGCAGCGTGACCCACCGCTCCGCCCACTCCGCCGGCGAGATGCGCTCGTCGCGCCACGGACCGTTCTCCTGCAGAGCCTCGAACAGGTCGTGGCGCTCACCATCATCGTCGGTCAGTGAGACGCTGAACACCACGCCGTCGGGACTGGTCGAGGTCTCGTTGATGCCGATCCCGAAGGCCAGGTCCGCCGGGCGCTCGGGCAGCTCGACCGTGAACTCGCCGAAGACGTAGCCGTGCGGCTCCTCGCCGAAGGCCGGTGGTGCGGCAAAGGGCGGGCGCTGCACGCCCCCGCAGCTCCCGGCGGAGCGCTGGAAGCGCCCGCTAAGGCAGTTGGTCGCACTGCCGCCATGCCCGCCCGCCTGTCAAGCACCCCCGCTCGGCACCGTGGGGCGCGGACCTTCGCGTGGCCCTGTAACCTCCCGCCGCATCGGTGACAATGTAAGGCGAAGGTGAAGTGGACCTGCGTGGAGGTGGCGTAATGACGAGCGTGAAGATCACAGCCGTTAGCCTGTGTGCGGTCGTGTGCCTGGCCTCTCTCGGCCTTGCCGTGCCTGATGCCGCCGCACAGGAGATCGGCCAGCTCAAGGGGCCCGACCTGGTTGTCGAGCACATCGCCCTGCACGCGATGGGCGCGGGGCGCGAGTTCACCGGACTGCGCGTCACGGTGCGCGTGCGCAACCGCGGCAACGGCGCCGCCGCGGGGTGCACGGTGGCGCTCTACGTGCTCGAAGGGGCGTCGGGCAACCAGGGCCACCAGACCAAGACCATGATGGCGACCGGTGCGGGCGGCAGCAGGGACCTGCACTTCGACCTGGGCGGCACCACCGGCGTGTTCCAGGGAATGCTCACTGCCGTCGCGGACATACCGGTGACCGCTCATCCGGCCGGGAAGATCAAGGAGGGATCGCCGCTCGCAGTCTCCGGGCCCGGTGGCCCCCCTGATCTCAACAACGGCTTCACCGTCATTGCGGACACCACCGGCCTGAACCTGCCCATCGTGTGGAAGAACCCCGCCGCGCAGTGAAGCGGGCCCAGGCAATCGCCATGGGCGCAGGCTAACAGTAGACACGGGCCGGGGCATGCCCCGGCCCGTGTCCGTCATTGCGTCCGCCCGGCCAGCGTCGGGTCGTCGGGATCGACCTCCTGGCCCCCGATCTCCATGCGCGGCCCGCCGCTCGCCATGGGCCGCAACTCGGGCCCGCCATCCCAGCGCGCGGTCACGCCCCCGAAGCCGGGCACGGTCGGATCGACCCGATAGGTCAGCGTCCCGTCCTCACCCCGGTAGACGAAGGTCGCGCCCTCGTCGTCGGAGGACGCGCGCGTCTCATGCTCGGCGTGGCAGGTGGGCAGGATGCCGTCGGGCGTCGTGGGGAAGAGGCCGCCCGGGTCGGGGCCTCGATCTCCAGCGGCTCGAGCGTCTCGTCATAGAAGCTCGCGTGGTCGAGGTAGAGCGCCGCGGCCTGGCCGCCGGTGGTGCCTGAGATGATGAAGGCCTCGAAGGCCGCCGGGCGGTCGATCCGCCCGTTGCCGTCCCCGCCGGCCGCCAGCGTCGCCGGCTCGGCGTGCGGGAGCGGGATGAGCCGCTTGTGCACCAGGAACCAGTCCTTGTAGATGCACTGGCCGAGCTGCGCCTCGTGCATCTCGCCCGAGGCGTCCCGCAGGCGAACGCTCAGGCGCGGCCGGATCGGCGGGTCGGAGTAAACGTACCAGTCCTTCGAGCGCACCCAGACGTTCAGACAGTCGAAGTCCGCGGGGAGCGAGTCGGAGTAGAGCACGGCCTCGCGCGTGCGCACCATCGCGCCTTCGGCCTCGCCGAACTGCGAGACGGTCCGGCCGGAGATGTCCTCGAAGGCGAAGCTCGCGGAGCGGGTCGGCTCCCGGCCCTCGAACGCGTAATGAAGCTCCCCGACCTCGTCTGTCGGCGGCTCATTGATCGCCGCGACGACCGTCGGCTCCTGGGTATGGGCGACGGTCAGGCTCAGCAACACCAGCATCGCTGCGAGGACGGTACCGGTCATCGGTCAGGCCTCCGCCCTCCCCATCCCTGGCGCTATCCGTTGGCCACCGGCAGGACGAGCCGCGATGGATACGCCGCGCTGTGCAGGACCGTCTGCTCCGCGGCGACCATCTCCATCTCCGCCAGGTCGTCGCCGCCCGTGTTGTGGTTGCGGTCGTGGTTCGGGAAGTCCGCCGAGCAGATCTCCAGCCGGATGCGATGGCCCGTCTGGAAGCGGCAGGCGGTCGCGCCCAGCCTGATGCGGTACTCCACCACCTCGCCCG
>JALGUJ010000115.1 GCA_029820945.1 Candidatus Zipacnadia bacterium | reverse complement strand
CTTCGGCAGTTCCACCCGCAACGTGCCGAGGCCGTGTGCACCTTTGGCGAAGCCCTGCCACATTGGAAGCGCGCGCTGCGCATGTGGTCCGGCGTGCCGCGGGAGGTCAAGGACGCGCTGCGGGAGCTGGTGCGCGAGGCCGAGCCGGTGGTGCGCGAGATCGTCGAGGACCTCGGCACGCTGCTGCGGCCCGTACCCGAGCCAGAGGCTGAACCGGCGCATGAGCCCGAGCCCATGGACCTGCGCCCAGCGGAGGAGGGTGACGACCCGGCGGAGAGCGGACGCGGCGTCTCGTGACGCCGCTCATCGAACACAGACCGGAGGTGCCGTCATGTCGCATTTCACTCGCATGCGCACGAAGATCAGGGACCGTCAGACGCTGACGCGCTGCCTGGAGGAGATGGGCCATCAGGTGCAGGAGGGAGGGACGATCCGCGGCTACCAGGGCCGCGAGAAGGTTGACCTGCGCGTCAGCACGGGCAGGGGCTACGAGATCGGCTTCCGGCGCACCGGCGACGGCTCCTACGAGCTGATCGCCGACTGGTGGGGCGTGAGGGGCACCAGCCAGGCGCAGTTCACGCGCGAGCTGCAGCAGCAGTTCGAGGAGGTCCAGCGCGAGGTGCGGCGGCAGTACGCGCTGCAGACGGTGCTGGAGAAGAGCCGCGAGCAGGGCTTCAACGTGGTCGAGCAGCAGGAGCAGGAGGACGGGACGATCCGCGTGGTGGTGCGCCGCTGGGCGTAACCGATCCGACAGCCGAGGAGGACAGAGCCATGGAGATGCAGGAGATCGAGTTCACCATCGACCGCGAGGGCAGGGTCCACCTGCAGGTGAAGGGCGTGAAGGGCTCGAGCTGCGTGGACCTGACCGAGCCGATCGAGGAGGCGCTGGGCGGGGAGGTCGAGAGCCGCGACTTCACCAGCGAGTACTACGAGCAGTCGCAGGTGGATACGGGCCGCCACCTTCGCCGTGAGCAGGGCGATTCACCCTGAGGCGGACGCAGGCCGTCCGCAGTGCCAGCGCTGGAAGTGACCACTCATGTTCGTCAGTGGTGAGCGATGGTGAGAGCACTCGTGGTTCTGGCCCTGGTGTGCATGACGGCGCTGCCTGCGCCGGGCGGTCCGGTCGCCGTTGACGGAACGCGCTTCCTCGGTCCGGACGGCCGGCCGGTGATCCTGCGCGGGCTGAATGTGGCGCAGTCGTCGAAGCGCCCACCATACATGCCCTGGCAGACGCCCGAGGAGATCGCCGCGATGGCCCAATGGGGCTGCAACTGCATGCGCATGCTCATCACCTGGGCGGCGATCGAGCCCCGACCTGGGGAGTACGATGACGACTACCTGGCCGCGATGCGGGAGCGGTTGGACTGGGCGCATGAGGTGGGGCTGTGGGTCATCCTGGACATGCACCAGGATCTGTACGGCGAGAAGTTCGGCGGCGACGGGGCACCCGGGTGGGCGACGGTCGATGGCGGCCTGCCCTACGACCCCGCCCGCGGCTTGAGCTGGGCGGCCGGCTACTTCGAGCCGGCCGTGATGGCGGCCTTCGAGAGCTTCTGGAACAACGCGGACACGCCCGATGGCACAGGCCTGCAGGACCACTTCGTCGCCGCCTGGCGCCACGCCGCCGAGAGGCTGGGCGATCATCCCGCCGTCATCGGCTATGACCTGCTCAACGAGCCCTTCTACGGCAACGTGCTCGGCTACCCGGAGGCGATACAGGCGCTCATGCAGCTCGGCCAGGTGCTGCCGGAGGGCACCGACCCGATGGGCCTGTTCACCCCGGCGCGTAGCGACCGGGCGGCCGAGCTCTTGCAGGATCCGGAGCGCTACTTCAGCCTGGTAGATATGGGTGACGACTTCTTCCGGCGCTTCGAGACCGAGAGGCTGCTGCCCATGTACGAGCGCGTCGTGCAGTCGATCAGCGACGTCACGCCGGAGGCCATCTTCTTCCTGGAGCCGCACATCGGCGCCGCCTCTGGTGCCCACAGCTTCCTGGAGCGCACGGAGGGCCTGGAGGGCGTGCGGCTGGCCTACGCGCCGCACTTCTATGACCCCGGCTGCGCGCCACAGACGCCCTACGACGGCAACCCGGAGCGGACGCGCCGGGCCTTCGAGCGCATGCAGGAGGTCTCCGGGCGGCTCAACGCGCCGGTCCTGCTGGGGGAGTGGGGGGATGCTGAGAGCCCGCCGGAGACGGCACAACAGTACCTCCGCGACGAGGCCGGGCTGCTGCGCGATTTGGGCTTCTCGCATTGCTACTGGCAGTACGGCCCGAAGCTGACGGAGAGTGAGGCATTCGCGCCGTTGCTGGACGCCCTGGCGGCGGAGCGGTGAGGCGTGTGGCCGGAGTGCCGCCCTGATACTCGGCTGGTGACGACCGCGGAGTTGACAGCGTGCTTCCCTGCGTGCCGGAAATGGCACAGCAGGGGCGGGCCGTCGCTGCCCGGCGGGGGGAGACCGGGCGCGCGCGACCCGCCCATTACGGGATTCGCGGTGTTGGCCGGCAGACCTCCCCCGGAGCGTGGGTCAACGGCATCTCCGCTCTGCCGCCGCCGGCTCCTGGCGCTGCTGGGATGGGGCGCGGAGGAGGCGCCCTTCCCGCGGCGCGAGCGCGGCTCTCACTCCTCCTCCATCGGGTAGCCCTTCACGAACTCCAGCGACTCCCGCAGCATCCCGACCCTCCGGGCGTACACGCTCCCCGCGGGTGCCTGCGCCTCCGCGCTGGCCAGCGCCGACTCGAGCGCGTCGATGGTCTCCGGCGTGAACATCTCCGCGGTTGGCCGGTTGTTGTAGCTGCCGTAGTGCACCCCATCCTCATGCACCCGCCGCTCCATGATCTCCCAGTACTCTCGGGCTCCCTCCGCGGAGGGGCCGTAGTAGTTTGCGTAGAGCTCCTCCAGCAGCGCCTCCGGATCCTGGCTCGCGTCCCACCCCATCTGGAAGGCCACCCAGAATGGGGCCGGGCTCCACTGCCAGAAGGCGCCCGCGGTCTCGCTCCACCAGCTCGTGATGTGCATGTCGTTCGCCAGCCACTGAATCTCGCGCGCCACGCTGCGAGCGTAGGGGTGCGGCGTTTGCGGTGCTCTGATGTTCAGCAGCACATAGTCGTAGACGCCCAGCAGTGTCGTGCGTTCGCGCCAGCCCTGCATCCGCCGCGCCATTTCGTGATTCGTCTCGCAGTCGGGGTCATTGGCCGCGTGCGCGCTGCAGCCGTACTGGCAGACGTTCACCAGGATGTTCGGATGCACGTCGAATCGCGGCGGCTGGTGCCAGTTGGCGTAGGCGATGGTGGTGATGGTGCGGTCCGGGAACTCCGCCGTCACGCGCTCGGCGACCTGGTTCAGGAAGGTGAAGAAGCGGTCGCTGACATTGCGCATGTCCTGGCGGCTGAAGTTCTCCATCACCAGCGGCTCATCCAGCGCCTGGCAGCGCTCGCACTCACACCAGCGCGCGCCGTCCTGCGGGCAGATCGAGTACGAGCGGCTCTGCGGATTGGCCCGGAACCAAGCGAGCGCTCTCTGCGCCACCACGTCCACCGCCTCGGGCGAGGAGGTGCAGAAGTTCTCGTTCCTTGCCTCATACACCCGGCGCTCGCCGTCGAACATCGGCTGCATGTCCGGGTGCTGCTCGAGCACGCCCGCGGGCACGATGCGCTGGAAGCTGTGCGGGTAGTACCCGTAGGGCCAGTCAAGCATCGCCGGCGTCCACGAGATGCCCGTCCGCTCCTCGAAGTAGTGCATTCTCGACTGCGTCACCCAGCTCAGGCAGTTGCGGATCGCCCAGGTGACATCCTCCTCGATGTGGCTGTCGCGCACCGAGCTCATCCACCGGATCGGGATCGACGGGTCGCGCACCACGTCCAAGCCCGCCAGGTCGATGGCCTCCAACCTGGGCACGTGCTCGCCCCGGTCGCCCGGCGTGTACCAGCGCACCCCCAGCCGGTGCAGCAGCCGGTAGGCCGCGTAGGCGTCCGCGCGCGGCGTGTTGCCCGCGATCACCACGGTGTCACCCACAGTCCGTAGCAGGATCGCCTCGTCGTGGTGTCCATCCAGGTCGCCCAGGTGCTCCTCCGTCAGGCGGTTGAGGCCCACGGCGTACTTCGTGCCCGGAAAGCCGCCGGCATCCTCGTCGGTTACCAGGGGAAGGTAGCTGTCGGTCGCCTCAGAGAGATAGTCGCGCAGGTCCTCGGCCGCGAAGCGCACGATCGGCGGCGCGTCCTCGGCGATGACCACCGCATCGCGCTCGTTCAGCGCCGCCGGATCCTCCGCGCCCTCGATCGCCACTTCCGCCACCGCCCAGTGGTAGCCCGCGGAGTCCGTCAGCTCCAGGCGGACCTGGCGGGCGACCTTCGGGTTGAAGCGTAGCCGCAGCTCCTGCCGGCGCAGATTCTCCACCTCCGCCACGCGCTCGAACTCGCCTCCGTCGGCCCGGACGCTCACGCCCAGGCCGCGCGGGAAGTCCGACGGGTAGCGCCGGCCGGTGATCACCCGCACCTGCTGGACCACGCGCGGCGCGCCCAGGTCGATCTGCAGGAAGTCGCCGACCGCCTGGGGCGCATCGCTGCGCCACGCGGTCAGCGGATCGCCGTCGATCGCCAGCCCCGCGTCGCCTGCGTTGCTTGACGCGGTCGCGCTCCACGGACCGGGCAGCTCCGCGGCCAGGCCCGCCGATGCGGCCACGATGACAATAGCGAGCGTCGCCGGGCTCCTCATTGTCCGCCACCTCCAGCACGGTCATACAGCTCGAAGGCCTTCATCAGCACCCGCTGCTGGCCGGTCAGCTCCAGCATGGTGAAGCGGATGCGGGTTGTCGTCACCGGCTCGAATACGTAGACCGGACTCTCCCGCAGGTTGTGCGGATCGTGATAGACCAGCTCCCAGCGCCCCTCGTCCGCGTCCCAGGCCTCCAGGCCGTAGACCACGCCGCGGTTGGTGCCCCCGTCCATCCACACGATGCGGTTCGTATCGAAGCTAATCGGCTCGGGGTAATTGACCACGATCGCATGTGGCGCGGGCGTACCGCCGGCCCAGTAGTCACCATCATCCGGATCGCCGTCGAACGCGGCCCGCGCGTCCCAGGTCGGCACCGGGAAGCTCTCGGTGGCGTGCCACGTCGTCTCATCCGTAAACGCCGCCAGGTTCGGCAGTGCATCGAGCTCCGCGGCCAGCGCCTCCGCCTCGCCGGGCGGCAGCGACGGCGAGGCCAGCTCAATGGGCAGGCCATCGGCATCGACAAGCGACAGCTCGCCCTCGGCCGACAGGCGGATGGCGTCGATGGTGATGTAGGTCCCCTCGCCGTGTCGGTCCGCAATGCGCAGCTCATGCACGCCTGGCTCGGGCGTCAGCCGGTGCGTTAGCGTCTCCACCCGCTCGTTCCCCCGCCCGTAGGCGTTCACGTCCAGGATCTTCTGGCCGTCCCAGAGCACCTCGCCATTGCGCGAGCCGTAGGTCCCCATGTAGACGCCCACCTCGATGCTCAGCTCTCCCCGGGCGGCGGTGGTGTCCACGAGCAGACTCATGTGGTCCGGCGTTCCGTAGAAGCGCTTGCCCACATCCGTCACCGAGATGCGGTAGTACCATGGGTCGCCGGGTAGTCCCGCATCGGGGCCGCCCAGCGCCCTCTCGCCCTCGGCCATCGAGGCCCGGTCGGGGTTCGAGGCCACCACCGCCAGCGGGTCATCGCCCTGCAGCAGTATCTCGCCGGCCAGCGCCGGCAGGGCCAGCGCAAGCGTGGCCAGCACAAGTGCCGCTCTCATCTCCCTGCACCTCCCGGCCGTCGGTCCGTCCCCTCCACGTCGCTGACATCCCGGATCCCGCTCATCAAGCGAGGCTGAACGATCATGGTATCACTCCCCTGCTCCCTGCTGCCATGCGCCGCGGCGCATCCGAGGGCAGTTTCCCGGCTTCCGCGCGAGAACCTCCCGGTTACAGGGGTAATGCGGGTCAACGGGTGGCCATGCCCCAGGCCGCTCCAGGCACACCCCTGTGTTCCGGCGGTCTTTGATGGCCCGCTTTGCGTCATAAGGCCTGGACCGCTACAATTGTGCAGGTGCACTCTCAGAGGCGGTGCCCGGAAGGGCGGGACATCATGATGACGTGCGCTGCGGCAGTGGTCCTCCTGATGGTCGGCGTTCCGGCGCCGGCCGAGGTCGGTTGGGTCGCCCCGATGGTGCGGCCGGGAGACAACGGGCTTCCCGTGCAGGTTCTCGCGCCGGAGATCGGTCCTGAGAGCCTGCTGACGGGCCCGTGTGAGATGACCGTGACGCCGGAGGACGGCGAGCCCCTGCCGGTGCGGCTGCAGGCGGTCGCCGACGGCGCCTACCGACAGCGCTGGGATGAGCAGGGCGTGGCGCTGGAGGTCGCCTACGGCGCCGAGGTCCTGCCCTTCATGGAGCTTCGCTGCCAGGTGGAGGGCGTGGACGAGCGCAGGCTGACGGTCGAGATGCAGGTCCCCGTCGTGCCGTCGGCCGACCGCGCATTCTGGCCGGCCGGCGAGGCGCCGCGCATCTCGCTCGAGGCCGGCGCGGAGCCGGTGACCTACGGCTACCGAAGCGGCGGTATGCGCTGCGCCATGCCACTCGCGCAGGTCTACAGCGTGGCCGAGGACCGTGGCCTGGCCGTGTGTGGGGACATGGGCGGCCTGCTCGTCGAGCCGCTGCGGTTCGACGCTCAGCGCAACGACGAGCGGACGCTGCTGACGCTGAGCTGGGAGCTGACCATTGAGGCGGGGGAGCGCGTCACGAGGCGCGTCTTCTTCGCCGCCACGCGCGGTGACTGGCGGCCGGCGCTGGGCGCGGTGCTGGCGGCATTCCCCCAGTCATTTGAGCCGCATCACCCAGACGTGGATGCCCTGCACGGGCCATTTGGTGGCGGTGGTCCGCGGCCCGATGAGGAGATCCAGAGCCGCTACGACCAGGGCTGCCGGGCGGTCGAGATCCACGGCTGGTCGCCCTTCTACGGCCGATATGTGCCCGAGCGCGAGCCCTGGACGCCCTTCTGCGATGACAGGTGGAACCGCCTGAAGCAGCGCTTCGGCCCAGACGAGCGCCCCGCCGATGACGCAACCTGGCGGGAGATCCGGGCATTCGTCGAGCAGCACCATCCGCCGTCGCTGACCGTCGAGAAGATGAACGACTACATCGCGCGGCTGCACGCGCACGGCATCAGGGGCCTGATCTACTTCAACCCGACGGAGGCCTGGGCGCCGTGGGCGGCCGAGATGTTCCCCGATGACCGCCGGCTCGACCCCGACGGGAACCCCATCCCGGTCTGGTACGAGAGCTGCTCGATGATTCCCGACAGGGATCGGCCCTGGGGACGGTACCTGCTCGACCAGATCCGCGGCGAGCTGGAGACCTTCCCGGAGGTGGATGGGGTCTTCTTCGACCAGTCCGCCGGGGGCGGCCATGACCTAACCCGGCTCTGCGCCGAGGGCTGCCGGATCGTGCGCGCCCAGGGCAAGCTCTGCTGGTGGAACGGTCCCTACAACATGGAGCTGGCGGCGCTGGCCGACGGCATGATGACCGAGGGCGGCGGCACGGAGCGCTATCGCGTCAACACGCAGATCATTCAGTATTACGCCATCGGGGGCAAGCCCATCGTCAGCTTCGGCCCGTGGGTGACGCCCGCGCTGTGCGAGATGCTCGACCGCGCGGTCTACCCGAAGACCATCTCGCTGGCGACCGAGAGCCAGCGCGAGATCCACGACCGCTGGTCACCGCTGTTCCTCGCGCTGCGCAACCGGCGCTGGGTGCTTGAGGCCCATGCGCTCGACGCGCCCGAGGAGATCAGCGCGAACCTCTACCGCGTGCGCGACGGGAACCTCGCCCTGGTGTTGGTGCCCGAGCCCTACCGCGATGATGACGCCGACCGGCTCTGGGACGTCCCCGTGACCGTACGCGTGCCGGAGGCCCCGCGTGTGCGGGGCGCGTATCTGCACGCCCCCGACCTGCTGGGCGCGCACAGGCTGCCGTTCGAGCGTGACGGCGAGGCGATTACGCTGCGGGTCCCGCGCCTCGGGCCGGCCGCGCTGGTGGTGCTGGCGACCGCCGGCACCTGGTCGAGCCTCGACGGCCCGCTCCATCTCGTTCGCGGCGCGGACAGCACCGTGCGCTGGCGGGTGGACAACTGGACGGAGCAGCCGCAGCCGCTCGAGCTTGCGGTGGAGTGCCCATGGGGGAGCGAGGCGGCCGAGCGGACCATCGCCGCGGGCGAATCGGCCCACGTCGAGCTTCCCATCGTGGTCCCTGATGACTTCGACGGTGAGCGCGTGGAGATGGCCGTCTCGGCGCATGTCGCGGGCGAGGAGCGCGGTGGGCGGGCGGAGCTGTGGGTCGATCCGCCGGTGATGCTGGCCGCGCAGGCGCCCGAGCAGATCCGCGATGACGAGCCCCTGGAAGTGACCGCGCGCCTGCTCAGTCACCTCCCGGACGAGGCCGAGGTGATCTTGCGGGCGGCCTCGGACGCCTTCGCCTTCAAGCCGACGGAGCAGACTGTCAGCGTGTCCTCCGAGCAGGCGGACGAGATCAGGCTGACGGGGACCGCGACGCTCGCCGGCGATGCCCGGAGCGTCACCGTGTCGATCTCCGGCACGGGCGTCGAGCCGTTGACGGTAACGCAGGCGGTCGATGTGCTGGCGACAGCGATCCGGCCCGATGGGTTCGCGAAGATCCGATCCGCGGAGCTACTGCTGGACGTCTTCGGCGTGGGCGGCGGGCGCTACGAGCACAAGCCGATCACCATCAACGGCATTGAGATCGGCAACGTCCCGCGCGGGGGCGGCGACACCTGGGTCAACGACAGGGTCGTCGCGCTGACGCAGGAGGCCATCGCGTCGCTGCGCGAGCACAACGAGATCGAGATCGGCAACGAGGTAGCCGACGCCTTCAAGGTGCGCAACCTCCGGCTGCATCTGCACATGCCGGGCTCCGTGACGATCGTCTCGGCCACCGACACCGGCGTCTACACCGGCTGGACCGACTGGCTCTACGGCGAGGGCCGGCAGTTCCCCGCCGGCGAGCCGCTGACCGGCATCGCGGTTGACATCCCGGTGGACCCGGGGCGCCCCGAGCGCTACGAGGAGCTGTTCGGCACGGCCGCCGGCGGTCGGCTTGTGCTGGAGATCGCCGGCTCCGACGGTGGCGCATACGCCCACAAGGTCGTGTCGGTTAACGGCCGGCCCATCGGGGAGCTTCCGGGCTCGGGCAGCGAGTGGAGCGAGCACACGATGGAGCTGACGGCCGAGGCGCTTGCCGCCCTGAGCGAGCGAAACCAGGTCGTGATCGAGAACTCAGCGCCCCCGGACGCCTTCAAGGTGCGCAGGGCGCGCATAGAGATCGAGAACGAAGACGGCGAGCGATTCGTGACCGCCACCGACCAGGGCGCCTACACCAGTGTGGGCTGGAAGTACGCGGAAGGCACGGTCGGCAGCCCGATCCGCATTGAGTTGACCGTGACGCGCGAGTGAGATCGCGAGCACACCGACGGCGAGGGGAAAGCGATGAATCGCCTCCGTATGGTGACGGTCATCGTGACGGCGACGACAATGTGCGGGGGGGTGAGCGGCGTGGAGATTCCTGAGACCGGCCCGGCACGCGTGTACCCGGAGACGGATCTCGTGCGCGATGGCGAGGCGGCCTGCCTGATCGTCGCGCCGACGGAGCAGCCCTGGGCCGGCGCAGCCGAGGCCATCTCCCGCACGCTTCGCGAGGCATACGCGGTGGACTTCCCCACGGTGCCGCACACCGAGGTCTGCCCCGCACGCCTGGGGCCGGTCGCGGACGAGTTTCGCGAGCAGCACCTGATCCTCGTCGGCAACGTGCACACCAACCGCGCGATGCTCGGCCTCTACGCCGGCTTCGCGCTGGGCGCCGACTCATACTACCCCGGCGGCGACGGCTACGAGCTGCGCACAGTCGCGAACCCGTGGGCCACCGGCCGCAACGTGCTGGTCGTCGGCGCCTCCACGCCGGAGGGCATGACCAACGCTGTCGCGGCCTTCGCGGACCTGCTGCCCCCGCTGCATGATGGGTCCGCTGTGCTTCCGCTGACGCTGGAGGTGGAGCCGGGGCCGGAGCTTGCGCCCATCTTCGAGGCGAGTGCGGCCGAGGCGGAGCGCTGGGAGTTCGCATCATTCGATACGCGTGACCACGTCGCGAGTCGGATGTACGCCATCGCTCTGCGCTACCACTGGACGGGCGATGAACGCTGGGTCGCCGCCGCGCGGGACGTGATGCGCTTCTTCAACGAGATCTACGAGGGCCGCTACCCCATCAGCGACTACGAGTTCGATCCGTGGTTCCGCGGCTGGGACCTGATCGACGAGCATCCCGTGTTCACGGAGGAGGAGCGGCAACTCACCATCCGCCGCATGCTCGAGACCGCCTTCGCAGTGAAGGGATACGGGCATATGGGCGCGGGCTACGCTGGCACCCGGCACACCACGCAGGGCTCGCTGGGTGGATGGACGGCCGCGCGCTATCTGCGGGGCGTCTTCCCCGATGAGGCCGAGCTGCAGGAGACGCTCCAGCGGTGGCAGGAAGGCCGCCGGGAGCACTTCGAGCACGTCCTCTCGGGCTATCGCGACGACCGCGACTCCACCGAGTCGATGGACTCGATCGTCTCCTTCCACCGCTGGGCGCTTGAGGCCGGCTTCCCGGAGTATTTCGAGAGCGGCCACGCCCGCCAGTCGGCGCAGTACTGCCTGACCTACCACGACTCCCTGGGCTACACCTGCGGTATCGACGGCTATGCGGAGGCGGTGCCGGGCAGCCTGCGCACGCGCTATCGTCTCGGCTACGTCTTCCGCGCGCTCACGATGGCGCTCGACGAGCCGAGCATGCTCTGGCTGCACGAGCATTTCCCGCCCTGCCGGGGCTTCGGGCTGCACTACTGGCCGCCACTGTGGCAGATCGCATGCTTCGCGCCGGCGCCCGGCGTGGTGGCGTCGGAGGGCCCGCCCGACTACCTGCTCGGCCTCACCGCGCTGCCCATCAGTGAGCGCAGGTACGAGCAGGTCGCAGCCGGCGCGGGCCGCCTGCCGCCGGGTGTCTCGGCGCAGATGCCCCCACACGAGCACACCGTGGACAAGCTCTGCTTCCGCCAGGGCTTCGACCCGGAGGATCAGTACCTGCTGCTCCAGGGCTCGCAGGGCGCGCTGGTGGGCACTGTGGACGCGAACACGATCCCCCGCTTCACCGAGCGCGGCACCGTCTGGCTCTTCCATCACACCGATCAGATCGGGCACTACTACCGCAACGGGCTGTTCGTGAGCAACGGGATCAACAACGAGGCGCTGCCGTCGGCCTGCCGCCTCGACGCGGCCGGGCGCTTCGATGACCTGTCGCTCACCGCCACCACGCTGGAGGGCTTCCACGGGACCGACTGGCGGCGGGCGATCGTCTGGCTGCCGGGCGAGTGGTTCCTCGTGATCGACCGGGCGGCGGTCACCCGGCCGGGGCAGTACCTCGCACAGTGCGTCTGGCGCACGCCGCTGTTCGGCACGTGGACCGACGACCGGCATTTCGCTACCACCAGCGGCGATGCGACATTCCACATCATTAGCAGCCACGCAGTGGACGGGCGCGCCGAGGCCGAGCCGCGGGACGGGGCGGCGCGGCCCTTCGTGCTGCGCCAGCGCAAATCCGGCGAGTTCGTCGCCGGCGACACGATCGGCTTTCAGAACCTGCTGACCGTCACCGACGCGCACGCGAAGCCCGCATGGACGCCCGTGCGTGTCACAGACGCCGCTGCAATCGTGATCGCGGACGACGGCCGCCGGGTGCTCGTCGGCGTCGGAGGCACATCGCCGGCGTGCGGCGTGACGGCCGACGCGGGGATGTTCGCACTCAGCGACAGCGCGCTCTACCTCGCGGACGTGAGCCGGCTGGAGGTTGGTGGACGGGTCGTCGTAAGCGCGCCGCAGCCGATCACCGCGCGGCTCGACCTGGAGGATGGAAGGCTGCAGGCCGGTCATGACGGTGACGCGCTGAAGGCCGCCTCCCTCACCTGGGAGCTGCCGGAGGGCGCGCTGCCCGCGGGCGTTGAGGTGGACCCCGCGCCGCTGGCGGAAGCGCTCGACGCGATCGCTGCTGTCGGCGGGCCCGCAGGCGCGCGTGAGGTCGCGACTCGCGGGCGTGTCACGGAGGCTACCGGTGCGGTCAACGTCGCATGGGAGAGCGCCCAGGTCGGGCGGAAGGGCCAGCCCATCGGCGGCCTGCACATCTCCGCCGAAGAGGGCTTCAGCGGTCCCCTGCAGGAGCCGGTCAACGGGCTGATTCCGAGCTGGTCCGGCTCGCTGCACTGGCCGCAGGGCGAGCCGGCGCGCTTCGAGCTGTCGTGGGCGCAGACCGAGAGCGTGGATCAGCTTCGCATTCACATTGGGATGATCGCGACCGGCGACAGGCCTGACCTCGCCGAGCCGGTCGCGGATGAACGCGAGGTCGCGCTGGCGTGGAGCAGTGACGGCTTCGCGGACGACGTGCGCAAGCAGACCGTCTCCGCGCATCGAGCGGTTCACCTGAACAACCGGGGCAAGGGGTACATCCACCCGCAGGGCTACCTGCGCCTCGACACCGGCGGCGTCGAAGCCTCAGCCGTGCGCATCACCGTCCCTCCCGCCGGCGACGGCGACACCGTCTACATCACCGAGGTGGAGGTGCTCGGGCCGGGCCGCGGGCCGCTGGCCGTGGCGAAACCACTTGTGCGCGACCTCGATGGCGACGGCTCGCCCGAGGTGATCGTGCACAACGAGGAGGGTCTGCTGTCCGTGCTGAGCGCGTACGGAGAGCTTCGCTGGCAGCATCAGTTCAAGGGACCGGTGACGTGCGTGGCGACGGGCGACCTCACCGGCGACGGCCGCATGGAGCTTGTCTGCGGCTGCTTCGACGATCAGGTTCACGCGCTGACCGCGGATGGCGACGTCTTGTGGGTGACCTCGTTCGTTGGGATGCGGGAGAGGTCCAACAGCAAGTACTGCGAGAACGGGTCACTGCCGCACACGGTCGGCGTCTGGGAGCCACGCGCCGGCGAGGTGCGAGTGCTGGTCGGGCACTACTGGTACATGTCCATCCTCGACGAGGCGGGGGAGATGCTCCAGTGCGCGCGCGTCGGTGGCCGTCACCGCGTGGTGCTCGACCCGCCGCTCGACCTCGACGGCGACGGCTCAACCGAGCTGCTTGTGAGCTGGGACAAGCCGTGGCAGGGCACTGCGGGCATCGCGATCGCGGGCGACGCGGAGGGCATCCGCGAGGACGGCATTCGGACGCCCAACGGCATCGCCTACCTGGCGGAGATCCTCCCCGGCGACACGCCCCGCGTGGCCCTCGGCACGCAGGAGGGCTTCGGACTCTATGACGCCGACGCCGGCGATGCCATCTGGGAGTATATGGGCGGCAGGCCCTACTCCGCCGGCATCCTCCATGACACCGACGGTGACGGGACGCCAGAGTTCGTCATGGGCGGGAAGGACGGCTTCGTGACCGTGGTCTCACAGGATGGCGAGGCGATCGCCCCGCACCTGATCGGCGACGCGGTACGCGACCTCGCCGCCGTGGGCGAGGGGGACCGGAGCCGCTACCTCGTCGCGACGGACAGCGGACTGCGCGTCTACGACGCGCGGTGGCACCCGGCGGGCCTTCTCCCCGGTGCCTATGCGCATATCGTGGCGCACGGCGGCCTGCACCTCGCTGTTACCGCCGACGGCCGCATCCGGCACCTGGCGATCGAGGGCTGACGGCGGCGGAGCGCCGCAACCGCGCGGCCGGCCCCGCCGGGCGTGCCCAGGTTCCGGCGGGACAGCGGCCAAGGAGTGGGGGTAGAGCGGCACGTCTTGCCTCCGGAGAGGCGCCGACATGTGGTGCCGAACCCTGTGCGGATCATCTCCCAAGGACCCGTGGCGGGCGGTTGTGCTGGTCATCCTGCAGGGGGTGTGGTTCATGGCGCCGGCCGCGGCGCTCGCTGTGCTGCTCGTGAGCCTATCCGCGTGTGCCCGCGCTGAGCGCGAGCCCATATTCCACGCCGACTTCGAGGGGGCCGAGACCCTGGAGGGATGGTCCGGGTCCGGCGCGGGCGTCGTCGATCGCGACGGCGGCGGCCGGGCGCTGGTCATCGAGCGGACCGATGCACAGGCCGCCACCTCCGTGGTGCTGCGCCACGACCTTCCCGCCGAGGCGATGGCCGGCCGGCTCATCACGCTGCAGGCCGCCGTGAAGGCCGAGGACGTGAGCGAGCGCCCCAGGTCGTGGAACGGCGTGAAGGTGATGCTCGTGCTGGATCTGGCCGAAGGCCGGCGGTACCCGCAGCTCGCGCTGGACGTCGGCACATATGACTGGCGGACCGTGACGCGCACCGTCCGCGTCCCCGCGGGCACGGTGGCGGCAACGCTGGTGCTGGGATTGGAGCAGGTCACGGGCAGGGCGTGGTTCGATGACGTGACGATCGTCCAGGGCCGGCCCTGGAACGGCGGGAGGAGGAGCGAGGTCATGGACCGGGGCCACGATCTGCCGCGGCTGCGTGGGGCGATGCACGGCCCGACGTTCGTCGAGGAGGACTTCCGCACCCTCGCCACCGAGTGGGGCGCCAATCACATGCGGTGGCAGCTCAACTGGGTGCCCATGCGCCAGGCCAGGGAGTGGGCGGCCGACCTCGACGCCTACGACGAGTGGCTGGCCCGGGCGCTGGAGGACTGCGACCGCGCAGTTGACCTGGCCGAGGAGTTGGGCGTCCTCCTGCTGATAGACCTTCACTGCCCCCCGGGGGGACGCGCGGATGGCGGCGTCTGCCGCATGTTCCGGGAGCAGCGCTACCAGGACAAGCTGCTGGAGGTCTGGGACCGAATCGCCCGCCGCTACCAGGGGCGCCGCTCGGTCTGGGCCTACGAGATCGTGAACGAGCCGGTGGAGGGCACCGTGGCCGAGGGACTCCTGGACTGGCGCGAGCTGTCCGGGGCGGCCATCGACGTGATACGCGCCATCGAGCCCGGCAAGCCGGTGGTCGTGGAGCCCGGGCCCTGGGGCGGGCCGGCGGGCTTCGACAGCTTCCAGCCGCTCGACATCGATGGCATCGTCTATAGCTGCCACGTCTACGTGCCGCACCAGTTCACCCACCAGGGCGTGCACGGCAGCGAGATCGGAGTCGTCTACCCGGGGGAGATCGGGGGAGAGCGGTGGGACCAGGAGCGGCTGCGCGAGGCGCTCCAGCCCGCGCGCGATTATCAGCTCGAGTTCAATGTGCCCATCTACATCGGGGAGTTCAGCGCCATCCGCTGGGCCCCGGACAACAGCGCCTACCGCTATCTCCGGGACGCCATCGAGCTGTTCGAGGAGTACGAGTGGGACTGGGCCTACCACGCCTTCCGCGAATGGTCCGGCTGGAGCGTTGAGCACACCACGGACGCCGGCAACCCTGAGCCGAGCCCCACGCAGACCGACCGCGAGCGGCTCCTCCGGTCGTGGTTCGCACTGAACGAGCGGCCGCAGATGTAGCGTGCCCCCGCCCTCACCGGCGCGGGGCCGCGCTTCGCCCTCGCTCGCCCGCGGCAATCGCCGTCGGGCGGGAAGGCGAGCCAGCGCCTACTCCGCCCCGGGGAAGCGGACCGTCACGACCAGATCGTAGATCTCCGGGCCGGCGGTGCCGGGGCTGCGCATGCGGACGGAGCGCCACAGGGCCTCACCGATTGACGGCGAGTTCGCGGCCCCGAACGCCACGCTATTGCCGCCGTCGGTGGGCTCCGTGAACATGCCCTCGCCGTCGATGCGGAGTTCGCCATCTACGAAGACCCTGATGTCCTCCCCCTGCACCACCACGTGGTAGGTGTGATGGTCGTCAGTCGTACCCATCTCGTAGCGCAGGCCGGTGTAGTATGTCCCGATGTGATCCGGATGGAGCGTGACGCGCTCCATGGCCACGCCGTTGCTGACCATGATGTTGTTCCAGCCTGAGATGACCTTCACCTCAGCCTCCACCTCGGCCGGGCTGTCGGACCGTGCGTTCCATGGGTAGCTGAAGTAGAGGTAGTGCGCGGTCTCGGTGCTGTGATCGGCGATCGGCAGCGAGTCCTCCTGAATCTCGGCGAACACGGCTTCGCCCCGGAACCGGCGGTGCTGCCACGGTATGCGTGGAGCCGCCTGTGCCGTCCACTCAACATCCCAGCGATCGGCATCGTCCACATCATCGGCCACCGCCGAGAACGCGAAGCGGTTCTCGCCCGGTCGGAGGAGCCCCTCGGGGAGGGGCAAGTGTGTCCAGAGGTCGTCGCCGCTCCGCTCCACAAGCTCCTGCCCGTTGAGCTGAACCTGTATCCGGTCGGCAGCGCGAGCCATCAGATGACAGGCCGCCTCAGGCTCAAGGCCTTGCTCGCGCATGGCGGAG
>JALGUJ010000198.1 GCA_029820945.1 Candidatus Zipacnadia bacterium | reverse complement strand
ACATCCACCTCCTCGGCGGATCCCTCACGGCCGAGGAACTCAGGGAGCAGCAGCACCTCGAAGCCCTCGATCTGCGCCCAGAGCGCCTCGGCCGATTCGGCGTCCGGGAGGACGTAGCCCAGGTGCACCCCCTCGCGCTCCAGCTCCCGCTGGATGAAGGGGATGACCGATTGAATGCGCCAGTCGCGGCCGTGAGACCAGGCGAAGTAGGCCGCGCTCACCTGGTGCTCCTGCTGCGCCGGCGCCTGGCCCGCCAGGCACAGGATGGATGCGAGGACCAGGCCACAGCGGGCGCGAGCCCGCGACCCCGCGCGTGGCTTCCGGACGGCTCGACGTCTCCGGTCGGTCATAGTGCGAGGTCGCTTCGCCGCGGCGCGCGCGACGCCCTGCCCGGGCAGGTCGGGCCAAGCGCGGCGGGGAACCGTCCGCCCGGCGGGGGCGTGCCGATTCCGCTGGGAGACCGCCTGCGGTCTCAAGGGAGAGCATGACCATGACCTCGCGCGAGATCATCCGGCGGGTGCTGGAGCACGACGACCCGCCGCGCATCGGCTTCTCATACTCGAGCTTCGACGGCAAGGCCCGTCTGCACGATGTCGGGAGCTGTGGCCCGGCGCCGACCCCCGGGTTCGATGAGAACCGGCGCGAGGACGGCATCGGCGGCGAGCTGTGGGAGGACGAGTGGGGCTGCACCTGGCGCCGGCTGATCGACTGGACGAAGGGCGGCGAGGTAGTCGAGCCGGCCATCAGAACCCGCGCGGACCTGGAGGCCTACACTCCGCCGGACCTCGGCAATCCCGCGCGCTATGAGCACTGCTACGAGACGCGTGAGACCCACGCGGACCGCTACCTGCTCGGCGGTATCACCGGCGCGTGCTTCAACCGCGCCCGCTACCTGCCGACCTTCGGGACCTACTTGGAGTGGTGCGCGGGCGACGCCGACCTGGTCAACGACATCAATCAGATGGTCAGCGACATCGTCATCGCGCAGGTGGACATCTACGCCGACATCGGCTGCGACGGCGTCACCTACTGCGAGGACTGGGGCACCCAGGAGCGGCTGCTGGTCTCGCCCGCAATGTGGGACCGCATGTTCCGCTGGACCTTCGAGCGCCTCCTCGAGCGCGCCCACGGCCACGGCATGACCGTGTGGATGCACTCGTGCGGCTACGTCAGCGATATCATCCCGCCGCTGGTGGAGCTGGGCATGGACGTCTTCCAGTTCGACCAGCCGGAGCTACACGGCCTCGACAATCTCGCCGAGTTCCATGGCCGGACGACCTTCTGGTTCCCGGTGGACATCCAGGTCACGCTCCCCACCGGCGACGAGGCGCTCATCCGGGCGCGGGCGCGCGAGATGGTGGACAAGCTCGGGCGCGGCGGCGGCTTCATCGCCAAGGACTACGGCGACAACGCCTCCATCGGCGTCGATCCGCTCTGGCAGCACTGGGGCTACGAGGAGTTCAAGCGCGTCGGCGTCTTCGACCCGGCCGAGGCCAACCTCGACGCGGCGGAGCTGTAGGTCGATCATAGGAGGAGCACACTCAATGAACCTGTTCGACTGGCTGTGCGATGAGGCGAGGGCGATCTCGGCGGAGGCGATGCTGGTCCCGCCATCGGCCGAGCAGCTTGAGTGGTCCGAGGACGAACGGCGCACCAGGTGGCTGCAGTGCCTCGGCCTGTGGCCGCTGCCGGAGCGCACGCCGCTGGAGGCGCAGGTCACGGGCACTCTTGAGCGTGAGGACTACGTCGTCGAGAAGGTGGACTTCCAGGCCGCGCCCGGCGCGCATGTGGCGGGGAACCTCTACCGGCCGCCGCGAGACCGAAGGTCTCCGATCGACGAGCCGCTGCCCGCGGTGCTCTACCTGTGCGGGCACACCAAGGGCAAGATCAACCTCACCTACCAGCAGAACCCGCGCTGGTTCGGCAGCCACGGCTACGTTGCGCTGGTGGTGGACCCGATCCAGCTCGGCGAGTGCCAGGGCATCCACCACGGGACCTTCCACCAGGGCCGCTGGGACTGGTACAGCCGCGGCTACACGCCCTCCGGGACCGAGGTCTGGAACGGGATGCGCGCGCTCGACTACCTGGCCTCGCGCGAGGACGTGGATGCGAGCCGCATGGGCGTGACGGGGCTGTCGGGCGGTGGCGTGATCTCGTGGAACCTCGCGGCGGCCGACACGCGCATCAAGTGCGTCTCACCGGTGTGCCAGACCGGGTCGATGGAGCAGCTCATCTGCGACCGCTGCATCGACGGGCACTGCGACTGCGCGCACGTCATCAACTACTTCCGCTGGGACACCGCGCACATTGGCGCGCTCATCGCCCCGCGGCCCCTGCTGGTCGCGGCGGGCGCCGACGACGCCCTCTGGCGGCCCTACGCCTACAAGCAGCAGGTGCACCGCGTCCGCCGCGTCTACGAGGCCATGGGCGCGGCGGAGATGTGCCGGCTCGTCGAGGACCTGAGCTTCCACGGCTACACGCCGGTGCTGCGCAAGGCCATCTTCGAGTGGTTCAACCGGCACCTCAAGGGCGACGACACCCCGGTCACCGATGATGTCACGGACTTCGAGGAGCCCGAGGAGAACCTGCTGGTCTTCGGCGGCACGCTCCCTGAGGACGACACGATGGGGGAGATCGACAAGAGCCTCAACCCGCCGGCGCCACCGATCGCGGTGCGCAGCGCGGACCAGTGGGCCGCTCACCAGCAGGATGCCATCGCGCGGCTGCGGGCGGTCAGCTTCCGGCAGATCCCGGAGAGCATCCAACCGCGCGTGCGCTTCGCCCGCGACGAGGGTGGGAGCGGCGGGCGCATCGCCTACCGGTTCGACCTCGACCCCGGCGACGGCTTCGAGATCCGCGCTCACCTGACGCTGCCCAAGGAGCGCAGCATAGCCCTGCCGACGCTCGTGACCACCAGCCGCGAGGCGCGCTCGCCCTACGCGGGCGGCGGCGCCGACAAGCCGCCGGTGGCAGAGGACATCGCGAGCGGCGTGGTCGAGGTCCGCGGCACGGGCTCGACGCAGATCGGCGAGGGGCTGACGTGGACGGTCCGCCGCGGCACAGTCATCTGCGGCTTCACGCTGCCCGAGCGGCAGACCTTCGACCTGCTGGCGGGGCTGGCGCTGCTGCGTGGGCAGGAGGCGGTGGGGGAGACCGCGGTCTACGGGCAGGGGCCGTGGGCGGTGCAGGCGATCTACGCGGCCATCCTCGACCCCGAGGTCAGCGAGATCGTGCTGGAGGCGCCGCCCGCCTCGCACGAGGAGCCGGACACGCCGGAGCTGATGGGCGTGTTGCGCGTGGGCGACCTGCCGCAGAACCTGGCGCTGGCCTGGCCGCGCCCGATCACCTTCGT
>JALGUJ010000020.1 GCA_029820945.1 Candidatus Zipacnadia bacterium | reverse complement strand
TAGCAGCGCGGCCAGGCCCGCTGGAGCTGGTTGTCGGGCGTGCGGATGACGTTGTCGATGGTGAAATAGCCGTTGACCGCGGCGTAGTCGGTGAAGTTGTTGTAGGGCCCGTAGGTGAAGCCCAGCTCGTCCTGCATCACGCGGGCGTACTCATACGCTCCCTCATCGCCGCCCTTGCCCGGCGCGGTCCTGGTGCGGAAGGTGAAGCTCTCGCCGCCGTCGCGCCACATGGTCTCGTGGTCGGTCACCACCACCTCGGTCATCCCGTAGCGATGGACCCTGCGCCAGAACGCCGCATCGCGCTCGCGGTTGCCGGCGCCGTGGGCGCGCCACACACGCGTGCCGGTGACGTCGAACCACGGCGAGGGCGGGTTGGCGATGACCGGCAGCGTCTCCTCGTACCTGGGAGACACGGTGAGGAAGAAGCGCTCGTAGCAGTCGTTGCGCCGCCCGTCGGTCTTCGGAGTGTAGCGGACGCCGCCCTGGTAGCTGACCCGACCGTCCGTGATCTCATTGACTCCCCACAGCTCGGATCCGTTGCTGCGATACCAGTCGGTGTTCCCGCTGACGAACAGCGGCGCATCCGGCGGCCCGGCCACGGCCACCGCCGGCCGGGTGCTGCGGTAGACGTAGTACGGGTTGGTCACCCGCGTGCCCGTAGCGCACCTCCGCCACGTCGCCGCCGCGACAGATGGTGTCGATGACCAGCGACTTGTTCCAGAGCCGATAGGTGTACTGGACCTCCGCCTCCGTCTCGCCCGCCGCGACGCGCCAGCGCATGGTCACGGCATCGCCGTCGCGCTCGGTGCCCAGCAGCTCGGCGCTGTCGGGCATGGCCGGCCCATCGGCCGTCTGCAGGTACACTCCCCCGGCGACCAGGGGTCGGAACGCGTCGCCGCGGCCCTGCCACTGCGCGCTGACGTCGCTCCAGGTGCCGGTCTCGGGCGTGACGCGCCAGGTCAGCGTGCCGTCGCTGCCGCGGTAGGCGAACACCCAGGCGTCGCCATCCTGCGCCAGTTCGGCGGAGAAGTCATCGTTGGCGTTGCGGGGGTCCTGCCCGAGATTCGGGGGCAGGATGGTCTGCTCGCGCGTGGGGAAGGGCAGCCGGCCCGGACCGCGGTTGAGCCCGGGGCTCTGACCGGGGAACATCTCGATCCCGCGCATGGGTCTGGGCTCGAACTCGAGCGGCGCGAACTCCTCCTTGAAGACCACCAGGCTGTCGAGGTAGATGACCCGGTCCGTGTCGTTGTAGCCGTTACGGACGATAAAGCGCTTGAAGTGGGCGCCATCGGCCACGCGCTCGATCTGCTCGGGTGTCAGGCGCCGGTGGGGCATGAACCACTCCTTCCAGCGTACGCGGGTGAGGTTGATGGTGAACTCCTCGCCCGCGGAGTCCTCGAGGACCGCGTCGATGGAGACCTGGGGGGTCGTCGTGTCACGGGCGAATGCCCAGTTGTTCCCGTACACCCAGAGCGTGACGGCGTCGAAGGGCCGATCGATCGCTATGGGCTCGGGCGGGATGATGTGCACCTCCGGTGAGGCGGTGGTGCCACGGTAGGTGAGCTTGCCGACGTGATCGCCGAAGAGTTGCTGCTCGCGTGAGCGCTCGAAGGTGGCCTCGGCGTTGTCGGTCTCGACGGTCCAGCCGCTGAGGTCCTCGAAGTCGATCAGCGGCGGGTGATGGTCCTCAGTGCGCCCGGCCCAGACCATCTCGTAGGGGCGCTCGCCCAGCGTCTCCTGGGCCAACGCGAGCCCGGAGCAGAGCATCAGCGCGATCAGAAGCCAGAGCACGGTAGGTCGCCTCCGAAGACTGCGTCCCTGCGGAAGAGAATGCTCCGCCGGGGGGTGGGATGTCGCTTGAGCCGCTCTCGCGAGTGTACAGACCCAGCCGCCCGGCCGGCCTGGGCCGGTTCTCGGGCGGCTGGTTGCTGCAAATCCTGTGGCTGTCGCTGGGGCGATGCTGGCGCTTAGATGGCGGCGAGGATGTCGCTGACCGAGACGATGCCCTGCAGCTCGCCGTCGAAGATGACCGGTGCGCGGGAGAGCCCGGCATTGGCCATCAGTCGCGCGACGTGCCGGATGTCGAGGTGCCTGTTCACGAGCACGAGCGGCTTGGTCATGATCTCGTGGACACGCACCTTCTCGGGGTCCTCGCTCCAGGCGACGACGTTGTAGACGATGTCGCGCTGTGTGACGATGCCGTAGGCGTCCTCCGCATCGCGCCGCTCCACGATGAGGCAGCGCACCCCCTCGGACTTCATCTTGTCGACCGCTTCTCTCACCGTCGCGTTCCCATCGATGGTGACGACGTCGGTGGTCATGAGGTCCTGGGCAACTGGCATGCTCGACACCTCCACCGTCGCAGTAACGACAGCCTCCACGCTGAACATTCCGCGCGGTCGCCGAATGACCTCCCTGGCATGGTGGAATCGATCCGTCTGTGCGCGATGTGACGCTATTCGTACGGCACCGGCTCGGTCACGCCACTTCGTGACGAGCGCTCGGCCGCCTCGAAAACCGCGATGGTGCGGCGGCCGTCGTGGCCGGTGACGGGGACCGGCGCGCCACGCAGCAGATGATCCGCCAGCTCCTGCCAGTAGCTGTGCCAGTCGTTGTCGAGGTTGGGGACCTCCATCTCCTCGCGCCTGCGGCCGCGGTCGGAGACGCGGATGAGCTTGACCGAGCCCTGCGGGGGGGTGGAGATGACCTGCTCGTAGCCCCTGGTGGCTCCGGCGCCGGTATCGACGATGGCTCCCTCCGTGCCGAGGATGCGCCACAGCGGTCGGGGGGCCGCGTTGATGCGCGAGTAGGTCACGTCGGCCACGCAGCCGCTCTCGAAGCGAATCAGCACCTTCGCGTGGTCGGCGATGTCCACGTGGTCCCAGACGAGCTTATGGAAGAAGCCGGTCACGCCGGTCATCCGCTCCCCGGCGAGCGTCAGCACCCAGTCCACCGCGTGCGGCCCCCAGAAGTAGAGCAGCCCGCCTCCCTTTGCCTTCTCCGTGTACCAGCCGTGCTCGGGGTCGCCGTAGCCGCCGGCCTGCAGGTCGATCTGGAAGACCCGGCCGATCTCGCCGTCCTCGACGAGCTGCCGGATGCGGCGGAAGTTGCCGTCGTGGCGGCGGTTGTGGTGCACGGCCAGCGTCTTCCCCGCGGCCTCCGCGGCCTCGATCATCGCCGTGGCCTCCGCGACGGACAGGCACATGGCCTTCTCGACCACCACGTGCTTCCCGGCCTCGAAGGCCTCCAGCGCGATGGGACAGTGGGTGAAGTGCGGGGTGACGATGGAGACGAGGTCGATGTCCTCTCGCGCGAAGAGCTGGGCGGTCGAGTTCCAGGTCTCGATCTCCGGCCAGTCCTGCTTCGCGACCTCGGCACGCTCGGGGTCAATGTCACAGACGCCGACCAGCTCCAGTTCGGACGTGTGATCGATCCAGGCGCAATGCGCCCGGCCGAAGTGGTGCATGGGTCCGTATCCGATGACGGCACAGCGGATGGTGTCGGGCATCGTGCGAACCTCCGTGGTTGTGCGGTCGTTTGGAGGGGAGGGACCACGCTCCCTCCCGGTCGTTGTAGTTCGCCGTCGCCGGGTGTCACGCGCCCTCGGCCCCCTCTCCCCGGCGGCGCAAACGACGCGCCGTAGGCGGGACGAGGGGGGAGGAACGGCCCTGGCGCCGTCGTCGATCGCTTGCGGCGTGCGACCTACCCCGCCCGTCACACCATCTCCCGGATGGTCTCCGCGATGTCGGTGGGCTGGGGCAGGCAGGCGTCCTCGAGCGGTGGGCTGTAGGGCATGGGCGTGTCGGCGCGCGCCAGGACCCTGGGCGCCGCGCGCAGCAGATCGAAGCCGCCGTCCTCCATCACCCGGCGGATGATCTCGGCGCCCGCGCCCGCCCTTGCCGGCGCCTCGTGGACGACGAGGAGGCGGCCGGTCTTCTCCAGCGAGCCGAGGATCGTGTCGATGTCCAGCGGCACCAGCGTGCGCGGGTCGATGACCTCCACCCCGATCTCGTCCTCCAGCGCCCTGGCCGCGCGCATCGTCTTGCGCACCGCGTAGGAGGTGGCGACCACGGTGATGTCGTCGCCCTCATGGCGGATGGCCGCCTGACCGAAGGGGAGGGTCCACTCGCCCTCAGGCACGTCGAACTCGCTGCGGCGCAGCAGTCGGTGCTCGACGAACATGACCGGACCGTCGTCGCGGATCGCGGTCTTCAGCAGGCCCTTGGCGTCGTAGGCAGTGGACGGGATGACCACCTTCAGGCCGGGCGCGTGCATGAACCAGGCCTCGTGGTGGCCGGAGTGGTGCGCGGCCTCACGCGTGCCGCAGCCGGCCGGCGTCTTGATGACGACGGGGACCGTGATCCGTCCGCCCGACATCAGGTTCAGCGGTGCGCACTGGTTGACGATCTGGTCGAAGCAGACCGCCACGAAGTCCATGTACATGATCTCGACAATGGGGCGCAGGCCCACCGCCGCCGCGCCTGTCGCCAGGCCCATGAAGGCCGACTCCGAGATGGGCGTCTGGAAGACGCGGCGCTCGCGAAGCTGCCCCCACAGATCCTCGCGCTCGCGCACCGGCCCCAGGTCCTCGCCGATGACGAAGATGTCCTCATCGCGGTCCATCTCCTCGCGCACGGCCTCCGCGACCGCCGCCGCCCAGGTGACGCTGCGGGTCGGCTCGTCCGGCGCGTGCTTCCGTCGCACCCGGACGAATGCTGCCTCGTCCCACGCCCGGCGGCCCCGCTGGCCGATGCTGCGGGTGATCGCCTGGCGGATCCACCATTCGGCGTACTGGTCGAAGCTCTCTCCGCGCTCGGGATCGAAGCGCTCGGCCGCGCGGGCCAGGCCGGCAAGCCCCTCCTGGATGAGCCGCGTTCGGCTCAGCTCTGTCTTCTCCGCGTAGTGGCTTGCGATTGCGGCGACCCTCGCGAGCAGTTCAGGGTCGGTCAACGCCTCGGCGACGGCCTCGTCGCTCGCGTGCGCGGGGAGCGCGGGCGGACGGATCGGCGGGCCGTCGAGTGTCTCGAGGCGGTCCGGTGTCGGGAACGGGTCGCTGCAGGCCTGGGCGACCGCCCGGTCGATCTCGCCGCTCACCTCATCGCGCATGGCCTCCTGCTCATCCTCGGTCATGACGCCCATGGCCTGGAGCCGCTGCTCGAAGAGGGCGATCGGGTCGCGCTGCATCCATTCCTGGAGCGCCTCCTGGTCGCGGTGCGCCCGCTGGCCCCCGCCGGCGTGGCCCACGAAGCGGAAGGTCTTCGCCTCGACCATGGTGGGCCCATGGCCCGCGCGTGCGCGCTCGACGGCCTCCTGGGCCACCTCGTTCACCGCCAGCACGTCCTGGCCGTCCACGATATGCGCCGGGATGCCGTAGGGCTCGGCACGGGGCGCGAGATCGGGCCGTGCGTTGGCAATCTCGGCGGAGGTGGAGGCGGCCCAGAGGTTGTTCTCGCACACGAAGATGACCGGCAGCTCCCACAGCGAGGCGAGGTTCAGGCACTCGCCGAAGGTGCCCTGGTTGGCCGCTCCGTCGCCGAAGAACGCGACCGCGACGTCGTCCTGCTCGCGGTACTTGGCGGCGAATGCCGCGCCGAGCGCCAGGGGGATGCCGGCCCCGATGATACCGTTGCCGGCGAGCATGCCCCTCTCACGGTCGTAGATGTGCATGGAGCCGCCGCAGCCGCGCGAGTGGCCGGTCTCGCGGCCCATCAGCTCGGCGAGCATCCCTCGCAGTGAGAGGCCCTTGGCGATGGCGTGGCCGTGTCCGCGGTGGTAGCTGGTGATGAAGTCCGTGTCGCGCAGCTCCGTGCACACGCCGACCGCGACCGCCTCCTCCCCGATGTAGAGGTGCACGGCGCCGCCGATCATCGGAGCAGCTTCGCTGCTCTGGGTGAAGTCATAGAGGGTGCAGGTCAGCAGGTCGCCGCCCGCCGCCTCCGGATCGTCGGAGACCTCGCCGCCCGCGAAGCCGGTGTAGTCGTAGAAGTCCTTCAGTCGCTCCTCGAACAGGCGGATGCGGTACATCGTCAGCAGCATGTCCTTGAGACCGGCGGCCTCCGGCACGTGTGCCCACCTCGCCTTCTGACATCGGTCCGCGGCGCTCCTTTCCCCTTCAGGGGGTCGGCACCTTCAGCAGTCTCAGGGACCGCGTCCGCCTGCAGCGTGCCGCGTCGCTGCGCCCTATCTGCCCCGCCTTCATCGCGGCCGGTACCATTTGAGCAGATCGCGAAGAAAGGCACGAGCGACCGTACGCCCGGGCGCTGTAACGGATCGTCCGCGACGCCGACTCGACGCTCTCTGGCGTAATCGCGAGATGACCTCGCGCATGATTTCACGGCCGCGGCGGTCAATACCGCTCGCGCCATCCCGCATATTCCCCAGATTCGCCTTGACATGGAGGGTGATTTGTGCCAGAATTCACGAAGTAAGCAGTCGCATCTGGTTGAAGCGCCCGGAGAGATCGAGTCCGGTGAGGGAGAAGAGCCTCGGTTTCATCACGTGTCCCCTGTGTGGCTGCGCGTGTGGCCTGAACCTGCTGGTGCAGGGCTCGGCGGCGGACGAGCATCCTTGCATCACTGTGCTCCCGAGTTCCGCGCCAGGGTGGGGCGCTACGGGGCTGTGCATGAGAGGCTGGCAGGTCGGCCAGATCCTCGGCAGTGGCCGGCGGCTGCGCAGCCCGATGGCACGGCGCGGCGGATCGCAGGAGCGCGTTGGGTGGGAGGAGGCCCTGGCGGAGTTCGTGAATGTCCTCGCAAAGCTCTGCGAGGACGATGCGGGCTCGATCGGCATCATCCTGGGTGATAGCCTCAGCAACGAGGACGTCTTCGCGGCCCGCCGCTTCGCTGGCGCCATCGGCACGCCGAACGTCGCGACGCTTGGGCTGGAACTCGACGCGCCCGTGCTTCAGGGCATCGAGCAGGCGCTCGGAGTGCCCTACCGGGCGCCGGAGCCCGAGGAGCTGGACGGCGCGGACGTGTTCCTGTGCGTGAACTCGAACTTCCAGCACATCAACCCGCGGGCGGCCGGCGCCATGGCCCGCCGCCTCCAGGACGGGGCGCGGATGGCCCTGATCGACGAGGTGGACCAGGGCCTGGCGGTCTGGGCGGACGTGTACGCCCGGCACAGGCCCGGCACGCGCTCGGCGGCGCTCCGGCAGGTGGGGGCGGCGATCGCTGGGGCCGGGGCTGGTGACGGCCCGCTCGACGCCGGCGATGTAGGGGAGCTGGTCGGCCTGATCGAGGAGAGCCACCGCCTGGCGGTGCTCTTCTCGACCGCAGCCATCGTGAGCACCGACGAGGCGTTGGCTCTGGCGGAGCTTGCGCAGGCGATCCGCGGCGAGGCCCGCTGGGTCGGACTCTACCTGCTGCCTTCGGGCGCGAACACCTTCGGAACTATCGACATGCTCGCGGCCGGGGGGCACGGGCCGGGCGGCATGAGCGCCATGCAGATGATGAGCCCCGGCTCGGCCCTCCGCTGCCTGATTGCGATCGGGGAGGACCTGGGTCGGCTGTTGGCGCCGGCGGACCTGCAGCAGTTGCGCGGGCGGCTGGAGTTCGCCGTGTCGCTCTCCTCCGTGCTCTCGCCCACGGCCGGCCTCGCGGACCTCGCACTGCCCATGGCCATGAACGCCGAGCACGAGGGGACTGTGAGGCAGCCCGACGGCCGGCTGTGGTACAGCGAGCAGATCGTCGAGCCCGCCGGCCAGGCGCAGACGGTCGGCGCGGTGCTCAGCGAGCTGTCGCGAGCGCTTGGGTGTGAGGACGGGTGGGACAGCACCGACGCCATGTGGGAGCGGATCAGGGCCGAAGTGCCCGGGTACGGGCACATTCGGCTCGACGACCTGCGGGCAGGGGAGCTGGCCCAGGTCGGGCCACAGACGGCGCAGGTCACGGAGGTCGTCCCCGCCGCGGTGCTGACGGCACCGCCGGTGGAGATGGCGAGGACGGACGAGGAGCATCCGTTCACGCTGCTGCCCCGCTCGTGGTGGGGCGGATGGACGACCGACGCGCGCTGCCAGAGTGCCCATATCCTGCGCCGCGAGGCGACGCTGTATCGCGAGCCCTACGTGCTGCTGGCGCCGGCGGATGCCGAGGAGCTTCGCCTGCGGGAGGGCGATCGGGCGCAGGTATCCACCCGCGCAGGCGTGGCCACCGCGCGCGTCAGGCAGGCGCCGGGCATTCCCGAGCGCCTGGCCCTGCTGCCCACGGAGTTCCCGGGGCTGATCCGCACGGTCGTGGGCGCCGCCGATGGGGAGTGGGAATCCGGCCTGCCAGTGGCCCCCGTGGCCGGGGCGATCCGGCCGTTGGAGACCGGGTAGGGTCGGCGTTGCGCCGGTCTCTGACAAGGATGCTACGCATACGCCGCGGAAGATGTGCCGACAGGGTTGCGTTGCCGAGCGTTGGCCTGTCTGAGCCGATGAATATTATGTGGCCCCGTGCGGGATTTCACGAATTGCCGTCGATGCGGTGATGGGACCGTGGAGAACACACAGAGCGAGGTTCGCGCCACCTACCGGCTGGCCCAGCAGGACATCGGGGAGTTCATCCGGACGCTGATGGGCGCGGCCGATCACTTCATCGCGCCCCTGCGCGGGCTGCACGGGGACCTGATGTTCGCCGAGGCGGACTCGCCCGAGGCGGTCGAGTTGGACTACGAGAACTCGCTCGTCTCGCCGGTCTGCTACGTGCTGCCCCAGAGCGAGGCGGTGTTCACCTACGCTATGCCCGACGGTGGGCCTCCGCAGGTACGCTCGATGCCAGAGCCGCAGTCGCACCTGCTCTTCGGCGTGCGGCCGTGCGATGCGGCCGCCATCGAGTATCTGGATCGCTTCTTCATGGGCGGGGAGTTCGTGGACGACGTCTACGCCGCCCGCCGCCGCGCCACGACCATCGTCGCCATGGCCTGCCTCGGGCCGCAGACCGACGCCTGCTGGTGCACCTGCTCTGGTGCCGGGCCGGTGGCGCGCAGCGGCTTCGACCTGCAGCTCACGCTTATCGGGGCGGTCTACCTGGTCGAGGTGGGGAGCGAGCGGGGCGAGGAGCTGGCGGAGGTGGCGGCGGAGCTGCTCGAGGAGGGCGGCCGGGAGCTGCGGGACGAGCGCGAGCGGCTGGTGGAGGAGGCCTTTGACGAGTTCGAGCGCCGGGGCAACATCGCCCAGGCGATGCGCTGGATCAGCGGCGGCGACACGCCGCCGGAGTTGTGGGACGAGCTGGGTGCGAAGTGCTTCTCGTGCGGAAGCTGCTCGCTGGTCTGCCCCGTCTGTACCTGCTTCGACACGTACGAGTACGTCGAGGACGGCGTGGGCGCGCACATGCGCTGCTGGGACTCGTGCCACTTCCCGGGGTACTCGCTGGAGGCGAGCGGCTTCAATCCGCGGGAGACGGCTTCGCAGCGCATGTTCCACTACGCGCACCATAAGCTGTGCTGCGGCACCTTCGAGCAGTACGGCCGGCCCGGCTGCGTCGGGTGCGGCCGCTGCGTGCAGGTCTGTCCGGCGCAGCTCGACCTGCCGAAGATCGCCCAGATGATTCGCGAGCGTGGCTGGCAGTGCCGCGACTGCCTGACGGCCGCCGCCGGGGGCGGTGAGGGCTGGTGAGCCGCCAGGGCCTTTACGTTCCCAGGTCGGCCGAGCTGGTGGAGGCCATCGAGGAGAACGCGCTGGAGAAGACATTCGTGTTTGATCTTCTCGACGGTGAGCCGATGCCCTACAACCCGGGGCAGTTCATGCTGCTGACCGTGTTCGGGGCGGGTGAGGCGCCCTTCACGCTGTGCAGCATGCCCGGCGATGAGCCGCGCGTTCGGCTGACGGTGCGGCGCTACCCGGGGGGGCGCGTGACGGAGAGGCTGCACGGCATGGAGCCGGGGGACTACGTGGGGATCCGCGGGCCCTTCGGCAACGGTTTCCCGATGGACGAGCTGCGCGGGCGGAGCGTGCTGGTCGTCGCGGGCGGCATCGGGATGGCGCCGCAGCGCGGGCTGATCGAGGCGATCCTGAATGACCGCAAGGACTTCGGCGACCTCATCGTCTTCTACGGCATGGCCGGCCCGGAGCAGATGCTCTACGGCGACCTGATGGAGCAGTGGCTGCAGCGCGACGACATCGACCTGCGCCTGACCATAGACCGCCCGCACCCTGACTGGGACGGGCACGTCGGGCTGATCACGACGCTGTTCGAGGGGCTTGAGGTCGATCCGCGGACGACGTCCGCCACGATCGTGGGGCCGCCGGTCATGTACCGGTTCGTCGCCATGGAGTGCAGAAGACTGGGCCTGAGCGATGAGCACGTGTACGTGTCGCTGGAGCGGCGCATGGCCTGCGGGGTGGGCAAGTGCGGGCACTGCGCCATCAAGGGAACCTACGTGTGCATCGATGGCCCGGTCTTCACACTGGCGAAGTATGAGCAGCTTGAGGCGGAGTAGTCCCACCGGGGGCACCGGTGGGAGGAACGGCGAGGAGCAGCCATGATGGAGACAGTGGGCTGGCAGTGGTACGCGGGCACGGCCCTGCTGCTGCCCGCGGCCGGCGCGGCGCTGGCGGCTGTGACGGCCCGGCGCGTCGCCGACACCGTGGCGGTGCTGGCCTCGCTGGGCACGCTGGCGGCCGCCCTGGCGCTGGCCGCGTGCTACAGCCTCGCGCCCATAGAGGAGCTGCCGCACGCGCTGACCGAGGTCAGGCCGATCGTGCCGTGGCTCGGCGACGCGGGCGTCGGGCTGCTGGTCGATGGCCTGTCGATCATCATGCTGCTGGTCGCGGTCGGCCTGGGTCTGCTGGTCGTGCTCTTCTCAGTGGGCTACCTGTCGCCGGAGAACCGCGATGCGCCCACCGACCGCGGGAAGGGCCGCTACTACTTCTGGCTTCTGCTGATGGTCGGGGCCATGGTGGCCCTGGCGCTGTCGCCGAACCTGCTGCAGCTTCTGATAGCGCTCGAGGCGGTGACGATCTGCTCGTGGGCGCTGGTGTCGCACCGCGGCGGCCCACCGTGCAGCCGCGCCGGCCACCGGGCTCTCATCGTCGGCGGCCTGGGCGGCCTGCTCATGGCGGCGGGCGTCGCGGCGGTCTACGGCTACACGGGCGAGCTCGGCTTCGACGCGCTGCATCGGGTGCCGGGCGAGGCGATGCCGTGGGTCTTCGCGCTGATGCTGGTGGGGGCATGGGCGAAGGCCGCGCAGTTCCCGTTCATGGCCTGGCTGTCGGACGCGGCCGTGGCGCTGCAGCCCGTCGGCGCCTACGTGCAGGCGGTGGCGCCGGTCAAGGCCGCGGCATTCGCCGTCCTCCGCGTCGTGGCCGGCTCGTGGGGCGCCGTGACCACCGCGCCCTGGCTGGGGCTCGTGGTGGCGGGAGCGGCCGCGCTGACCGTGCTGATTGCGCTCTGGGTCTACCTGCAGCAGGACGACCTGCGCCGGCTCCTTGCCTGGCTGGCGGTCATGCACATGGGCTACGTATTCTTCGGCATCGGGCTGGCGATCGGCGGCGTCTGGCTTGGCTACCAGGCGGCCGTACTGCATATCGTGACGCACGGGTTCGCGCAGGCGCTGCTGGTGCTGGTGGCCGGCGGGGTCGCGTACGCGCTGGGTGTGCAGCGGATCAGCAGGCTGGGGGGCCTGAGTACGGCCATGCCCTGGAGTGCCTTCGCATTCGGCGTTGGGCTCATGGCGGTGGCCGGGATACCGCCGCTGTCCTGCTTCTGGAGCAAGTTCCTGCTGGTGGGCGCGGCCTTCCGGCTGGGCGGCAGCGCGGGCGTAGTGCTCGCCATTCCGCTGCTGATTGAGGTCGTTGTCGGGTTCGTCTGGCTGCTGCGGGTCGATCAGCGCATCTTCTCGGGGGAGCCCATGGAGGATGCCGAGAGGATCGCCGAGCCGCCGGCCATCCTGACCGCCGTGACCGTCGTGCTCGTCATCATGGCGCTTGCCGCGCCGCTGCTTGTATTGCCGTTCATGCCGGCCATGCCCGTGTAGGGACGTTGGCATAGTATAGGAGCCTTTCGCGTGGACCATGATGCACCGACCCGGGTGACGGATGATGCTCTCGACGGCACAGATGAGCGTTGAGCTGATCTTCGGGCTTCTGGCGGTGGCAACGCTGGCGGGCGTGGTGCTGAGCCGTCGGCCACGCCTGTGCGGCTGGCTCTGCGCGGCGCTGGTGGCCGGCGCCCTGGGTGCGAGCGTTCGCCTGGGTGGACTGGTCTTCGGCTCGGGCGGAGACGTCCACTTCACGCTGATGCACCTCAACGTGGCGCCGGCCGCCCTGACCTTCCACTTCAGTGCGCTCAACATGGTCTTCCTGTGGATGATCCTGGGCGTCGGGCTCCTCGCCACGATCTACAGCGTTCGCTACGTCGAGGGCGTGGCCCGGCACGGAGACGGGGATCCGGCCCTGGTCGTGCTGCGCTATTACCCCGCGCTGATGCTGTTTCTGGCGTCGATGGTCGCGGTGGTCTGCATCTCCGACCTGCTCTTCTTCTTCGCGGCCTGGGGCTTCATGTCGCTGCCGGCCTACGCGCTGATCGTCCATGACAACCGCAAGCCCGAGGTGCTCTACGCGGGCCTGAAGTACTTCCTCTTCACCAGCGTCGGGAACATCGGCATTCTGGTCGCGGTGCTGGTGCTCTACCGCATCGGAGGCGACTTCAGCTTCCAGACCGCGCAGGCGACGATGGTCGGCCTGCTGGGCGCGCGCCCGTGGCTGGCGCACATCGTGATGGGCCTGCTGGCCTTCGGCTTCCTGACCAAGCTGGGGGTCTACCCAATGGGCGACTGGCTCCCCGACGCCCATCCGGCGGCTCCCTCGCCGGTCAGCGCGCTGCTGTCCGGGGTGATGATCAAGCTCGGCGCCTGGGACATCGCGCACTCCTTCTTCGGCCTGATGGCGCCGGCGGATGGCGCCGCGGCGGCGCTCATGCCCTGGGGCCTGGTGCTGGCGGCGCTGGGCTGCGTGTCGGTGATCCTGGGCGGCTCAGCGGGCGCGGCCAGCAACGACACCAAGCGCCTGCTCGCCTACAGCAGCGTCAGCCAGTCGGGCTACATCCTGGTGTGCCTCGGCCTGGCGATCGCCTTCGTGGCGACGAGCCCCACCGTCGCCACGCTGGCCTTCGTGGCCGCGATGGCCTTCGTCATCTCCGACAGCATGCACAAGTCGCTGCTGTTCCTCACCGCTGGTTCGGTGCTGCACGCGGCCGGCACGCGCGACCTCCAGCAGCTCGGCGGGCTGGGGGAGAAGATGCGCTCCACGGCCGCCACGGCCATCACCGGCGCACTGTCGGTCGGGGGCATCCCGCTCACCGCCGGCTTCATCGGCAAGTGGCTGCTCTTCCAGGCGGCCCTGCTGGGCGCGGCCCAGCAGCCCCTGGTGGCGGTCTACCTGCTCGCGATCGTGGTCGGCAGCATCCTCTCGCTGGCCTACGGGCTGAAGTATATCGGCGCGGCGTACCTGGGTGCGCCGGCCAGGGCTGAGGCGCTGGAGGAGACCGATGAGGTGCCTCTGAGCATGCGGCTGCCGCAGCTGGCGCTGGCGGTGGGCTGCGTGGCCGCGGGCCTCTGGCCTGCGCTCATGCTGCGGCCCGCGCTGGCGGGCTGGCAGCACCTGCCGGGCATCGCGCATGTGCTTCCGTTCGGTGACCTGGCGGGCGTCGGGCTGCTGGTGCGGCCGGCCGGAGCCGGCCTGGTGGGCGGCTTCGTGCCACCGGCGGTGCTGGTGCTGATGGTCGTCGCAGGGCTGGTGGCCTGGGGGCTGTCCAGGCTGGGTGGCGCGCGGACGCGGGAGGTGCCGAGCTGGCAGAGCGGCCTGGCGCTGCCGCTGGCGCAGACGCGTCTGCCCGCCAGTGGCTGGTACTGGCCCTTCACGCCGGTGCTGAAGCGAACGTATCGCGAGATCGACGTGCCGGCGCTGCCCGAGCTGAGCCTGCCGGGCGTAACCGAGCCGGTGGCCGAGGCCTATCAGATGGCCGCCGACATCACGGCCCGCGTGCTGGTCTGGCTGGGCAGGGCCCACAGGGGGAAGATGCGCTACAAGGTCATCTGTCAGACCGCGGGGGCAGTGGTGGTGTTGCTGCTGCTGCTGGTGCTGTCTCACTAGGGGATGGAGGAGAGGTGGCCCGTGACTGCCGAACAGATCGCGCAGGCCCTGAGGAAGCGTATCGGTGACGGTCTCCTGGAGACCGCGCCCCGGGGGCGCACGAGGCTGTACCTGACCATCAACCCGGCGGTGGTGGTGGACGCCGCGGATGAGCTGTTCAACGCGCTGGGAGGGCGGTTCGTCATCACGGCGGCCACCGACCAGCGCGAGGAGCACGGCGGCTTCCTCGTGAGTCACTTCTTCGCCTTCGACCAGGACGACCTCTACGTGGCCCTGCACGCCCGGGTGCCGGAGGACGCTCCGAGGATCGATTCGATCACGCCCATCATCCCCGGCGCGGGCTGGTCCGAGCGTGAGGTGCAGGACCTCATGGGCGTCGAGGCCGTGGGCCATCCAGACCCGCGCAGGCTGGTGCTGCCGGACGACTGGCCGGAGGGCCTCTACCCGCTGCGCTGCGACTTCTCCAGCCACGACCGGCCGGAGCCGGCGCAGGGGATGGAGATGCCCATGAAGCAGGCTCCCGAGGGCGCGGTGATGGTGCCGGTCGGGCCGTACTTCCCGACCCAGCACGAGCCCGAGAGCTTCGCGGTCTTCGTCGAGGGCGAGACGGTCGTGGACTCGGACTACCGGGGCTTCTACAACCACCGGGGGATCGAGAAGCTCGGCTCCTGCGACCTGACCTACAACCAGATTCCGTTCGTGGCCGAGCGCATCTGCGGCATCTGCGGGTTCGTGCACTCGTGCGCCTACTGCATGGCCGTGGAAGAGGCGGCGGGTATCGAGGTGCCGCGGCGCGCGCGCTACATCCGCACCATCTTCCTGGAGCTGGAGCGGCTGCACTCGCACATGCTGTGGACCGGCGTGGCCGGGCACATCATCGGCTTCGACACGCTGTTCATGCAGACCTGGCGCATGCGGGAGCCGCTCATGTGGCTGTGCGAGCAGCTCACGGGCAACCGCAAGACCTACGGGATGAACATCATCGGCGGCGTGCGCCGGGACATCCCCGACGACGCCCACGACAAGATCGAGCAGGTGCTGGCCGACATCGAGCGCGAGTGGTCGGCGCTGACCGACGCCGTCCCCGGCGACCGCACGCTGCACGCACGCCTGCGGGACGTGGGCTATCTCTCGCCCGAGATGGTGCGGGAGACCTGCGCGCTGGGTCCGACGGCGCGCGGCTCCGGCGCGGCGATCGACATCCGCGTCGATCACCCCTATGCCGCCTACGATGAGATCGACGTGACCAAGTGCGTCGAGGAGGGCGGCGACACCTGGGCGCGCACGCTGGTGAGGCTGGCCGAGACGCCCGTGGCCATCGACATCATCCGGCAGGCGCTCGCGCGCATGCCCGAGGGCGAGATCCGCGCGGAGATCACCGAGGAGATCCCGGCGGGCCTGCAGGGCATCGCGGCGGTCGAGGCGCCCCGCGGCGAGTCCTTCCACTGGGTCCTGACCGGCGAGGACAACCGTCCTGCGCGCTGGCGCGTGCGCGCGCCAACCTACGCGAACCTGCAGGCCGTCGCGCCCATGATCCAGGGCGACGTGCTCGCCGATGTGCCCATCGACATCGGCAGCCTCGACCCGTGCTACTCATGCACCGACCGCATGACGGTGATCGACCGCCGCAGCGGACAGATGCGCGTGTTGACGCGAGACGAAGTGCTGGCAAGCCGCTGACCGGCGGCGACCGACGCGGCGGAGAGGTCCGAGATGACCCTGTTGAGCTACCTGCCGACAATCGGCATCGCACTGGCGAAGCTGCTGCTGGTGCTCGCGGCGGCGCCGCTGCTGGAGGGCATGATCCGCAAGCTGCGCGCGGTCATCCAGTCGCGGAAGGGCCCGCCGATCTGGCAGCCCTACTTCGACCTGCTGAAGCTCCTCGCCAAGGAGGACCTGCGGGTCACCGCCAGCCCCATCGTGACCTGGGGCCCGCCGGTGTTCCTGGCGGCGATCCTTGTGGCCGCGGGCATCATGCCCCTGGGCGGCCGCGCGCCGGTGCTGGGCAGCGCGGACATCGTGGTCTTCGTGGGCCTGCTGGCGCTGGCGAACATCACGCTCGCGGCGCTGGGCTTCGCGACGGGCTCGGCCTTCTCCAGCCTCGGGGCCAGCCGCGAGGTCATGCTGATCCTCGCCGCGGAGCCCGTGCTGTTCCTGTCGCTGCTGGTGCTGTCGCTGGAGGGCGGCGCGCTGACCTTCGCCGGAATGCTCGAAGCGCCGGTGAGCGCGGCCACCGTGGCGGCGGCCATCACCTACCTGCTGGCGCTGCAGATGTACGTTGCCAAGGTGCCCTTCGACATCACGGAGGCGGAGACCGAGGTAATCGGTGGGCCGCTGAGCGAGCTGTCCGGCCCGCGGCTGGCGCTGGCGCAGTGGGGCATCTTCGCCAAGCAGTTCATCTACAGTTCGCTGTTCGTGCAGCTCTTCGTGCCGTGGGCCGTGCGGTCCATCGCGTGGGCGCCGCTGGCCGCGCTGGCGAATGTCGCGGGCGTGTTCGTGCTCGACCTGGTGGTCGTAGGCGTCGTGATGTCGGTCAACCCCCGAGTGCGCCTCGACCAGGCGCTGCGCTACGGGATCACCCTGGCCGGCATCACCGCCATCGCACTGATCTACGCGGCCGTCGTCTAGACGGCGGGGTAGCGATCGAGATGAGCTGGCTCAAGTCTTTGCTGAGCAAGGTGAAGGAAGCGATCCTGTGCTTGAAGCCGGGGCGGGTGACGCTGCCGTATCCGTTCCGGCCGCATCCCCCGGAGGAGGGCTTCCGGGGCCTGCCCAGGGTCGATGTGAACAGGTGCATCGGCTGCGGCGGCTGCGCGAACGTCTGTCCGGCACGGCTTATCCGCGTCATCGACAAGGACCAGTGTACGCGCGTGCTGGTCTTCCTGTACGAGCGCTGCACCTACTGCGGCCGCTGCGCCGAGGTCTGTCCGGAGAACGCCATCGAGATGACCGGGGAGTTCGAGCTGTCCACCGATGACGTGCACGACGACCTGGTGGGCGAGTACCACATCTTCATGGGGCCATGCGAGCGCTGTGGGCGCTGCTACGAGCCGCCCACGCCCCTGGACAGGCTGATGCAGACCGGGATGCGCCATGACCCGATTGACCGCAAGTGGGCCACAAGCGCATGTGAGGAAGGTGAGTAGCACCGCGGGCGCGCGAGCAATGCGCCCCGGGCCAGAGCGATGCTGCTGAGCGTGAGCACCGTCCTCATCATTGTCCTCGTGGCTGGCGCCCTCCTGACCTGGGTGGCCGGGCGCTTCAGCCGGCCGACCGCCGAGGGAGTCGCGCTCGTCGCGACCGGCCTCATGGCGGTGGTGGCCATCGGGTCGGCGTGGACCGCGCTGTTCGGTGCCGGAGTGCCCGGCCTGAGCCCCGTCGCCGCACCGGTCGTCGCGGTGATCGGGCTCGTCGGCCTCGCCGCCACGGTCTTCACCGGGCCGCACCTGCGGGTGCTCATCTGCGAGGACCGGATCGAGGAGTGCCGGCTGCCGGCCTTCTACTCGGTGACGCTGCTCTTCCTGGCCGCTGCGCTGGCGGCGACGCTCACCGACAGCATCCTCGGCCTGTTCGTCTCGCTCGAGATCGCCGCGGTCCTCCTGGCGCTGCTGGTCGGGTTCTACTGGGAGGACTGGGCCTTCACGGTGCGCTACAGGTTCGTCGTGCCGCTGCTTCTCGGCCTGGCATTCTCGCTGGCCGGCTTCTGGCTGCTGTACTCGGCGGCCTGTCGAGCCCCCGGCCTGAGTGGGCCCCCGGCTTCGCTCAGTGCGGTCGCGGAGGGAGCGCTGGCCGTCGCATCGACGTCGCCGGGCCTCGTCGTTTGGGCGGTGGCTCTGCTCGTGGTCGGGCTGGGGACCAAGGCCGCGCTGGCGCCGTTCCACCTGTGGATCCCTGAGGCGCACGTGGAGGCGCCGGCGCCGGTGGGCGCGCTCATCTCCGGCGTCTCGGTGCCCGTGGGGCTGCTCGCGCTCATGCGCGTCATCGCGCCCTTCCGCGGGCTGCTCGCCGGTGTGCCCGAGGCGCTGATGGTCCTGGGCGCGCTCTCCATGATCCTTGGCGTGCTGCTCGTCGCCGGGGAGTACGACCTGCGCCGGCTGCTGGCGCACTCGACCGTCAGCGAGTCTGGCGCGGTAGTGATGGGACTGGGGATTGGCGGTGTGGTGGGGATGGCCGGTGCGCTGGTGGTGCTGGTCGGGCATGCAGTGGCCAAGGCCCTGCTGTGCCTGGCGGCGGGGTCCGTGGAGCAGACCACTGGCAGCCAGCGCCTGCCCCAGCCCCGGAACCTGCGCCGGCTCATGCCCATCACCTCAGGCTGCTTCCTCGCCGGAGCCCTCGCGGTCAGCGGCTGGCCGCCTCTCGTGGGCTTCTGGGGGCGCTTCTCCGTGGCGCTGGCGGCGGCGCAGCAGGAGAGCTGGTGGGCCGTCGGCGCGGTGCTGCTGACCGCGCTGCTCTCGGTCATCGTCTTCGCCCGGGTCTGGACGCGAGCCTTCGCCTCCCAGACCGAGGACCTGGTGGATGCGCCGCCGGAGGACCGCTCGGCCTTCGCCGGGCTGACGAACGGCGCCGAGCGGCTTGAGCCGCCAACCGTGCTGCTAACGGTGACGGTGGTGCTTGCGCTGGCCTGCGTGGCGCTGAGCATCTGCCCGTGGCTGATGGACCCGGCGGCGCGGGCCCTGGCCGCCTTCTGAGATACTGAGGTGGAGAGCTGTTGATACGTGACTGGCTGATCAAGAAGATCCTGCCCCGCGCGCTGTGGGTCTACCACACCAACTGCGGAGCCTGCAACGGCTGCGACATCGAGGTGCTGGACACCCTCACGCCCTACTACGACGCGGAGCGGTTCGGCATCAAGATGGTCGGCTCGCCGCGCCATGCCGACGCGCTGATCGTGTGCGGACCGATGACGCGCCAGACGGCCCCGGCCGTGCGCCGCGTTTACGAGGCGGTGCCGGACCCGAAGATCGTGTTCGCCATCGGCTCCTGCGCGACGGGCGGCGGGATGTGGCACGACACCTATAACATCCTGGGCGGCGCGGACCAGATACTGCCCGTGGACTACTACGTGCCCGGCTGCCCACCGCGCCCGGAGGCCATCCTGCACGGCATCGCCACCGCCCTGGGCCTGACCCCGAAGGAGATCCACGCCCTGCACGCCATCCAGAAGCCGGACGACGTCGAGACCGAAGGCCTGCCCGAAGAGGAGTGGCTGGTCCGGGAGCAGGACTAACCCGGCGCGGTGCCGAAAAGGCCGGCGATCCGTCCATCCGCAGCGCTGGAGGGAGCGCGCATGAGGATCGCTTCGGTCGCAGTCTTTGCAGCGCTGATCTGCCCGGTCCTATCCCCCGCTGACAGCGACGTGCCCCGCAAGAAGCTCATTGCCACGGGCTGGGACCAGGCCAGCCCAGAGCGCTTCCGCGACCAGATCGAGCTGATGGAGCAGCGGCCCTTCCAGGGCGTGGTGGTGCGCTTCGTGGGTCGCGGCGATTCGCCGCAGTTCCGCCTGGCCTTCAACCGCGAGGAATGGGACCCGGAGACCATCGAGCAGGTCATCGAGGACCTGCAGGCCGTGCAGTCTGACGTCCTCCGCGAGAACTTCCTGCTGATGAACGCGAACCCCGGCGATGTGGACTGGTTTGACGACGAGGGCTGGGCCATCGTCGTCGAGCACTGGCGCACGGCCGCGCGTGTCGCCCGCGAGGGTGGCCTGACGGGCATCCTCTTCGACCCCGAGCCCTATCGGAAGCCCTTTCGGCAGTTCGCCTGGACTTCGCAGGCGCAGTACGACCAGCACGACTTTGAGGAGTACCACACGAAGGCCCGCCAGCGCGGCGGCGAGGTGATGCGCGCGATCGCCGAGGAATACCCCGACATCACGATCTTCTGCTACTTCATGAACTCGGTCAACTCGATGGCCGCGCAGCGCTCCGATCCGATCACGGCGCTCGCGGGCGGGGGCTATGACCTGCTGCCGGGCTTCATCGACGGCTGGCTGGACGAGGCGCCGCCGGAGGTCACGTTCGTGGATGGCTGCGAGCAGGCCTATCGCTTCAACAGCCAGATGGAGTACCTCGCGGCCTACAACCGCATCAGGGGGGTCTGCCAGCGGCTGGTCTCGCCGGAGAACCGCCACAGGTACCGCGCGCAGGTGCAGGTCGGCTTCGGCGTCTACCTCGACCCGTACATCAACCCGGAGGGCGACAAGTGGTACATCGACCCCAAGGGCATGGAGCGCGTCGATCGGCTGGGCCAGAACGTGAGCTATGCGCTGCAGGCGTGCGACGAGTACGTCTGGGTCTACGGAGAGAAGGCGTCGTGGTGGCCGACGCCGCACCCGCGGGCCGACGCGCAGCGCTGGTGGGAGGCGCTGCCGGGCATCGAGGACACGCTGCGGGCCGCCGCCGACCCGGTGGACTTCGCGCTCCACAAGCTCGAGGAGGCAGGCGATCAGCTCGAGAACCTGCTGACGAACGCCGACTTCTCCTCGGAGACGGTGGAGGGCGAGAAAGTCGAGCAGGCCGATGACTGGGTTCAGGAGGGCGCGCCTCCCGCCTGGAGCTGCTGGCAACACCCGGAGTCGGAAGGCACGTTCGCATGGGATCGTACGGTCGGGCATAGTGAGCCCGGGTCGGCGCGCATGACGGGCATCGTCACGGGGTGCTTCCTGCAGAAGGTGGCGGTGAGCCCCGGCGAGCGCTACGGCGTGGTCGCGTGGCGCAAGATCGAGGGTAACGGCGACGCGTCGATCCGCGTGCGCTGGCAGGACCCCGACAACGCGTGGCACGTCCCGCACCTCGACGTGATGATCGACGCCGTCGGGCCACGCGACGAGTGGGTACAGATGGCTGGCGTAGTCACGGTGCCGGAGGGAGCGGGCTTCATTGTGCCGCTGCTGAATGCGAGCGGCCAGCGCTCGGAGGATGACGCGATCTGGTACGACGACGTGGTGGTCTTCAAGATCGACTGAGGTGCAGACGCGCGAGGGGAACGATCTGGATGGCGCGAGTGCGCACGTCGATCGCTGGATGGTGCCTCATCGGCATGGCTGTTGGACTGTGCCGTGACGTGTCTGCGACCGAGAAGAAGCTGATCGCCGTCGGCTGGGCCATGCCGAATGCGGAGCAACTGCGCGAGGTTGCCGCGGCGATGGAGGGCCGCCCCTTCCGGGGCTCCTCACTCCGGTTCACGGGTCGGAACGGCACCCCGTTCCTCGACTTCGCGCACAGCCGCGAGAAGTGGAAGCCTGAGGACATCGACCAGATCACAGAGGATCTCGCCGCCGCCCGGCCAAAGCGGCTGACAGACTGCTTCCTTGACGTCAAGGCCACACCGGGCGACGTGGACTGGTTCGACGATGAGGGCTGGGCCATCATCGTGGACCACTGGCGGGCGGCCGCGCGCGTCGCGAGGGAGGGCGGGATAGCGGGTCTCCTCTTCGACCCCGAGAGCTACGACAACGCCCAGTTCGGCTACCAGGCCCAAGCGGAGGCCGAGCAGCATAGCTTCGACGAGTACCGCCGCATGGCCCGCCAGCGCGGGCGGGAAGTGATGTCAGCGGTTGCTGAGGAGTACCCCGACATCACGATCTTCAGCCTCTTCATGCTCTCGATCTTCCAGAGGCAGGCCGGGCACCCATCCCTGGCGCTGGCCGTTCACAGGTATGGCCTCTATCCCGCCTTCATCGACGGCTGGCTGGACGCCGCCCCCGCGAGCGTGACGCTTGTTGACGGCTGCGAGAGCGCCTATCGCTTCAACAGCGACGTCGAGTACCTGGCCGCCGCGAATGCGATCCGCAACACCTGCCAGCACCTCGTCTCGCCGGAGAACCGCTACAAGTACCGGGCACAGGTGCAGGTGAGCTTCGGCGTGTACGCCGATGCCTACGTCAATCCGCCCGACTCGCCCTGGTACATCGACCCCGGCGATCAGACTCCCCTGCAGCGCTTCGAGACGAATCTCGCCAGCGCGCTCAATGCCGCGGACGAGTACGTGTGGCTGTACGGAGAACAGGCGAGCTGGTGGGCGAGGCCGGACGCTGAGGCAGGTGCACAGGGATGGTCCGAGCTGCTACCCGGGATCGAGGACGTGCTGTGGTCGGTGACCGAGCCCGCGGAGCATGCCGCGCGCCTGCTCGCCGAGGCCGCCGAGGAGACGACCGGTCTGGTGACGAACGGCGACTTCTCGGCGGAGACGGCCGATGCTCCCGAGGGCGTTCAGGCCGACGACTGGGTGCAGGAGGGCGCCCCGGGCGGGTGGAGCTTCTGGCAGAGCGCTGCGGCTGAATCCGAGGGCAACCCGGGGTGGGACCCCGAGGTCGGCCATGACGCGCCCGGCTCGGCGACGATGCGCACGGTCCGGAAGGGCTGCCTCATCCAGTCGATCGCAGTCGCCTCCGGTGAGCGCTATGCGGCGGCGGCGTGGCATCGGGTGGAGGGGGCGGGCGTCCCGAGCGTCCGGATCCGCTGGCAGAAGGCTGATGGCTCGTGGCACGCCGAGCACGAGGATTGCTTCCTGACGGCCCACGGTGCCGCGGGGCAGTGGCAACGCATGGTCGGTCTGGTCCGCGTGCCCGAGGGTGCGGGCCGCCTCGTGCTGCTGCTGAGCGTTGATGGTCAGCGCTCGGATCAGGACGTCGTCTGGTGGGACGACGTGGTAGTCTTCAGGATCGACTGAGCAAGGCACACAGAGACACGGAGCACACGCCGGGTGAACTCCTCGCCGACGTGTGCCGGGCCTCTTCGCACCGGCCGCTCCGGTCCGCCACCGCCGAAGCGGCCTAACGCAGCGCGGTCAGGTTGCCGTCGCGGCTGGAGACCACGACCTCCTGGGAGCCGTCGCCATCCAGGTCGGCTGGGGCGACCACGATGCCGCCGCGCAGCAGTTGCGCGCTGCCGATCAGGGCGCCGTCCACCGCGTCGGCGAGGACGACTGTGCCGGCTTCAGTAGTCGCGGCGATGCGCTGGCCCTGGTCCGTCGTCAGGGTCGCGACATCCACGATCGGGTCGCCCAGGTCATGGCGCCAGGCGATGGTCCCGTCCGCCGCGAAGCCGTAGAGGTTGAAGCTGCGCGAGCCCGCAACGACGCGCGCGTCACCCTCGCCCTCGACCGCGGCCACTGCCGACACGGAGTCGCCGGTGCCGAACTTCCAGAGCAGATCGCCCGTGGCCGAGACCGCGTGCACGAACGAGTCGAGGCCCGCGAAGATGATGTCGGGCAGTTCATCGCCGGTGAGGTCGGTCAGTGCGACGTCGTTACAGCCCGGCCCGGTGCGCGGCGGGTAGCCGAACATCTTCTTCCCGTCCGAGTCGTAGACCGGCCACGAGTGGTACTCGGTGCCTGCCACGACCTCGTCCTGTCCATCGCCGTCCAGGTCACCGGCGGCTCCGACCGTGGACATGCGCACGCTCTCCACGCGCCAGATCTCCGCGCCGGTTGCGTCGAAGGCGTAGTAGCGCCAGCTCTCGGTGCCGGCGACGACCTCGTCCGAGCCAGCGCCGTCGAGGGCGGCGGGGAAGACCGTCGTGATGACGCCCGCGCGCTTGTAGCGCGGCATCTCGGTGGCCCACAGCTCGTCACCCTGGGCGCTGAAGGCGAAGAGAGTCGCGGATGTGCCACCCGCGACCACAGCCGGCCGGTCCTGTCCCGCGAGCCGCGCAGCCGACACCGCCCGCACGGGCCCCCCGATCTCGCGCGTCCAGGTGACCGTGCCGTCGCTTTCGAACAGGTAGACCTTCCCATTGGTGGAGCCGGCGATGATCTCGTCGGCTCCGTCGCCGTCGATGTCCGCCGGGTCCAGCGCGATGAAGGAGTGCACGGGCACATTCGAGCCGGGCCTCAGGGCGAGCTGCTCGATGCCCTCGGCGCCGCCCCAGACCTCGATCTCGGCGATGTAGACCGCGGTGCCCGGACGTGGGGTGAAGGTGAAGCGCAGGTTGCGCGCCTGCGTGTCGAGGTCCGCGAACCCGTAGAGGTGCGGGGCGTGGCCCGGCGCGCCCCAGTTCCCGTGCATCTCGGTGTCCGTGAACTCGACGATGGTCCGCTCGTCACCCTCGAAGGCGTCGTCCGAGGCGTCGATGCGAATGTCCTGGAGCTGGAAGAGCTTGCCCTTGCTCGACGAGGTCGCGAACCAGGCCCTGACGGCGATGGAGTCGATCTCGTAGACGCGGTCGAAGTCCATGGTCACGGTGACCGTCTGATCGTCGTCCCACTGCGTGCAGTCATCGGTGCTCTGCACGCCGCCGTCGACGATGCTGTCCACGGTGTTGCTCTGCTCCTCGGGCCCCTGGAAGACGTTGTGCGGGAGAGGATCGGGCTGAGCCGCCAGCGTCACGCCGGTGTCCACCGCGCCGAACATGCCCTGGTTCCCGGTCAGCAGGTAGCTCTCGAGCTTCTCGCCGTAGCTCCAGAGCCTGGTCATCTCGGGCGCGGCGGCGCCTGCGGGCTCCTGGCGCTCGGGCGGCGGCGCGGCCGCGATGGCGGCGCCGAGCATCGCCTGGACCTGATCGTCGCTCACGGCGGCGATCTCCGGGTAGTTCTCGGTGATGAACTGGTCGGAGGGCTGCGCGGTGCGGCCGGCGCTGAGGTAGGTGACGATGTCGCCCTTGCCCAGCGCCATCTCGACGTCCCGGCCGCCGTAGAAGTCCATGACCTCCCACTGGTACTCCATGCTCTCCGTGTCGAAGAGCGCCAGCAGGCCCGGCCGCGCCACGGTGGCGTGGCCCCGGATGCGCACCTGGTCCGCGAGCGCCATGAGGGCATCCGGGCCGCCGACCGCCACCAGCGTCGGCGCCACGCCCTCGCCCGTGACGGCCACCGCGTCGGGCCCCAGGCGCGTCAGCCTCAGCGTCGATGGCGTGTCGCCGGAGGGATGCAGCAGCGTAAAGAGCGTGATCTGCTGACCCGCGTCCAGGTGGCCGTTCCAGATGCCGGTCATCTTGTGCACCACGGCATCCTCGATGAACTCGTAGCCGCGCCAGTTCTGTCCGTACTCCTCATCGTGCTCGAGGGTGAAGCGCAGCTCCGGCGTCATGCGGATGTCGCAGTACTGGCCCTGCTGCCGGACGGTCATGCCGTCGTCCCCGAGCGTGACGTCACCGATGGTGTGCCAGAGCATGCGGAAGCTGTAGTCGCCCGCTTCCCGGGCCTGCATCTCGTCGGCCACCACGAACCACGCGCCCTTGAGCCAGAAGATGTTGCGGTGCCAGTCAACGCCCGCGTAGTCGCGCAGGACGGTCTCCGACAGCGCGACGCTGGGCAGGTCCCGCATGTGCTCAAGCTCGCAGAAGTCGGGCAGCGGCCCGGACTGGCCGTCGCGCAGCACCAGGGCGGTGCTGTGGTACTTCGGCAGCGAGGCCATATAGGAGGCGTCGGCCAGCCAGATGCGTCCGTTGGCGGTCATGCGCGAGATCGAGTTGCCGTCGTAGTGCTTGTGCCCACCGTTGTTCAGGCCGTCGAGCAGCAGGTACTGGTCCTCGGGGTCGAAGCCGTCACGGAAGACGATCTTGTCCACCGCCTGCTCCAGCGACATCTGCTCGTCGCCGTGCTGCGCCTCGAAGTAGAGTGGATCGACCGGGAATGCCCTGGCGCCAAGCAGGTCGATGGGCTCCTGGGGCTGGCTCTTGACGGCGAACCAGGAGATGCCGAGGCGCCCGGAGACGGCACGCTTCTTGTCGGTGGCCCAGCAGTAACGCCCGTCGCGGTAGTACCACTCGGCGCCGTGCAGGAAGGGCATCTCCGACCACCAGCCGGTGAATGCGCCGGTATCGCCGTAGGTGACGGAGTAGCCGAGGTTGTCCATGCACATGATGGCGTAGTCGGCGCTGCGGCGGGCGTTGCCGTTCTCGAAGTAGGTGAAGTCAGGGCGCGCGAGGTGGTAGAGTAGTGTGTGATAGAGCGTCAGCCACTGGTAGCCGTTGCAGTCCTCGTGCGGCTTGAAGGCCTGCGCCTGGTGCCGGAAGCAGTCATCGGCGACCTGGAGCCAGCGCGTGCCCTCGCCGGCCTGGTAGTACTTCTCGAAGTACTCGCCGGCGTACATGCAGCCCAGCGAGGGGAAGGTGTTGTGGTTGTGCCTGGGCCGGGTCGCGCCCATCATGGAGGCGGCGGGGGGCACGACCGCCTCCTGCATCCACTGGAAGAGCACCCGCGTGACCGCCATCCGCTCCTCGGCCGTCAGCGCCGGCGACTCCTCGACCACGTCCCAGGCCGGGAAGACCCGATAGGCGCGGAAGTCCGAGTCCATCCCCCACGGTCCGCCGTAGGTCGTGGGGTTGGTGTCGCGGTGCTCCTTCGCGCGCAGCACCAGCCACGCGAAGGCCCGCGCGTAGCCGTCCTTGCCGGTTCGCTGGTAGCTCTCCCCGACGGTCGATGCGTTCGAGAACAGCCCGCCGTGCTGGCCGGTGTCGAGGGCGCGCTCGGCGCTCTCCTGCAGGCTTTGCAGCCACTCCTCGTCGGGGTCGATGTCGAAGTCCCGCCCCCAGCGCTGACGCGCGTCGGCCGACAGCTCCACAAGCAGCGTCGGCTCGAGCACCAGCTCCTCGCCGGCCTGGAGCGTCTCGCGCAGGGCGGCCAGGCCGGCACGAGCGCCCTCGGGGTCGCTGGCGCCGATGGACAGCACGTTGTGTCCGGTCGCCCAGGGGTCGTGGACCGTGCGCACCTCATAGCCGCCGTCCCCGGGGTAGTAGTCGTCGGGGAAGATGTAGCCGTGAGAGTAGAGGTAGAGCATCTCGCGGTTCACGACCACGTTGCCGACCACGATCGCCGTCTGCTGCCTCATCGCCTCCTCGTCGACCTCGCCCGCCGGCACGATCGGCAGCTCCGCACCCGTTAGCTCCCGGACCATCGCCTGCAGCTCCCGCGCGACCTCGGCCCAGTCGCCGTCCGCCGGCGCGATGATCTGCGCCTGCGGCTCTCCGCCGACAACGATCGGCGTCTGGGGGAACAGCTCCTTGGGCTCCTCGATGTCCATGAAGCTGCGGATCTCGCTGTCGGCGATCAGGATGTTGTCGAGGTAGAAGTCGAAGGGGACGCCCTTGCCGTGAGTGCCGATGTAGAAGCGCAGCCGCTGCACGGAGCTCAGGTCGTCGCTCTCCACCATCTTCGGCTCCCAGGCCAGGATGTTGCCGAATCCGCGCACGAGGGTGATGGTGGTCCTCTCGGCGCCCATCGGCCCGCTCCAGTTCAGGAAGCTGAGCACGCACTCGTCCTGCGCGTTGTAGGCTCGCACGTAGAGGGCCTGCGTGTTCTCGGGCCGGCCCGTCCACACATCGAACAGGATGGCCTTGCGCGTCATGTCCACGCCGCCGAGGTCGATGTCGATCGAGAGGTAGGAGTTGCCCGCGGCGTCCTCGGGCGAGACGCCGGACAGGTGGATGCTGGCCTCGCCCTGCGAGACGAACTGCTCGTCGGCGCTCAGCTCCAGGACGGTGTCGGGCCAGTCCGCCCCGCCGCTGACCGTTACCGCGTCGAGCGTATCGCAGTCGAAGAGCAGGTCGGCGTTTTCGACGTCCTGTGCGGCCGCGCTCAGCGCAACAGTCAGCGAGAGCGCGATCGCCCCCGCGCTCAGCATCAGTCTTCGTCTTCGGCGCAGCATGGCGCACCTCCGCGTCGTCTCGGGTGGTCGCGTCAGGCGGTCGTGACGCCCTCGTCGGTGATTTCGTAGCGCGCGCCGCCGAGGGCCAGCAGCGCCAACGCGTCGCTCTGCATGCCATCGACCGCGATGCCCGCGCCCATGTTCACAGCGACTACATCGTCACCGATGCGCGCGACCTCGGTCTCTCCCACGCGCTCGGCCTCGACCGCGGCCGGCTGCAGCTCGCCGTGCCCGGCGCAGAGCACGACGCCCAGGTTCCTCTGCTCCACCGGCCCGGTCGGTGTGAAGCGCAGGTGGTACTGGTTGAACCACTGCTCGCTCTGTTTGGCGGAGCTCGGCGGCGGATCGAAGCCTTCGCTGAGGCTGAAGAAGCCGTTGTGGTGGTAGAGGAAGTGCCCCGCAAGGACGCTCCCGTCGCGCTCCACGCGGAAGCTGCGGGCGCCATCGTCCACGGCGAACCGGTCCCAGGAGTGGATGTTCCACTCCAGCGCCGAGGGGAGCCCCGGCCGCGCCATAAACTCGTCGATCATCAGGAAGCAGGCGTGGGCCTTGAGGTAGGCCAGATGCCGGCGGCACCGCGTGGCGCGGTCGGCGTAGCTGGCGTCGGCGTTGCCGCGCAGGTACGCGATGCGCGCGTCCTCGAAGGCGTTCTCGACCGCGCCGACCGAATCGTGCGAGCGCATGATCTGGCCGGCGCCGGAGAGCGTGACGCAGTTGTGCGACTTCGTGTGCCAGACCCAGTGGGTGTGGTGGTTGGAGCCGTAGCCGTCGTAGTAGCCGCTGGGCATGGCCAGGCACCGGCCGGCCACGTGCAGGAAGAAGTCGTTGTTGTTCGCGTGCGAGTGGCTGACGGCGCCATAGGGCGAGGAGCGGAAGACCAGCGCGATGTCCCGCGCGGGATCTTGCAGGTCCGAGCGGATCGCGGCCCAGCCGGCATCGGCGAAGACCCGGAGCATCCCCTCGTCCCTGGGCGCGTTCGCCTCGCCGTCGTCGGGCTCGGCGAGGTAGTCCTGCGCGGAGAGGTGCGGCAGGCGGCGGCTCTGCGGCTCCTCCAGATTCTGGGCCTCGCGCATGAAGGCATCGACGTAGTCGCCCATCTCGCGGGCCCCGGTCTCCCTGTCAATGAGATCGACCAGCGCCGCGTTCGCAAGCCAGATGCCCTTCCAGCGCTCGGAGTGATCGCCGAAGCCGATCCACTCGGCGTAGGGCGGGAAGCACCAGCGCCGCCAGTGGGCGTGGTTTCGCCAGAAGGGGCGGCGGTAGAGGTCCACGCCGGTGGCGCGCTTGAGGGCGGTGGCGAACATGGTCATGATGCCCACGTAGGCCGAGCCGTAGGCCGGGCCCTCCGCCCAGGAGCCGTCGTCCCGGCCCCAGACCGGCCAGATGCCGCAGAGGACCGGGCGCAGCCAGTCGAGCCACCTGCGGGCGTCCGGGATGTGCTCGTGGAAAACCATCCCGATGAGCGCCAGGAAAATGATCTCGCGGCCGTCGTGCGACCCGAATCGCGTCACGCCGTAGGTGCCGCGGGCGCTCGCCCGCGAGCCCCCGTGGACGTGCTCATACGTAATCTCCCCGCGTTGGCGGAACTGCTCGATGACGAGGGCCCGTTCCTCGTCGGTGAACTCGTCCCACACCCAGTCCACGGCCTTCGAGCCGTCCCATATCACGGACATGTGCGCCTCGTCGTTGTGGCCGATGAAGCTGGTGCCCTCGGGATCCCAGCGGGAGATGGAGGCCATGCGCTCGCAGGCCGCGCGGGCGTAGCGCCGGTCGCCACTCGCGAGCCATGCCAGCGCGAGCAGCTCCGCGCCCTTGACGAAGCGCCGGGAGCGCCACAGGATGGGCAGCCAGGTGCGGAAGAAGTCCTCGTAGTCGGCGCGGCGGTCGGGCAGATAGGGCGGCTCCTCGATCTCGTGGTCCTCGGCGAGGAGCCGGTCGGCCAGCGTCTGCAGCTCGGCCCATCGTCCGGCGCGCGCGCCCGAGCGCGAGGTCCGCAGCTCCTCGATCTGCTCGGGGCGGACGTAGATGCGGGGATGGCCGGCCGGCAGCCGGGCCAGCCACTCATCCGCCGCGGGCACCTCCAGCACCACCGCGTCATCCTCAATCTCGAAGGAGAACGTCTCGGGGTGGTCGCCGTCACAGGTCCACGCCCACCAGTAGCGTCCCGGCTCGAAGGCGCGCTCGGGAAGAACCATGGGGTCGGCGAGGTCCTCGGCCTGGAAGACCGTGTTGCTCAGCGCCCGGTCGCGCGCGACGATCAGCCCGAAGCGCTCCTGGCCCTCCAGCGGCTTCCAGGCGAAGACGGGCGGGTTGGTGCGGGGGCGGGCGCCGTCCCTCGGCTGCCGAGGGTCGATGTGCGGGTGATGGTGGCGGGTCTCCTCTATCATTGCATGCTCCCGACCGGCGCGATTCGCTGACTCGAGGCTCTTCCGCTTCCGGCTGGATGCCTCCTCCCCGGAGGTCCGACAGACGGATGGGCGAAGCACCCGTTAGGGGGGCCTGCCGTGAGTCGAAGCCGAGGGGAGCGATGGTAGTGGAACATCCCACCATGGTGCGGCCGGGCACGCGCGTGCGGCTGGATGAGATCGACCCGGACTTCCACGAGGGTCTGGGTAAGCGCGATGATGAGGTCAAGGAGAGGCTGAAGCAGGCGCGGGACGCCATGCGCGAACTCCAGGAGCGGCTCTACGCGGAGGGAGAGCAGTCGCTGCTCATCGTGCTGCAGGCGATGGACACCGGTGGGAAGGACGGGACGATCAAGCACGTGATGCGCGGCCTCAACCCCGTGGGAGTGTGCGTCTCGAGCTTCAAGGTGCCCACGCCGGAGGAACTGGCGCACGACTTCCTTTGGCGGGTGCATCAGCGTGTGCCGCGGAGGGGCCAGATCGCGGTCTTCAACCGCTCGCACTACGAGGATGTGCTGGTCGTGCGGGTCCATGAGCTGGTGCCCGAGCCCGTGTGGCGGAGGCGCTACGAGCAGATCAACGAGTTCGAGCGGCTTCTGGCCGAGACCGGCACCCGCATCGTTAAGCTCTTCCTCTACATCTCGAAGGAGGAGCAGAGGGAGCGCCTTCAGAAGCGCCTTGACAACCCGGACAAGCACTGGAAGTTCTCGCCGGCTGACCTTGAGGAGCGTGAGCTGTGGGACGACTACATTGCGGCCTACGAGGACGCCCTGACGCTATGCGCCACCGAGGTTGCCCCGTGGTTCGTCATCCCGGCGAATCGCAAGTGGTACCGCAACATGATCGTGGCCGAGCTCATCGAGGGTGCTCTGCGTGAAATGAACCCGCAGTTCCCCGAGCCTGACTTCGACCCACGCCAGATCGTGCTCGAGTAGGACGACCCTTCGGGGGATGGAGACGGGGCAGCGCCCATGCCCCGTCCTGACTCCGGTACGCAGCCGCGTCCCGCTGGTCGATAGGTGTCAGGTCACCGGCGTGGATGACCCTAACGAGCACCGCGGCCTGCGTGCCGCCCGGGCGATGAGAAGCAACGCGCCGATGAGCGCCGGCAGTACGCGGGCGCTTTCCCGCATGTCACGCCTCCTACTCGACGGTGAAGACCTCAAGCGGCTCCGGCCTGCCGCGCACCTCGATCTCGCCCAGGCTCCTGAGCCTGTAGCCGCCATCGACCATGGCCGCGGTGGCATCGCTCATCAGGATTGACGTGCCCAGCTCCTTGTTGGCCCCCTCCAGGCGCGAGGCCACGCTCACCGTCTCGCCCATCACGGTGTACTCCAGCATGCTCTCCGAGCCGATATCTCCGGCAACGAGTTCGCCCGTGTGCAGGCCGATGCGGACGAACATCTCCCAGTCCTCCTCACCCGCTCCGTCCCGCAACTGCGCCATGCGCTCCTGAATCTCCAGACTGGCGGCCACCGCGCGGGTGGCGTGGTCGTCCTGGGGCACCGGGTCGCCGAAGACCGCCATGACGCCGTCGCCGATGAACTTGTGCACGGTGCCGCCGTGAGCGAGGATGACCTCGGTGGCGATGGTCAGGTAGCGGTTGATCTGCCGCACGACCTCCTCGGGCGCGTTGGTCGAGCAGAAGGTGGTGAACTCCTGCAGGTCGGAGAAGAACACGGTCCCGACCACCGTGCGCCCGGCGACCTTGGTCAGCTCGGGGCTGCTGAGGATCACGCGCAGCACCTCGGGCGACACGCGCATCGACCATGCCCGCCGCAGTCGCCGCTCCTCCCGCTGCGCGGTCAGCTCAAGGTAGACCGTATCGGCCATGAACGCCATCGTCACGCCCAGCAGCAGCGGGATGAGCGGCAGCCAGACCGATCGCGTCCACATCAGCAGGTAGGTCACCACCACCAACAGGGCAATCAGGGGCAGCCACGCCAGCAGGAGACCCTTGAGAGGGCGGAGGTAGGTGACCGCCGCCGCCAGCAGCATCGACAGCAGGACGGTCAATGCCGTGGTCTGCCAGGTTGGCGCGGGGACGATGAACCGCTCGTTGAGGATGGTGTCCGTCGCGCTGGCGATGATCTCCACGCCCGGCATCTGCACCGCTGACTGCTTGTCGCCCGCCCCATGCCGCAGCATGACCGGCGTGTCGTAGAGGTCCTGCAGCGATCGCGCGCTGGCGCCGATGAGTACGATCTTCCCCGCGAACTTGGTAGGGTCGAAGGTCGCCTCGTCCAGCACCTGGTAGTAAGGGATGCGCTGGAACCCATCGCCCACCGGCCCGCGGAAGTTAAGCAGGAAGTCCCTCCCATGCAGCGACGGGTGGGAGGTGTACGCCGCGCTCAACACGTGCCTCTCGACCTCCGCCGGCTCCCGGTTTGTTGCCAGAGCGGCCAGCCGCACGGCCATGGTGGGGAAGCGCACGTCCTGGTGCGTCACGGAGGTCCAATAGCGCCGTGCAGTGCCGTCGAGGTCGGTCGGCAGGTTGACCGCGCCCAGCGCCAGCGCGGCGTCCTCGAAGTCGAGGTGGGGGAAGCTGCCTACTGTCAGCTCTCCGCCGCCGTCTTCCCGGCCCACCTCCTCGGTCACGACCTCCATGGCCAGAACCACGTTCCCGGCATCGCGCAGGGCCGAGACCAGCATTCGGTCGTCTTCCGACAGAGGCGGCTCCCAGAAGAAGGGGTCCACACCGTCAGGCGGATCGGTGACATCGCTGCTGGTGCCGGCGAGGATGACGTCAACGCCGATCAGCTTCGCGCCCGCCCGGCTGAGGTTGCGTATCACCGCTGCGTGGTGCCTTCGTGGCCAGGGCCAGACGGAGAGCTCCGGCTGCGAGAAGGACTCCTCGTCCATCGTTACGATGACGATGTCCTCGCTCCGCCCGGGATGCGACGTGTTGTAGACCAGCCGGTGGTCGTACGAGGCCAGCTCCGCCCGGTAGAGGCTCTGCTGGAGGAAGCCCGCGCGCGTCCTGGGGTGGCACAGCCAGGCGGCGAGCAGGCCCGTCGCCAGGCCGATCGCTATACCGGCCGCATAGAGGACTGCGCGCCCTCGCATGGTGGCCCTGTCCTGTGCGGGCGGCTTGTGCGCATCTCTCTCTTCGCGCCTCTGTTCGGAGTACCCTTCACAGAGGCGATACTCCATATCAACGGTTCAGGGCAGGACGAAATGGCCTGGCGCGTCTTGCGTAATGGATGGGCGCAGGCGCTCCGGCCTCTGGCTTGACATTCCTCCTGACGACAACGGCCCGTGTCACAGCCGTTGGTGACTTCCGGCATGCGCATCTCCGCCGCAGGTCATCTGCGCGGATGACTGCAGCCAACGCCCCGGTCCGGCCGTCGCCCAGGCGACCACGTTCTCCAGCAGGTGCCGACACGGGCCACCCGAGCCCGGCCCCCCGATATGCCGCTCGAAGCTGGGCATCAGGACGAGAATGCGCCCATCACCGCAGGCCGTCTCGATGACCGCCGGCCGGCCGCGCTCGTCTTCGACCAGGACGCTCCAGCCATGGGCGATCGCGATGCTGTCGTACATCTCGACCCCGGACAGGTCGGCCACCTCATTCGGCGTGGTGAACAGGGGATGTCGGGGCGCGACGATCTCGCCGCTGACCGAGTTCTCCTCCGCCAGCACCACGACTCCGGGCAGGAAGCGCGTCTCCCAGCCGTCGTCGTTGAGCTGCGAGAGCACCAGCGTGCCGCCGGCGTGCACCCAATGGAGCAGGAGTTCGGGCTGTTCCGCGATTCCCGCGGCGTTGAGCGTGTGCGCCTGGGTGCCCAGGAAGATGGCGCCATAGCCGGGCAGGGCCGCCAGGTCCTCCACCCGGGCGTGCGCCACGCCCAGCTCGTCGAAGGCCGGGCCGAGGAAGTCCCCATCGCCCGCGATCAGGCCGATGGCGTCACCGACATCGCCCGCTGCCGGGCAGTCCATCACCACACGCCGCTCGATGTCTGTATCCCCGGCCGACATCGTTAGCGTCAGCTCCAGGGCATCGCCGGGTTGCAGGCCGAGATCCGGCAGGTCAACGCGCAGCGTCTCGGTCTGCCGCCCAGCAATGCCGGCGGCAAGAGGAGGCGGCGCGTGGATGCCCTCCGGCAGGCCTCGCACGGCTACCGTCGCCTCCAGCGGCTCGTCGCGGTTGCTCTCGATGATGGCATAGAGCTGCGCCTGCTTTCCCCGCTCAACAGGCACCCAGCCCGGCGTGTAGAGCCTCGCCGCCTCCTCCCATTCGCTCGTGTCCAGGGACGTGATGCCGGCCTGCTTCAGCTTGTAGACCGCGTGCGGAGTGATGGTGAGCTGCACGCTGCCGCCCTTGCCGCCCGCGCCGCCCTTCGCGACCGCGTATGAGAAGCCCACGTGGGCGATCCGGAGGAACTGCTCGTCGCCGGTGAGCTCGTAGGCGCGCAGCATCGCCGTGGGAGTGCGGTAGCACTCGAAGCCTGGAGTGACGCTCGCCTCGAGCGTGGGGCAGGACGCGGAGCGGAAGCCCTTCCGCTCGGGAATCCACTCATCACGCGCCAGCCAGCGCGCGGCCCGCACGATCGTGTCGTCGATCTCGGGGTCGTGCAGATACCTGTTCGCGAACTCCAGCGAGGTGATGAGCAGCCCCGCGCACCAGGCGTAGCCTCCGATGGGCGTGGGCTTGACCTTCGAGTAGCCGGCCGGGATGTGCCAGTGGCCCAGCTCCCTGTCCTGCTCGGCGATGACGTCGCGGGTGATGATGCGGACCGCGTTCAGGTAGTACTCGTCGGCGGTGGCCTCGTAGGCGGCGAGCAGGCCGAACAGCGGCCAGGCGGTGGCGCGCTCGGCGCCTTTGCTCATGTGGTAGCTGGTCATCAGTGGCCCGGCGAGGTAGTCGGCCGTCTGCAGCGCAATGCGCCGCGCGCGCCCGTCGCCGGAGAGCAGCGAGTACTCCAGGTTCCCACGCGTCCATAGGTGGCCGGTGTTCCAGCCGCCGCGGAAGATCCCGCTTGGCCGGTAGCCGTCCGGGTAGTAGTCGCCGGTGTGGCAGAGGCAGTGGTAGTAGGGGATACCCACCATCTGGGCGTCTCGGGAGTGATGGATGATGTCCACGTCGATGTTGTGGCGGGCGGCGTAGACCGCGTTGTCGAAGAAGTCGCGGCGAGCCGAGCGCGCGAACTGCAGGAACAGCCCGTGCTGCGTGTCGTACTCGATGTTCCCCCAGTTGAAGCCGCGCTCGCCCCACCAGTCGCCGAAGTTAAGCATCCCGTACTCCCGGCCGCTCTCGCGCTCACGCAGGATCGACTCCAGGACGCGGTCGGCCATGGCGTCGTACCGCTCGAACTCCCCGGGCGTGCGCGGCGTGATGTCGCCGAACGCCTTGCTGTCGCAGTACCACGCCGCCGGCGCGAACGCAAGCGCCGGCGCATTGGCCTGGTCGGTGAGCGACGAGAGGGCGCGCTCCTCGGCGCAGAAGCGCACCAGCAGCTCGTGGGTCTTCGCGACTCCCGAATGGAGCTTGTAGACGCCCCCCAGCAGTGCGTAGTAGAGCTTGTCCTCGAGCTCCGGGGCGATGTCGGCGTACTCGCCCTCGGGGAGCTCGGGCATGATGCCGATGACCGCGCCCTGTGGGTCTATGTCCAGGCTCTTGGGCCAAAGCTGCCAGAAGTTGCGCAGTGCGATGGCTGTGTCGGCTCGGTCGCCGGAGACGCTCATGGCCCCCGGCGCGCGCTCGCCTGCCGCGTCTGCCCCCTCGGCGTGGAACCGGTCGTCGTCGCTCTGCAGCAGGCGCCCACCCGGCCCCAGCTCGGCGGTCGCGCCGTCGGGCAGCAGCATCGTGCCGCCCTGAGCGCCCCCGGCCAGCGGGATGCGCAGATCGAGGCTGCGCACGGTGGTGAAGGTCTCCTGCACGCGATCGTTCTCGAAACTGTGCAGTACCCGCAGCAGGGGCAGGCCGGCGTAGAAGTGCATGCGCAGCTCGTAGCGGAAGAGCGTCTCGCCCGATGCACTGCGGTGCGGCCCACGCGCCGTGACGACCGTGTGCAGCGGGCCCCGCCGCGTCACCGCCAGCTCATCCGGAGCCCCGAGGGAGGTGAACTGCTCGCCCTCGAGGTCGGTCAGGACGATTCCCGCGCCATCGGGGTCGGTGATGCGCTCGGTCTCCGTGTAGCGGCCGTCGCCGTCGATGTCCAGCCAGGCCTCGCCGAGGAAGGCGAACTCGTCGGGGTCGAAGCGCACCCGCAGCGCGCCGGTGTCCACCACGATGGCCTCGTCATCCTGCTCGACCGCGATCGGCGCCTCGACCGCCGCTCGCGCCACGTCGGTGCCGAACTCGAGCACGTAGTCCGCCTCGCCGGCGTCGGGGACATCAGCCTGGAAGTCGAGCAGCAGCCACCTGACGGTGCCGCCCGGCCATCGGGTGAGCACCTCGGTCTGCAGCGGGACCTCCGCGCCCGATGGGTCGAGCACGCGCACGTGATCGCCCGAGCCGAGCGCACCCTCCGGGAAGGGGATGCCGCTGGTGACCGGCCGGCGCTCCCCGGGCGCTCCGTTGACCGTTAGCGGGATGCGATCGCGCGTGATGTCGCCCGCCGGCTCGCCAACGGCGGTGCTGAAGATCAGATCATCGCTGGAGACCAGCGCGCCCAGCGCCCCCCGGCACCGGATGCGGTAGTGGTAGGTGCGACCGGGCTCGAGTCCCTCCAGCACAGCCCGATGGTTCTGCGCCTGGCGGCCGGTCATGACGCTGCGCCCGTAGTCCTCCGTCTCGCCGAACTGGACGGTCGCCTCGGTGGGCCAGGACGTAATCCAGGTGATGATCGCGCGCCGTCCGCCGTCGTCGATGGGTACGCGGGCGCGAATCCGCCCAATCGCCTCGGGCGCGATGTGCATGGGGTGATCCTCCGGGAGGTCCGGGGGCGCGGCGTCGGTCATCGGGGCGTTGGCCTCGAACCATGGGGTGCGGTCGGCGTCCGACGTGCTCTCACGGTTCTGGATCAGGACGTAGGCGCGGCAGACGGCGCGGCCGTCCTCGACGTTCACCGCCGAGTCGAAGGCCAGGTAGAGGGAGTTGCCGTCGGCCGCGCTCGTGTAGCGTGGGGCGCCGGGGCGGCCGTGGCCGCTCGCGCCCGTCGGCCTCACCATCAGGTCGGTCCCCTGGACGCCCCCGCCCTGGCGGCCGGTGTCGGGGTCGTTGTCGGCGTCGGTGTACACTATCAGCGCGACGTCGCCGCGCACCACCCAGGGCTCGGTGAAGTCCAGCCGCCAGACCCAGCGGTCGCGCGCGACGCCGCCGAAGGCCACGCTCACGAGGTCATGCGCGACCTGAAGGTCGTCGCCGACCGACTCGTCACCCTCGCCCTTCGCGTGGTCCTCATAGACGACCTCGAGCGGCGTGGCGAGCGCCGGGTCCGAGCCGATCTGCTCCTCCACGGCGTCGGGGATGCCGTCGCCGTCGGTGTCCTGGGCCGATACCGGCCACGCCGTGGCCAGCACAGTCAACGCAATGAGCCATCGCCTCATGGTCGCAGCTCACTCCCTCGCGATGCGCACATCCACCGGGCCCGCCGTGAGCGCCTCCGCGGGGATCAGGCCGTCCTTAGCGGGCTGCCATTCGCCCTCGCCCGCACGGTAGCTCACCTCACCCGCGCCTGCGATGGTCACCGGCGCCGTCGCGATGAGCTGATGGAGCCCGTCGCCCACGCGCGTCAGCGTGGCGGCCACGTGGATGGTCGCCCTATCGCCTGGCCGTACGTCATGGTAGTAGCAGATGTCGCCATCGCCGAAGCCCTCAGTTGAGTCCACGCGGATGGTCATCGGCTGGCCGAAGACCACCTCGCGCACGGTCGCCCGCGCCGCGCCGTCCGCCGTAGTCAACAGCTTGCCCGCGAAGAAGTTGGCCTCCGCAGGGACGCCGCGGCGTGCCATGGGCCGCGCGTAGTCATGCGGCACGATGGTGGCGAGCGTCTCCGCGTCCACGGGCGGGCCGTCGATCACCGCCTTGCCCAGGCAGAAGGTCGCCTCCCGCACGCGCAGGCGGAAGCGCTCAGCGCCGGTCTCGGGCGTGATCTCGGCCACGTGGTACGCGGTGTTGCGCGAGTAGGCGGGGTTGTCGAAGCAGACCGCCGTGCCCTCCAGCACCGGGCCGGACGGTGGCATGGGGCCGTGGGCCTGCAGCACCACCTCCCGCGCCTCCTCGTCCACCGCCACGACCGTCGCCCGCCAGGCTTCGAACGGCAGCGAGATGCTCAGCTCCGGCGTGCGCAGCCCGCTGCCGCCCACCAGGTTCAGGCGTGCGACGCCGCCGGCGTCGGTGCGGGCGCGCGCGAGGGGTGCGGCGGCCGAGAAGCCGTCGCCGTAGTCGCGAGGCTGTGCGTCGAGCGCCGAGAACAGCCGGTCCTCGGCCCCGTCGCGTCGAACCACGACCACGCCGACCCCGCCCTCGACGTCGGGCACGATGCGCCGCGCGGAGGCGATGCGGCTCTCGACGGGAGCGCGCTGCGCCTCGTCCGCAGGCTGGAAGCCGACGAATGTCAGGCCCATCCACCAGGTCCCGCCCTCGGCGCTCGGCTCGACCATCTCGATCGCCAGCATGTGCTCGCCGGCGTCGAGGTCCACGGTCGCCAGCTCCTCAGGCTGCGCGGGGCCGACGCTTCCGGCCGTGCCGCCGAACGGGGTGCCGACCGGCTCGCCGTCGATCAGCAGGCGCGCGGTCCCGTAGGCGGGGGACAGGTAGTGCCCGACCGTGACCACGTACTCCCCGGCCTCGGGCACGCGAGCGCCGAAGGTCAGACGATCTCCGGCCTTCTTGGCCTTGAAGAGGGCGACGTCCAGGCCGCCGACGTACTTCGTGGAGCCGGCGGTGATCTCCGCATTGCTGAGGATGTCGGTCGCGCGCACGGAGTACAGCGAGCGCGGCCGCTCGACGGGCTCGAGGACGGTCACGTAGCTGCTCCGCAGGTCCTGCCCGGAGCGGCGGGCGCAGACATAGGCGGCCTTCGGGAAGCGCGGGTAGATGCCCGGAGCCCACGCAGTGATCAGCTCGGTCCCGGGCTCGGGCAGGCCGGTGGCCCGCAGCCTGGCCTCCCGCGCGGGATCGATCTCCCAGGTCGCCGTCCAGGGGCCCTCAGCCGCGCCGCGCCGCACGTCCACCAGGAAGCCGTAGCCGTTACCGGGCGGCGGGTTCCAGTAGGGCTTGTTCGGGTGGCCGACCATGTCGCCGTCGTTGCCCTGCATCCGCCCCCACTCGAACTCGGGTCCGGCCAGCGAGCCGGGCTCGATCTCGCCCAGCTCGATGCCCTCGACCGCGACCTCCTCGCTCAGCGCGTGGAGCATGTAGTCGTGCTGCGAGCCGCCCGCGACGCGGAAGACGTCCACCAGGTAGCGGTCCGGGCCTTCTCCGAGCATCGCGATCAGGCGCCGGTAGCGCTCCACACCCCGGGCCAGGTACGCGTGGTGGGCATCGGCCTCGACCGCGCGCAGGCCCGGCTGAGTCGCCATGAGCAGCAGGCTGCCGCCGGAGCCGCAGCCGTCGAGATGCTGGCGCTGCTCATCGACCACCACCAGGTTATGGCTCGCCGTCTGCTTGGCCCAGCCCACCTGGGTGTGCGTGGAGCCGAACGAGTAACCGAGATCGTAGGTGAGCTCGTAGCCCATAGCGTAGTAGTTGAGGTTCAGATCATCGTAGTGCCCGTGGTTGAGCGATGGTCCGAAGCGCAGGAGGGCGGCCTGCGCCTCCATGTCGTGCCCGGAGCGCAGGATGGCGATGCCCTTCTGGCCAAAGAAGTCGCTGGTGGTCAGGCGCCGGTGAGTCGCGCCGGCGTCTACCTCCCCCGGGAACTCACCGGCGTGGAAGAGCATCCACATCCTGTCGCGGGCCGAGCTGCGGATCCCCTCGCCGCGGTCGCCGGCGAGATAGGCCAGCGCATTGGCGAATGGCGCGCGCAGGTCGCCCTCCGTGCGCGCGTAGCAGACCTCGGCGAACTCGTAGTCCCGCGGCGAGAAGATGGGGTCGGCGGGCCAGGTGCTGCGCGTATCGGGCCCGGTATCTCCGTAGCGCGGGGAATGCCCGGCGCAGTCGAACAGGGCCGCGGGCAGGAAGTAGAACGAGAGGAACTTGGGGTCGGCGTAAAGGTCCGCGCCGTCCGGGTACTTCTGGGACCGGTAGTTGAGCAGCGGCTCCGAGAAAGTCAGGTAGAGGTCCCGCGCGTGCAGGGCGTAGCTGATCGAGGTCTCGAAGTAGCGGCCGTCGCGGTCGGCGTTGTTGGCCACTATGCTGCGGATCCCGTAGGGGCCATCGAGCGCCCAGTCCACGTAGTGGTCGATGCCCAGCACGCAGCCGACGGCCAGCGCGCCGCGGATGTAGTCGGCCTCGCCGTTGCTCAGGCCGCCCTTGAGTGACTGCTCGTAGCAGTACCACGCGCCGTTGAGCAGCAGGTTCTGCTCGATGTTCTCCCGGCGGGTGAGCCCATCGACCAGCGAGGGCTCATCCAGTGCCGGGGAGTGGAAGATCTCGTCGTAGAAGTCCACGTAGTGGACGAGCACGCGCGCGACCTGATACCACGGGCGGTTCAGCCGGCCGCTGGGCGGGTTCGAGGGGTAGTCCCAGGAGCTGGCGTCGCACTCGGGGTAGATGCGCGCGATGCCGTCCATGATGAGCGCGGCCTTCTCGGCATAGCGCTCGTCGCCGGTCAGCAGGTAGGTCAGGCACAACGGGCGCAGGGCATCGAACTGCAGCTTCTCGACCACCCAGGCGTTCCAGGAGCCGACGAAGTAGTGGATGCGACCATCCGCGCCCACATAGCCGGTGCCCGGGTCGGGGTGATCCTCGTCCGGGAGCCGGTGACCGTTGGCACAGGTGACATGGCCGGGGTCATCCCACGAGCAGCGGGCACCGCCCCAGGTGCCCCAGCCTGCGCCGCAGATCGGGCAGCCGGTGCGCCCGTAGGCGAAGGCGGCTCCCGGCTCGGGGATCATCTCCAGGATCCACTCATCGGACCGCTCCAGCCACCGGTCGGCCTCAGCCTGCTGGTTCTGCACGTACTCGGCCAGCCACTCGTAGCGATCGATGTTGCGGCGCGCCCGCTCGAGGTCGGCCGGCGTCTTGTTGACGCAGGGGTGTGTCTCGCGCCCCTGCGCGGCCAAGTCCGGGCTCTCCCAGCGCATCCTGGGTGGCATGACCGCCTGCACCACCTTGTCCGGGTCGTGGAAAACCTGCAGCTCATCGATGCCCAGGTAGGTCTTCAGCTCGTGCACGGCGAGAATGGTGATGCGCAGCGACTGTGTCTCTCGCGGCTCGAAGCGCACGATCTGCGGCGCCCAGGTGTCCTCCAGCGTGGCCTCGACGGGGTCGCCCTCGGAGAAGGACAGCTCGATGTGCTCGGCGTTGGCGTAGAGGCGCTCGAGGCTCGACTGCTCGATCACCAGCGTGTCGGCGGTGACGGGCTCGTCGAAGGTCACCTCCAGCCACTGTGGCGGCTCGGCGCCATCGCGCGTGGCCCAGCGTGTGCCGGAATCGCCGTCGATCGCGCGCGGAGGGCCGTACTTGCCGTCGTGCGCGGTCGCCGACGAGCTGGCCTCGACCCGCGCGTTAAGCGCCAGGTCCTCCAGGCCGCCGGTGCGCACGGTCTGGGCGAGAGCGAGGGCCGGGATGAGCGTGAGCGCCATCGTCAGGGCCACTGCGTCTCGGGACACACCAATCACCTCGCTGCGGGCGTCTGGCCCGCCCTTCGCCGCGCCGCGGTGCCGCTCCTGCCGCCCGCGTCCGTGATGCAGGGGCGCGCGTCGCAGGAGAGCCGAGACGCCATGGACGGCGCCGGGCGTGGAGGAATGAGCGGCGCGCGCCATGAAATGCCGACCCGAGAAGCGCCCGTCGGTCTGCCGCAAGACACGCTCTGCCCGGGGTGATCGCGCATGGACGGCCCGCTGGCATGTATTGCCCTCATCTGCGCGTGCGCCGGCCTGGCTCTGAACGCGGCCCATGCGGACCAGCGCGACGAGCAGATGGCCCTGCTCCGCAGCCTCCAGATCCAGCCGGGCGAGCTGAAGCCGCTGAGCTTGGACACGCCGCTGGTCGCCGAGGGAGAGGCCGTCGCGACGATCTGTCACGCCGGAGATCCCGCCTGGCGCGAAGCCGCGGAGGCCGCCCGGGCGGCTATCCACGAGGCCACGGGTGTTGAGGTGCCGCTGGCGACGGACGCTGCGCTGAGCGACGAGGAGGCCTTCGGGCAGAGCCTGATCCTGGTGGGCCACCTCGACAACAACCGCCACGTCGCGCGGCTCTACCACAACTTCTTCGTCTGCCTGGACACCGGCTACGCGGGCGGTGACGGCTACGTCATCCGCTCCGTGCACGATCCGTGGGGGCGCGGGCACAACGCGATCCTGGTGGGCGGCAGCACCCCTGAGGGCACCGCCCGCGCGGCGGAGGCCTTCGCGGCGATCGTCGCTGACGCCGCGGAGGGTGACTCGCTGTCGCTGGGCCGGCAGATGGTGCTGGAGATCGGCGAGACGGACCCCATGACCGAGGAGCAGCGCGACGCGGCCATCGAGAGCGGCCGCGCGCGGCTCTTCGCGCCCGGGGAGGGACGCAGCGGAGTCGCGCGTCTCATCCGCCACGGTACGGCCTTCCATCGTACCGGCGACGCGAGGCAGGGCGAGGTCTACCGCGCCATGATGCACGCGCTGGCGGAGTACTTCGAGACCGATCCCTACATCGCGACCATGCCGCTGTCCCGCTACGACCGCGACTTCCGCGACGCATGGACCTATGAGGTCGCCGTGCTCTGGGACCTGCTGGAGGAGTCGGGCCTGTTCAGCGACGAGGAGCGGCTCACGTTCACGAACCTGGTGCTGCGCCTGATGCTCGAGTGCGACCTCTATCAGGGCTACGAGCGCAAGCTCGAGCACTGGCGCGGGAATACGGCCGTGCCGCACAACCATAACACCTTCCCGGCGCTGGCCGCGTACTTCGTGGGGCGGTACTTCAGGCGGCACTACGGGCTCGAGCGCGCGGAGATGTGGCTGGAGGTGGCCGAGGGCGTCTTCCGAGGCCTCAAGCACTCGTCCAAGCCGCTCGAGGACGCCGCCGGCTATGTCTGGCTGCCCATGATGCACGTGATGACCTACTCGCTGGCGACGGGCGACACCACCTGGTTCGACGAGGGGCATGGGCGCGAGACCGCCGAGGTCGCGATGGTCACCATGGACAACGCGGGCTGGCAGGCGGCCTACGGAGACCACTCGGCCTACAGGTCCGCCTCGGCGATCGCGCAGTGCCTATTCAAGATCGCCTGGTACTACCGCGACCCGGAGATACTGTGGATGACGGAGCACGCCGGCGGCAGCGACGGGCACCCGCTGGGGCAGACCTATCACCTGGACATCGAGCCCGAGGCGCCCGCCGAGCACATCGGGCTGAGGGTGGCGGCACTGCCCGAGTCGGCCTACACCGACGGCATCCAGCGCTGCTCGTACCCGACGCAGCCGCTGCTGCCACTGGAAGACTGCTTCAACAAGATGAGCTTCCGCGCCGGGCTGGAGCCGGCAGACGCGTACCTGCTCCTGGACGGCTTCGGGCGCGGCACGCACATGCACTGGGACGCCAACGCCATCATCCGCTACGCCCACGGCGGCGAGCCCTTGCTGGTCGATGGCGAGTACATCAGGAACGCGCCCAAGTACCACAACTCGCTGGTCATCATCCGCGACGGGCGGAGCGAGCAGACGCCGGCGGTGACCGAGCTTGTGCGCGCCGACGAGCTGCAGTCGCTGAGCTTCGCGCAGACGCGACTGCCCAGCTACAACGGGGCCGCGTGGACGCGCAGCATCGTCTGGCGGCCGAACGACTACGTGCTCGTCACCGATGAGGTCGAGGCGCTCGAGGATGCGCAGTTCACGCTCCGCTGCTGCTGGCGGCCCTGGGGCGACGCGACGCTGGACGGCGGAGTCTGCACCGTCACGCACCCGCCGATGGCGATGCAGGTGATGAACCTCGATGGGGCGCCGTCGAGCATCGAGGAGATGAAGATGTCGGCCAACATGCCCGTCCACCGGCTCTCCCAGCAGGTGAGCCGGACCATGGCGGCCGGAGACAGCTACCGCTTCGCGAACGTCATCCACTCCCATCCGCTCGAGGAGCCGCGCGCGGTGAGCGCGCGGCGCGTGGCCGACGGGCTGTTCGTGGTCGAGCGGCCCGAGGGTGCGGACGTGATCGCGCTGGGCGCCGAGGGCCTCGCGGCTGCGGGCATCGAGGGCGATGCGGAGCTGGTGGTGCTGGGCGAGGCGTCCGTGGTGACGACGGGTGCGACGGAGTTGTCGCCGGACGGCCCGGCCGAGCTGCCCGCCCGCGCCGCGGAGATCCGGGACCGCGTGCTCGCCATGCCCGCCGCGCCCGCTACCGGGCGCGGCGCCGATCTCGAGGCGCCGGAACTGCCGCTGGCCTGGGAGGTCGGGGGCTTCGACCCTCCGCTGGAGGCGCTCCCCGTGGTGAGCGTGACCTGCGACGAGGAGCACCACGGGCGCTACGGGCCGGTAGACAAGCTGGTGGATGGGCAGATGTCCGGCTCGGTCTACTCCGTGCAGTGGCCCGAGGGGGTGGCGCCGACCATTACGCTGGAGCTGGCCCGCGAGACCGAGATCACCAGCATAGAGCTGCGCGAGTGGCACATGAATGAGGACTGGGACGTCGGCGAGCGCCGCCTGGAGATCAGCGGCGACGGCTTCGAGGATGACGTGCGCGACCTCGGGGGGCCCTTCGAGGAGACGGGCACTCAGCGCTGGGGCGGGAATGTCAACACGATCGTGGAGGCGCCTATCGGCCAGCGGGCGAAGCAGGTGCGGCTGACTGTCTCGCCGGCGCGCGAGGACTCGCGGGTGTACCTGGCGGAGGTGATGATCCGCGGGACGCGGCCCGGCGCCCTCCCCCGCATCACCGCGGTGACGACCGGCGACCTGGCGGGCAACGGTGCGGTCGCGGTGGTGGCCGGATCGGACTCGGGGCAGATACGGGCCTTCGATGCCGGCGGTCACGCGCTGTGGTCGCTCACCACGGACGGCCGGGCGCGCATCAACGCGCTGGCCTGCGCGGACCTTGACGGGGATGGCCGCGACGAGGTCGTCTACGGCGACGACGGCGCCCGGCTGGGCCTCATCTCCGCCGGGGGAGAGCCGCTCTGGCAGGTCACGCCACCGAAGTATCGCGGCATCGACAGCGATGTCATGACCATCGTGCCGGCGGACATGGACGGGGACGGCCTGCCGGAGATCGTCGCCGGCCTGCGAAGCTGGCAGTACGCGGCCTTCGATGCCGCGGGCGAGCTGCTGTGGAAAAACGTGATCTACGCCCACCCGGCCACCGTCGGCCACGCGGACGACTTCGACGGCGACGGCCTGCCCGAGATCGTGGGCGGCAACCAGTACTACCGGCTGAACCTGATCGACCAGGACGGCCGGCGCATCTTCGTGCGCGACCACTTCGGCCCGGAGCAGACCGCGGCGGGCTCGGCCGACGTGGACGGCGACGGCCTGGCCGAGATCCTGATCGGCACCGACCTGGGCGAGCTGATCTGCTTCGACGGCGATGGCGCGCGGCTCTGGACCCGGAACGTCGGCGATCGAGTCACCAGTATCGTGGCCGCGGATATCGACCGCGACGGCAGCGACGAGGTCGTCTGCTCGGCCGACAGCGCCAACGTCTACGCCTTCTCGGCCGATGGTGAGCCGATCTGGCGGACGGCGCTGCCCGGCGGCGTCGGCGACCTGGCGCTGCTGCCGGGGGCTGAGCCGCGCCTCGCCGCAGCCGCAGGCGCCGCGGGCGTGGTGCTGCTCGACGGCGCCGGCGAGGTGATCGGAGTAGGGGAGACCGGCGCCCGAGCGCTCAGACTGGCCCTGCTGGACGGCCGCGTCGGTGTGACCACGAGCGCCGGGACCGTTGCGGCATTCGCGCCGGGGCAGTGACGGGCGAGACATGGAGGCGGGAATGCTGCGATCGGTGCTTATCGCAATGGCGGTGATGGGCGTGTGCGCGACGGGCCATGCCCGGCTCGAGTTCGACGATTCGCCCGCCGGCCCCGGCGAGTGGGGCTTCCGACCGGCGGAGGGCAGTTCGTCGGCGATTAATCCGCCGGGGTTCTGCTGGCGGCCCCAGCAGGCCGCGCGCCTCTATGTGCTGCAGGTCGCGCGCGATGAGGGCTTCGAGGACATCGTCTACGAGGCCCAGGGGCTCGACCTCAGCGTCCATTGCCCGCCGCTGACGCTGCCCGCCGGCCGGCTGTGGTGGCGCGTAGCCTTCGTCGCTGAGGCGAACCAGCACTCGGAGTGGAGCCGACCCCGGTGGTTCACGATCGCCGATGACGCGGTGCGCTTCCCTATGCCGGACCGGGGCGAGCTGCTGGTGCGCGTGCCCGACGAGCACCCGAGGCTGTTCGTGCGCCCCGAGGAGCTGCCGCGGCTGCGCGAGCTGGCGCAGGGGGAGCTGAAGCCGCAGTACGACGCACTGGTGCAGCGGTGCGAGGAGATCATGGCCGATCCGCCGCCCACCGAGGAGCCGCCCCTCTACCCGGAGGGGATGCGTCGTGGCTCTGACCCGTGGCGCAGCATCTGGTGGGGCAACCGCACCTACACGATCAGAGTCCTGGACTCCGCCGCGACGCTGGCCTTCACGCGGCTGCTGGGCGGCCACGAGGCCTTCGGTCAGAAGGCGCGCGAGCTGCTGATGGCCGCCGCCGAGTGGGACCCCAGGGGCGCGACCGGCTACCGCTACAACGACGAGGCGGGGATGCCGTACAACTACTACTTCGCGCGCACCTACACCTTCGTCAACGACCTGCTCAGCGATGAGGAGCGAGAGAAGTGCCGCGAGGTCATGGCGATCCGCGGCGGCGAGATGTACCGCCACCTGTGCCCGCGACATCTCTGGCGGCCCTACTCCAGCCACTCGAACCGCGCCTGGCACTTCCTGGGCGAGGTCGCCATCGCATTCCTGGACGAGATCCCCGAGGCGGCCGACTGGCTCTGGTTCGCCGAGAACGTGTTCTTCAACGTGTACCCGGTCTGGTCGGACGACGACGGCGGCTGGCATGAGGGCGCGGCCTACTGGGCCAGCTATCTCACTCGCTTCACCTGGTGGCAGGACGTGCAGCGCGTGGCGCTGGGCATCGACGGCTACCGCAAGCCCTTCTTCTCCTCGGTGGGCGACTTCGCGCTCTACGTCATGCCGCCGAACGTGCCGCGCGGCGGGTTCGGCGACTTGAGCGGCGGGCGCACGGCCCGCGGCAACGTGGGCCTGATGAGCGTCTTCGCGGCGCAGGCCCGCAATCCGTACTGGCAGGACTACGTGGAGCGGCTCGGTGGGCCATCCAGTGGTGGCGGCTACATCGGCTTCATCCGCGGCGCGCTGCCGCCGGTTGAGCGACGGCCGCTGCACGAGTTGCCGAACTCGAAGCTGTTTGAGGGCACCGGCTTGGCCCTGCTGCACACGGACATCACCGACTCGCGGCGCGACGTGCACGTTGAGTTCAAGTCCAGCCCCTTCGGCTCCCAGAGCCACGGGTACGAGGCGCAGAACGCCTTCCTGCTCTACGCCTACGGCGAGCCGCTGCTGATCCGCACCGGGCGCCGTGACAGCTACGGGAGCGAGCACCACAAGGGGTGGATGTGGTCCACGCGCTCGGTCAACTCAGTCACGGTGGGCGGGCAGGGACAGATGCCCCACAGCCCGCTGGCTCGGGGGCGCATCGTCGGCTTCGAGACCTCGGAGTGGCTCGACTACGTGGCGGGCGAGGCGGCCTCCGCCTACCCGGAGGGGCTGGTCCACCGCTTCACGCGGCACCTGCTCTTCGTCAAGCCGCACCTGATCGCGATCTTCGACGACCTCGCCACGCCCACGCCGCAGACGTTCGAGTGGTGGCTCCACGCGCCCGAGGAGATGGCCGTGAGCGGGCAGCACGACATCCGCGTGGCGGTCGGCGAGGCCGGCTGCCATGTGAACATGCTGAGGCCCGAAGGCCTGCAGGTGGCGCAGACCGACCGGTTCGACCCGCCGCCGCGCCCGCGCATCAAGCTCACGCAGTACCATCTCACCGCGCGGACCGTCGAGCCCGCCCGCGAGCAGCGCTCGGTCACGCTCATCCGCCCCCACCGGCGCGGAGAGGAGCCGCCGGTCGAGGCCGTGTGCGAGGCCGGGGAGAGCTGCCTGGCGGTACGCGCGGCGCTGCCCGGAGGCGAGGTCGTCATGGTCTGGCGTACCGGCCGCGGCGACCTGGCCGGCATGGGCCTCGAGACCGACGCGGACGTCGCCGCGGTGCTGCTGGACGCCGCCGGCGAGCCGGCGCGGGCGTTCGCACATGATGGCAGGCGCCTGAGCTGGAACGGGCAGGCGCTCACGGAGGGAGCGACGCAATGAGGCGGCGCATCATCGCGATCGCGCTGATCGTGGTCATAGGCGGAGCGCTGGCGCTGTGGCACTTCGTCCTCCGCCCCCCTGATGGCCCCGTCGATCGGCTGGAGCTGTCGGGGATGGTGGAGGCTACCACGACCGAGGTGGGGACCGAGGTCGGCGGCCGCGTGACCCGCATCGCCGTCGATGAGGGTGACAGGCTCAGCGCCGGTGACCTGATCGCGGAGCTATCGACGGAGCTGGGGGAGACCAGGCTGTCGCAGGCCGAGGCGGCCCGCGAGGCCGCGCGCCGGCGCGAGAGCCAGTCTGAGGTCGCGACGTCGGTGCAGCAGGGGGTGCTGGCCGCGGAGGTGGCGCGCACCGAGCGGGCCCTCGACACCGCCGAGGCACGGCTGGCCGAGCTGTTGGCGGGCGCCAGGCCGGAGTCGATCCGCGAGGCCGAGGCGGGAGTACGCCAGGCGCAGGCCGCGCTCCGGGCGGCGCGCGAGCAGCTCGCGAAGGCCCAGGCCGGCCCTCGCGAGCAGGAAGTCGAGCAGGCGCGGGCGGCGGTGGAGCGCGCCGATGAGGCCGTCCGCGCGGCTCAGGCTCGGCTCGATGAGCTGCGGGCCGGGACGCGGGAGCAGGACATCGAGCAGGCGCGCGCCGCCCTCGAGACGGCGCGGGTCCGGGCCGAGAAGGCCGACAGGGACGCCGAGCGCATGCGCCGGCTCCACGCCGAGGGGGTCGTGCCCGCCGATGGGCTCGAGCAGGCCGAGACGGCTGCGGAGACGGCGCGGGAGGCGGTGCGCTCCGCCGAGGCGGCGCTGAGCAAGGCGCTCGAGGGTGCGCGCGAGCAGACCATCCGCGCGGCCGAGGCCGAGCTGGCGCAAACGCGGGCCGCCCGGCGCCAGGCGCAGGAGCAGCTCAAGCTGCTGGAGGCGGGCACGCGGGAGGAGGACGTGAACGCCGCCCGGGCCCAGGTCGATCTGGCGGAGGAGCAGGTCCAGGCGGCGGAGGAGCGTCTGGCCGCGCTCCGGGCCGGCCCGACGCCGGAGCAGGTGCGCGTGGCGCGCCGGCAGGTGGACGAGGCGCGCGCCGCCCTGCGGCTCGCCCGCGAGAGGGCGCGAGAGGTCGAGGTCTCGCTCGAGCAGATCGAGGTGGTGGCCAGGGACGCTGAGCGCGCTGAGGCCGCGGCCGAGGAGGCCGCCGTCTCGCTCTCCAAGCACGTGGTGAGCGCGCCCTCGCCGGGAATCGTGGACAGCGTGAACGTCGAGCCGGGCGAGGTCATTTCGCCCGGCGGCTCGCTGGTGACTCTCATTAACCCCGGCGACCTGTGGGTCACGGTGTTCGTGCCAGAGCCACAGATGCCGCTGGTGAAGATCGGTCAGCGCGCGGAGGTGCGGACCGACGGCTGGGACCGGCCGTTCCACGCGAGCGTGAGCTGGATCGCCGAGGAGGCGGAGTTCACCCCGAAGTACGTGCTGACCAGGGCCGAGCGCACGCGGCTGGTCTACGAGCTGCGCGTGTGGCCCACCGATCCCGAGGGCCGGCTTAAGCCGGGCATGCCGGTGGACGTCACCATCTTCGTCGAATGACCGCGATGGCTGAGATTACCGTCAGGACCGAGGGGCTGCGCAAGCGCTTCGGAGAGATCACGGCCGTTGACGGGCTCGACCTCACGGTGCAGCGGGGCGAGATCTTCGGCCTGATCGGCTCTGATGGTGCGGGCAAGACCACGACCATGCGCCTCCTCTGCGGGCTGCTCGCCCCGGACGAGGGCTCCGCGAGCGTGGGGGGCGTCGATCTCCTCGCCGACCCCGAGGAGGCCCGCCGGCGGCTCGGCTATCTGCCGCAGACCTTCGCGCTGCACGGCGACCTGTCCGTGGACGAGAACATCGACTACTTCGCCGATCTGTTCTGCCAGGACATGTCGGAGGTGACCAAGCGCCGCCGGGAGCTGCTGGCGGCAACCGGCCTGGCGGAGTTCACCGGCCGCCTGGCCCGCGCGCTCTCGGGCGGGATGAAGCAGAAGGCGGCCCTCATCTGCGCGCTCATCCACCGCCCGGAGGTGCTGCTGCTGGACGAGCCGACTCGCGGGGTCGATCCGGTCTCTCGCCGCGACCTGTGGCGCATCGTCTACGGCCTGCCCGCCGAGGGCGTCACGGTGATCGTCGCCACGCCCGATGCCGAGGAGGCCGAGCGCTGCGGGCGCCTCGGCGTGATGGCGGAGGGACGGATCGTCGCGTGCGGGACGCCGGAGGAGCTGATCGAGCGGCACACCGCCTCGCTGGTCGAGATCGCCGCAGGCGACCTGCACGCGGCGTGGCGGGTGCTGCGGGAGGCCGATGGCGTGCGGGCGGTCTCGGCGCTGGGCACCGCCGTGCGAGTGAGCGTGGGCGAGCGCGGCCCCGGGCCGGAGGATCTATCGCGGCTGCTCCGCGACGCGGGCATCGTGGTGCATGAGGCGCGGAGCGTCGAGCCGCGGCTCGAGGACGCGCTGCTGGTGATCGAGGCGGAGCGTGAGCGCGATGAGTGACGCACCCGCGGTCGTCGTGGAGGGTCTGACCAAGCGCTTCGGCGACTTCGTGGCCGTCGATCACATCAGCTTCAGCATAGAGCGCGGCGAGGTGTTCGGCTTCCTCGGCCCCAACGGAGCGGGCAAGTCCACCACCATCCGCATGCTCAGCGGACTGCTGCTGCCCAGCGAGGGGCGCGCGATGGTGGCGGGTCTCGACGCCGCGCATGAGGCCGAGAGGCTGCGCGAGCGCATCGGCTACATGCCCCAGTTCTTCTCGCTCTATCCGGACCTGACCACGCGCGAGAACCTGGACTTCTACGGCGGGCTCTACGGCCTGTCACAGCAGCGCATCGAGCGGCGCACCGATGAGCTCGTGACGCTGATCGGCCTCGGCAGCGTGGTCGATCAGCTCACCGGCACGCTCTCGACCGGGTGGCGACAGCGCGCCGCGCTGGCCTGCGCCATCATCCACCAGCCGCCCATCGTCTTCCTCGACGAGCCCACCAGCGGGGTCGATCAGACCGCGCGCCAGCAGTTCTGGGACCTGATCCGCGACCTCGCGGCCGGCGGCACCACTGTGCTGGTCACCACGCACCTGATGGGGGAGGCCGAGCGCTGCCATCGCCTGGGCATGATCGACCGCGGCGAGCTGATCGCGCTGGAGGCGCCCCAGGCGCTGCTTGATCGGCTGACGGGCCTGGTCTTCGTCGCCGACTCCGAGGCGCCGCTGCGCGCCGTGGAACTGCTGACGGGCCGGCGGTTCGTGCGCGACGCCGCGCTCTGGGGCTCGCACGTGCGCGTGCGCGTCGCGCGCGGGCTC
>JALGUJ010000114.1 GCA_029820945.1 Candidatus Zipacnadia bacterium | reverse complement strand
GGCTCCTCGGGCTGCAGCGCGGCCTCCTCGGCTTCGGCACTCTCCGGCTCCTCGGGCTGCAGCGCGGCCTCCTCGGCTTCGGCGCTCTCCTCCGCCTCCAGAGCGGCGTCCTCGTCGGGCTCCTCGTCGTCGCCGACGGCCTTCCGCACCTGCTTGCTCCTGTATCGGATCCACTCGTGCATCAGCATTGCCGCATAGCACCTCTCAGCCGGGCGCTGTGGCCGTTGCGACGCGAGCGGGGGTGGGCCCCGTTCGCTGCCCGCTCACCGTCGCAGATACGAGACCAGCCACATCAGCCCGCTCAGCAGCAGGCTCACCACGATCATGGTCGCGAGCGGGCAGTAGAAGGTGAAGCCCGGTCGCCGTATGACTATGTCGCCCGGCAGCAGCCTCCCTGAGGGCGCGAACCTGCCCACCAGCACGAGGACCACGCCGAGCATAAGCACGATGGCCCCCATGGCCACCAGCGCGCGGCCCACCAGCTCGATCATCTCGGGCTCGCCCGCCTCACCCCTCGATGCCGCCTCGCAGGGCGTCGAACTCGTCAATGGCCTCCAGATGCCGCGCCGCCGCGCGCTCGCGCATATTCTGGTCCCCGAGGTCCAGGTAGGAGATGCCGGCGACCACAGCCTCCACCGCCAGGCTGTAGGCGAACTCCCGCTGCGCATGCTCGACTCGCAGATCCGCGGGGGGACGCACGCTCTGACAGAAGCGCACCGCCTCCTCCACCTGTGCCCGCACCTCGCCGAGCCGCCGGTAGACCATCTCGCGCTCTCCGATGCCGTTGACGGAGTAGTCCTCGAAGACGCTCCACCCGGCGGTCAGGGCCTCATAGACGGTGCTGTCCGCGGCCGCCATGACCTCGAGGTAGCGGCGCTGGACCATGGCCGAGCGCGACGGGTTGAGGTCGGCGGCCCGCAGGTAGCAGCTCAGGGCATCCCGATGCCGCCCCAGGTCAGCGTAGAGGTCTCCAAGCCGCTCGAGGACAGCGGCGGTGCGCTCGCCGGTCGTCCCCGCCACCGCGCGCAGGAAGTAGCGCTCCGCCAGCTCCACGTTCCCCTCGGCCCCATGCAGCTCGCCCAGGAGCGTGAGGACCGACGGATCGCGCTGGCCCAGCTCGTCGGCCGCGCTGAGCAGTTCCAGGGCCCTCTTCCTGTGTCCGTGGTCGCGGCAGAGCCGCGCCAGGCCCAGCAGCCCCTCCAGGTGAGTGGGCGCGACTTCGAGGGCCGCCTCGTAGTGCCCCATCGCTATCTGCCATCGGCCCTGCTCGGCGAGTAACTGGGCCAGCCAGACCTGGGCCTCAACCAGGTCGGGCTGGAGGGCGACGGCGTCGCGGAGGTGATCCACGGCCAGCTCCCGGTTGTGCCGCGCCAGGCTGATGCGGGCGCGGAGAAGGCAGCTCGCGCCGCTGGCTCCGCGCTCCCGCTCGTAGCTGTCGAGAAGCGCTGAGGCGCGAAGATAGTCGCCGGCTTCGTACGCCTCGCGCGCCGGCGCCAGGGGATCCTCGCCGGTCTCTTCGGGCCCCGTCGCAGGGGTCGCGGGCGCGCCGGGAGTGGCCGGCTCCGCGGGCGTCTCCACCGTCTCCGACGGGCGCGGCGCATCCGTGCCCGCCCCGGCGGTATCGGCCGCGCTCGGCGGCGCCTGCTCGCCGGGAATGGCGGCGATAGGCTCATCGACGGGGTCGCGTGGCTCTCCCAGCTCGCCCAGGGCGTTGGTCACGCGCGCCGCCATGGTTTCCGCGGCCGCCGAGGCGCCGGCGTCGCCACTTGCCTCCACGGCCGCGGCCGCGAGCGTCCGCGTCGCCCCGCCCCGCGCGACGACCAGCCCCGAGGCGACCGGCCCGGCCTCCGGACGCTCCCGGATCGCGGTGAGCAGGACGTAATCGAGTCGGAGCCTGGCGGCGAGGCGGTCGAGAACCGGTCCGAGCGGCGTCCAGTCGTCACCTGCCGCGACGGAGGGAAGCGCGGCGCCGCGCGCCCGCACCAGGGGAGAGGATTCGTGCAGGAAGACGGCGTGGAGGTCGGCGGCGACGAACTGCGCCACCAGGGCGTCGGCGTAGAGCGCCTCCAACTCGGCGAGGCGCTCACCGGCCGGCGCGATGAGCACGCCGATCGTGGGCACTGCAGTCGCGGCGCGCGGCGCGGGCAGGCACAGCATCGCCGCCAGGGCAACCAGGCCCATGCGCGCGTGCCTGCCGGCTCGGGTGAAGCTCATTGGCCCTCCGTGGCGACACAGACGTCGCGGGCGCTCTCGCAGCTCCTCACGGCCGCATCGTTGGCGTCGCGATTCGCCGGGTTCTGCTCGCTGTCGGCGCGGTAGGCATCGATGGCCTCGCCGTAAAGCTCGGCCGCCCGCTCGCAGTCGCCACGCGCGCGGGCCTGCTCGGCCTGTCGCCGAAGGTCGCCGGCGCGGTCGGCGTGGCCCGGGGTCGGCCGAGGCTGCTCCTCCGCCGGGCTCTCCTGGCCGGCGTCGCCGAACCAGATCGAGAACTCGCCGCGCCGCTCGGGCTCCTGGACCGCGGCCACCCTCTCGGCCGGCTCCGGCTCGGGCTCGGGCTCCTCGGTCTCCTCCTCGCCGGTCTCGAGGGGGCTGAAGGGCAGAGCCTCCGGCGCGGGCTCCCCGGCAGTCCCCTGCTGCTGGCCGCCCACGACCACCGGCTCCGTTGAGATGACCGGCGGGCGCGGCGCCCGCCGCGCTCGGGTCGGGGCCTGCGGCTCCTCGTCCGGGCTTGTGCCGCCGATGGGGACCGGCTGGAATGGGTTCGGCCCTGGCGAGGGCACGACCCGCGCCGTGCGCGGCATCGGCCTCGCCACAGCCCCCGAGCCGACTGCGGACAGCATCGTGCCGGCGCCAAGCTTGCGCTTCGCGTAGCTCAGCCCGCGCGCGGCGTCCCGGTCGCCGGGCTTCACGTTGAGGGCAATCTCGAATGCGTCGGCTGCCGCGCGGTAATCGCCGCCGTCCAGCGCCTCTTGGGCCGCCGCCATCTGCTCGGCGTACACGCGCTCGGCCCGGTGGCCCTGGTGGACGCGCAGCCCCACGGCGGTGAGGATCGTGAGCACCAGGAAGGCCGCACCCACGGCCGCTCCCCACGGAGCGTAGCGCAGGATCGGGAGCTCGTCGGCCTCGTCCACGTCGGCCGGGCGCGAGGTCGCTCCCAGCGCGTAGAGCGCCTCGAGCTTCTCCCGCTCCACGCGCCTCTCGGGGTCTAGCTGCAACACGCGGCGGTAGGCCCCGGCGGCTGCCACCGTGTTCCCGCGCTGCTCCTCGGCCATCCCCAGGAGCGAGTAGGCGGCCACCATGTCGGGGGCCAGCTCGATCGCCTCGCGGCAGCGCGCCGCCGCAGTGCTCGCATCTCCGCCGGCGAGCAGGTCCGTTGCCTCGCGCAGGAGCCGGTCGGCCGCGCGAGCGCTCTCGGTCGCGGGCGCCGCGGCGGGCTGCTGGGTAACCGCGTCGGCGACCGTCTGCTCCGGCTCCTGGCCTGCCTCGGCGGACGCCTCCTGCTCGCGCATGGCACCGGCCGTGGGCGTCAGGCGGTCGGTGTCCTCCCCCGGCGACTGCCGGGCATCGAGCGCGGGCAGTTCAGCACCACACCGCACGCAGAAGGTCGCGCTGCGGGCGTTCCTCGCCCCACATTCCGGGCACTCCGTCATTGCATTCACCGCATCCACCACGCTTCGGTGAAGCTTTGTGGCGGTTTCACTATCAAGCTTACACAGTACACCAAGCGTACGTTATCGCAATCGCGGACATATGTCAAGAATCGCCGAAGGCGCGGGCAGCATCCAGATTCGTGTGGATGCGCGCACCGAGCGGCGACGTCCCGTGCCTGCGCATCCCGCTCCTGGGCGCGAGGGACGGGGGGTGAGGCCTGCCCCCTCCTACGGCCAACGGCGCGCGGATGGGGGGCGTCCGTGCGACGGGAACGGCCTACGACAACAGCAAACGGCCGGGCGGGAACGGAGGCCCGCCGCTCCAAACGGCACGCCAAACGACTCCCCCCTCGTCCCGCCCGCGAGCGCAGCGAGCCGGGGAAAGCGGGGTGTCCCTCCCGCTGCTCAGTGGGAGGGACGGGGGGTGAGGCCAACCCCGTTGCGGCGCGAACGCCTGCAGACCAACGACGTGCGGACGCGGGCGTCCGTGTGTCATCCACACCAATCTGGATGCTGCCGAAGGCGCGCTCGGATGGCATATGCGCCTGCCCGACACCTTCCCCGATCGCGCCGGGTCAGACCACGACCTTGCTGAGCGGGTACTCAATGATGCCCTGCGCGCCCGCCGCCTTCAGCGCCGGGATGAGATCCTTGACCAGGCCGGCATCGACGACGGTCTCTACGGCCACCCACTCCTCATCCCCGTTGGTCAGAGGCGACACCGTGGGATGCTTGAGGGCGGGAAGACATGCAATCACTGCGTCGAGCTCCACCTGACGAACGTTCATCTTCAAGCCGACCATGTTCTCCGCCTCAAGGGCGGCATTGAGGAGCAGCGCGATGCTCTCCATCTTCTGCCGCTTCCACGGGTCGGACCAGGCCTCCCGGTTGGCGACGAACCTGGTGCTTGACTCGAAGAGGGTCTCGACGACGCGCAGGTTGTTGGCGCGCAGCGTGCTGCCCGTCTCGGTGCCCTCGACCACGGCGTCCACCAGGTCGGGGCACTTGGCCTCCGTGGCCCCCCAGGAGAACTCCACGTGCGCCTCCACGCCATGGTCGGCGAGGTAGCGCTCCGTGACCGCCACCAGCTCGGTGGCTATGCGCTTGCCCGCCAGGTCCTCCCAGCGATCGACGTCCGAGCTCTCGTGCACGGCCAGCACCCAGCGGTAGGGCCGCATGCCGCCCTTGGCGTAGACGAGATCGGTGATCTCGTGGAGATCGACTCCACGCTCCAGGATCCAGTCGTACCCGGTCAAGCCACAGTCGAGCACACCGTGCTCGATGTAGAGCGGCAGCTCCTGGGCGCGCAGCAGCACGCCCCACAGCTCATCGTCGCCCAGGTCGGGCGAGTAGGCGCGCTCATCCACGGTGACCGGGAAGCCGGCCTTGCGGAACAGCTCGATGGTGGAGCCCTGAAGGCTGCCCTTCGGCAGCCCGATTCGCAACTGTCTGTCCGGCATCGGTCTGTCACTCCCTGCTATCGTAAGCGCTCGGCGCGCCCGCGCAGCCCTCCGCCGCCGTCTCTGCAGTCGCCCCCTCGGCGGCGTCGCCGCCGGTGCCCTGCCAGATCAGGCGTGTGCCCGTCCAGATGAACCAGAGGCTGAGCGCGACGAGCGCGGCACCACAGACACGTATCAGCCACGAGTAGACGGTGGGCGACAGCCAGGTCACGCCCGTCACGACGATCAATCCGACGACAGCATACCACACGATGTCCGAAAGCTCATGTCCAACGTAGAAGGAGATGTACTCCACCGCGTTGCGCGGGCCGGCATGTGCCAACTGCCCACCTCCAACGGTTGCCCACCAGAGGGTGAAGTACGGATTGATGACGCAGACCGTGGCTCCGGCGAAAATGAGCTGCAGCCAGGGCAGACCCTCAGCGCTCCGGGCCAGGTCAAGGGAGGCCACGCCGGCCGCGCGCATCATGTCGGCGCCCATCCAGGCCAGGAAGCCCCCGCCGATCAGGCTGATGCTGCCGCGCAGCGCCGACCGCTGCAGCACATGCCTGAGCCCCGCCATCAGCAGCAGCACGGTCACGACCTCCAGCGCCGCGTGACCACCGAGGATGGCCCACACGGCCGCCATCCCGTGCGCGCCCGTCTGCCCGATCGTCAGCACGAGCATGGGTCCGGGCATCATGGCGCCAGAGAAGCCGGTGATGAAGGCGATCCCGAAGATGCGCGCGAGGCGCGTGTGTGCGTTCACGGCTCACCCTGGGCAGGCGGCCGCCGCCGGATCAGCGAGACGTCGTCGAACACGCACTCCCCCACTCCGCAGATGCCCAGGCGCACGGCGGCCCGCTCCGCGTCCGCCTGCGTGACCACCATGCGCGTGGTCAGCTCCAGCCACCCATCCGTGACGCCCACGCGGGTGGCCTCGACATCGGTCACCCGCCAGCTCGAGAGGCCCTCGCCCTCCGCATCATAGCCGGCGATCTGCAGCACCGCGCCACGCTCGGTCTTCTGCAGGTTCTCGTCGATGCGCACCCACGCCGTCGCCTCGAGACCGTCCCACTGCCGCACCTCGATCAGGTCGCTGATGGCGTTGACGGTCACCCAGTCGCGTTCCTCGCCCTGGTAGATCGTCGGGCTCTCGGAGATGAAGCGCAGGGCATGCTCGCCGGTGCGCGCCTCCTCGACCAGCCCGCGCACGCCGGTCTGGTCGTGCCCGGCGGCCATCCCCTGCCAGCCGACCACCGTGCCCTCCTCGGTCTGCTCGAAGGACGGGTTCGCGAGCAGGTTCTCGCTCCCCTCCGCGTTCACGATACTCTGCAGCAGCGGGTAGTAGAGCTCCGCGAGGTAGAGGTTCGGCAGCAGGTTGGTCTCGCGCACGAAGGGATCTCGGTTGAGCGTCTCCCAGGCTCTGCGGACCTCGCTTCGTATCATCCGCCGGCCGTCGTCCGCCTGCCGGCGCGCCGACGCGTAGGACGCCTTCTCGATCGCGTCGCGCGCCTTCGCCAGCCTCGCGCGGGCGTTCTCGGTCTGCGTGGCGAGCGACCGGCAGGCGCTACGCGCCGGGGCGACGGTCGCGCCCGCTGGGTCCGGGTCGGGCAGGTTCGCGCGGATGACGTCCAGCACCGGCTGCACCTTGTCGATCTTCGCGCTCAGCGCCTGGGTGGCGAAGCGCGCGGCGTCGGCCTCCACGGCCCGCATCCGGTCCCGCGCCTGCTCCTTCACGCTCTCGTCATCAGTGATCAGTACCAGCGTGGTCATGTCGAAGATAGGCAGCGTCAGCTCATCGCGAGCCTCGTTCAATCCCCCTCCCCCCCAGAGACGCGGAGGCCGCGGCCTGCACCCGGCGGTGAGCTCCCAGAACTCCGCGTCCTCCGGGATCGGTCGATCCAGGATTACCGCGCGGTCTGTCGCGACGCCGCCGCCAACGTGATACTGCGTCCTGTCGTCGATGACCATCGCCAGCAGCAGCCGCCCACCGGGGAAGTCCACCGGCCAGACGTGCAGGTCCTCGGCCGAGGTCTCCAGCTCCGGGCCGACCGTGCCCTCGGCCAGCCACGGGCCGATCACCTCCAGCTCGCAGCCCAGCAGCCCTGCCTCGGCGAGACGGTCGGCGCCGTGATACTCCTCGGCGAAGTAACGCGAGGGGAACCACAGCAGCCCGCGGCAGCCCGCCGCCAGCGCCGAGTACGCGACCATGCGCAGGTTCTCGCCGTCGGGGTAGCGCGAGGGCATCCACTTGACCGTCGGGTCCAGGTACCTCTGCGTGTACCAGATCTGCACGTGCGCCTGCACCCAGGTCCACAGGTACCTGTCCGCGCCGACGATGGCGTGCTCGCGGTGGAAGCGGTCGATGTAGTCGAGCATCGTCCCGGGCTTGAGGAGCGGGTAGTCATAGGTGTTGAACATCTCGTCGAACCAGGTGTACTCCTCAAAGCCGTGGATCACGTCGAGCATGATGGGCCGCTCGTGCGGGTCGTTGGCGCGGATGAAGTCGTAGGCCTGCCGGACCTTCTCTACGTCCTCGCCCTTGAGGTCATCGCCGATGTTCCACGCGAGCAGGTTCGGGTGGTCGCGCACCGCGAGCACGTGCTCCTCATGCTTCGGCCCCCAGCTTGGCGCATAGGGGTAGGTGATGACCATGAAGTCAGTGCCCTCGGACGCCGCGAGTAGCTCCTCGGTGCCGCCCATGCCGCTGAAGACGCAGGTGAAGTGGTGCCTGCGCATGGTCTCGACCGAGTCGATCACGCCCCAGCAGCCGTAGGGGAAGAACGGCTTGCCGTCAACGTAGAGCCGGTTGTCATTGAGCCGCACGCGACCGTCCTGCGCCATGGCCGCGCTGGCCAGCAGGGCGACCAGCGTCAGCATGTACGCCGCTCGACGCATGGTGATCTGCCCTCCCTCTGACGATTGGCCCCCCTACCAGGAACTGCGCGGTCGGTGCTGTCTCCGGCCACCGCCGCCTCCTGCAGCATCTGCAGCAGGCGGGGGGCGTAGTACACGCGATTGCCTCTGCGCTCGCCGACCTGCTCCACCAGCCCGAGGCCCAACAGCACGTCGAGCAGATTGCGGGGGGCCTTTCCCTTGGCCTGCATCGCTCGTGAGAGGTGAAGAGAATGGGGGCTGCGATCCACGCCGCCGCAGAAGGCGACCCGCGGCTCTGCCTCGCGGCCCCCGACCGCGGCAGGCTATTGCCTCGCTTCGCGGGAGGGGCGCCTATCCCGTCTCCGCGACGGCGGCGTGCAGCGCCTCCTCGAAGATGTCCAGGCTCTCGTTGGCCTGCTCCTCAGTGATGACCAGCGGCGGCGCGACGCGGACCACGTTGTTGTAGAGGCCGATGGGCGCGATGCAGATCAGACCGCGCTGGAAGGCCTCCCAGATGGTCTGGCGTGCCAGCTCGGGCGCCGGCTCCTTCGTCTCGGGGTCTTTGACGAACTCGAGGCCGCCCATGAGCCCCGTGACGCGGACCTGGCCGAGCTGGGGCACCTCCGCCTGCATCTCCAGGAATCGGCGCTCGAACAACTCGCCCATGCGGGCGGCGTTCTCCACCAGGCGCTCGCGTTCGATGATCTCGATCGCCGCCAACGCCGCAGTGCAGGAGATGGGGTTCCCACCGTTCGTGCTGCTCATCGAGCCGGGCGGCAGGGCGTCCATGATCTCACTGGTGCCCACGACGGCCGAGCACGGGACGCCGCTGCCCAGGCCCTTGCCCAGGCAGACGAGGTCCGGCTCCAGGCCCCAGTGATCCATGAAGAACATCTCGCCGGTGCGCCCGAAGGACGACTGCACCTCGTCGAGGATGAAGATCAGGTCGCGCTCGCGACACCACTCCTGGAGGCCCTCCATCCAGGCTCTGGGGGGGACGATGCCGCCGGCGCCGCCCTGGTAGGGCTCGGTGATGACGGCGCAGAGCCGGCCCTCGGACTGGTGCTCGACGACCCAGTCGAGGTACTCCAGGCAGGCCTGCGCGCACTCGTCCTCGGACTTGCCCTTGCAGATCGGGGCGCGGTAGACGTAGGGGAAGGGCGCCTGCAGGAAACCGGGTGTCAGCGGGCCGTAGCCGCGCCTGGTGCTGCCCATGCCTCCGGCGGCCGCAGCCCCGAGAGTGCGGCCATGGAAGGCCCCGTCGAAGCCGACCACCTCGTAGCCGTCGTGCGCCCGGCGGGCCATGCGGATCGCCGCTTCGGTGGCGTCGCTGCCCGTCGTGACCAGGAAGGCCTTCTCGAGGTGCGGCGGTGTGATCTCGACCAGCTTCTTCGCCAGCTCCGCGCGGGGCTCGTTGACGAAGTCATAGCAGTTGAAGACCCTGTCGCACTGGCTCTTCACCTGCTCGACGTAATAAGGATGGCAGTGCCCCACGCTCGCGACGAGCACGCCGCTGGACCAGTCGAGGAACTCGTTGCCATCGACGTCCCAGATGACGCAGCCCTGCGCGTGGTCCCAGACCACGGGCACCTGGTCGCCCATGGAGCGAGGCTCGTAGGTGCGCGCGGTCTCGATGATCTCCCTGGAACGTGGGCCGGGCAGTTCGGTGATGATACTGGGCATAACGATCGCCTTTCTAGTTTCCTTCGTCTGCCCCCCCGTAGACGTGCATATGCGGTAACCGTGACCGGCGGGAGGTCCATGGGCAGTAGAGCTTCAGTATAGCCCGGGCCGGGGGCGGTGTCAAACCCAGGTCAGCGGCCTCCTGCGCCGGTCTCTGGGACTCGCCACGGGGAGCCCAGGAGGCGCCGGAGGGAGGAGCTTCGCGCACGGCGGCGGCCCCACTTCGGGGTCGCCGCCGGCAGTCGGTGCCATCCCTCGCGTCGCGCTATAGCTCGACGATCTGCCCGCTCTCGACGCTCTCGTGCACGCCGGCGGCGATCTTGGTGGCCTCCAGGCCGTCGTGGCCGTCGGGGTATGCGCCGATGTCCTCGAGCGAGCCGCCGTCGAGCAGCAGGTTCACGTTGCGGGCGAAGTCGGCGATGGAGTCCATGCCGTAGCCCTCGAAGATCTCGCGGCCCTGCTTGTCGGTGCGCTCGCGCAGGAAGCTCATGTTGTGCGTCTGCATCCCGTCCTCATAGTTGCAGGTGATGGTGCCGCGGTCCTGGGAGTCGCACTCGAGCATGCCCTCGGTGCCGACCAGGCGGATGCCCTGGTTCACGATGGCCTCGAAGGTGTCGGGCAGGATCCAGGAGGTGTCGAACATCACCGACGCGCCGTTGTCGAACTCGACCTTCGCGGAGATCGAGTCCCAGGTGTCCACGCCGAGGCTCCGCAGCTTCCTGCGCACCCCGGTCGCCCAGACGCGCACCCCGTTGGCATCGTTCATCAGGAAGCGTGCCAGGTCGTAGAAGTGGATGCCCAGGAACCAGCCCGGCGAGCTGTTGACCGCCCAGCCGGGGAACCAGTCGCGCGGCACCTCGATGCGGTCCTCCATGTGCGAGTAGCCGTACTCGATCTCGCCCAGGTCGCCGGCGTCGATCTTCTGCTTCATCGCGATGTGGTACTCGTCGTAGCGCTTGTGGAAGTCCACCTGCAGCAGCACGCCGTTGTCCTCGCAGGCGTCGATCATCTCCTGGCAGCCCTCAACGGTGACGTCCAGCGGCTTCTCGCACAGCACGTGCACGCCGGCCTTCGCGGCGTCTATGACGATCTCCCGGTGATACGGGTCCGGGGTCACGACCGTCACGGCGTCGAGCCGCTCGTTGGCGAGCATCTCCTTGTAGTCCACGTAGGGCTCGAAGTCAAACTCCTGGCTGCGCTCCTCGAGCAGCTCCTCGTTGATGTCGGCCGCGGCCACCAGCTCCGCCTCGCCCCAGTAGCCCATCTGGCGGAAGCACCGCAGATGGTTGATCCCGAAGGTGCCGATCCCGATGACGCCGATGCGTGCCTGTGCCACGTCAGATTCCTCCCATGTGTGCCTCTGGCAGATGTCGAGCCGCGCGCGCCCGGCCATAGCTCGCGGTTGTGGCGCAGAAGTTCGCCGCGCGCCGAGGTGATTCCTTCGTACGCGAGAGGCCGTTCAGCGGCTCGCGCGGCGGCGGTGCGGGCCAACTACGCTGCGGGCGGCGGGCCGGCATGGAAGCTGAGGCGCTCGGGCGGCCGCTCCGTACGACATCCGCGCCTCTCCGTATGACATCGGCGCCGTCGCCCTGCTCGTTCCCCCCCAGCGACGCCATCAGTCGCCCGGCCGATTACCGGCCACCGCCCCAGGCCGCCTCCGCCCAGCGCTCCAGGTCGTCGTAGCCGCTGCGCCAGGTCGTGTACATCACGCCGACGACCGGAGCGCCGAGGCGCTCGGCGTCGGCCAGCCACTGCTGGATCACGAACTCGGAGCGGTCGTAGTAGCCCGCCAGGATCTGGTCGTGGCCGCGCCCGGCGAACCAGGGCAGGTTCTGCTCGCGCGGCTTGAAGTACCAGTTCGCGATGATGACGTCCCGGTCGAGGCCCTCCCACGAGCCGTGCCAGTTCCCGTTGACGAGGTAGTAGTAGTCGCGCTCGCCCGCGTTGTGGAAGGGGTCGAACATGTCCGACCACACGAAGATGCGCGCGTCGGGGTTGACCTCGCGGATGATCTGCGTGCACTGGCTCACGTTGTCGGCGAGCAGCTCGCCGGGCGTCATGCCACGGTCCTGGCAGGCCTGGCACCAGTTGGCGCAGCGGATCTCGTCGTGGCTCATGAAGTAGGCGTCGGGCTCGAGCATCTCCTGGACGCGCCGCACCTGATCGCGGAGGATCTCGTAGACCTCCGGCTCGCTGAGGCAGCAGCCCACCTGGCCCCAGTGGATGATGGGCGGGCTGTAGAAGCTCACGCGCAGGCGGTCGCCGTCGGCGATGCGCGAGTCGGCGGTCAGGCGGATCGGCGGTGGCTCGTGGTAGACCTCATAGCTTCCCTGCCACGGGACGGTGCCCATGCGCTCGTCGATGACGGGCTCGAAGTCGCGGCCCTCCTCGTACCCGGTGCCGTCCTCGCCGCGGACGGTGAGCGGGCAGCCGTCGCGTCTGAGCAGGTTGAGCAGCCCGACCTCTTCGACGGTCACGTCATCCCACCACAGGCGACCGGTTTTCCCGCCCCACACGCCGATATAGACGCGAACCTGCTCGTAGTCGAGGCTGTTGAAGACCACGTCGTGGCAGGTCCAATCCTGTGTGCGCTGGACCTTGAGGTCGTTGTAGGTGAGCATGCGACCATCCTCGGCCAGGGCGAACATGCGCACACTGCCGTGCGCGGCGAAGTCCTCGGACTTGATCCACGCCCGGAGGTGGTAGCAGCGGAACGGCGAGACATCGAGGAGCTTGCTCAGGCGGCAGTGGCCGTGCTCTGGGTCGGCCTGGCCGATGCCCTCCATGCGGCAGGACCGCGCCCCGCCATGGACGACCCGGGTGTCGGCGAAGATGCTCTGCCCCGCGTTGTCCTGCCAGTCCCAGCCGGCGAACTGATGCCCCTCGGCCTGCTCGAAGTCGCCGCCCGGCAGCTCGACCGGCGGATCGGCGACGAGCTTCGCCACGCCCCCCTCGACGACGAAGAGCGCATCGCGGACCGGGATACCCTCGGCCAGGTTCGGGTTGTGCGCCAGAAGGCTGCCGGAGTAGCCGATGGGCATCACGCAGGGGATGATCTCGATGCCCACGTCATCAGCGGTCGCCTTGAAGGCTCGCACGTGGTCGAAATAGCGCTCCGGCATGCGATCGAGGATGCCGAACTTGTAGTCGTTGAGCACCACGCCATTGTAGCCCGCTGCAGCCGCCCGCTGAAGCAGCTCCTGGGCCGGCGGGACGTTCTCCTCGACCAGGAAGTTGGTGGAGAGGTAGAACCAGCGGTCGGTCAGCTCAGGCTCCTGCGCCACGGCGGCGGCGCACACGGCGAGCGTGACGGACATGAGCATAATGCGCATGGTGGTCGCCTCCCATGAGCGGCGTACGGGCCTCACCCCCTCCCCGCGCTGCGCGCGGGGTGTCCCCCTGTCCCTGGTCCCGCCCAGGGGCGGGACCAGGGGGAGAACGACGGACGACTGAGCGTCCGTCAGCCACCCATCCCCAGCTCCTCCCGCAGCGCCGACAGCGTGGCCTCATCGCCCTGCATGAGGACGGTGCCACGCCCGGGGCCGAGCGTCAACTCGTACGCGCCATCCGGGTTCGCCTGCAGGCGCGTTCCAGCCCGCAGGTCCCAGAGAGGCGCGTCGCCGTCCACGGTGAGCGCGAAGGTGAGCGGGCCGGCCTCGTGCAGGCCGGCGAGGCCCTGATCGTCGAAGTGCAGCTCGGTCTCGCCGCGCGGCAGGGCCGGGGAGTCCTCGTCCCAGGTGGCGATGCGCTCATTGACGACGACCAGGTAGCGCTCCGCGTCGAACTGGCGGATGAACGAGCGCACCTGCACCCAGTCGCTGTCGGCGGAGGCGCGCGGGACGGCGTCCCTGTGCCACGAAAGAAGAAGCGGGAGGAGCGGAGTCATCTCCGTGACGCACTCGCCGAACTCGCGCCAGAGACGGGTCTCGTTACCATGCTCGTCAACGAGGGCGATGTAGCGCTGGTACTCCGGCCGCTGCAGGCCGCGGTAGTGGTAGATCATCAGGCCCGCGGCGCCCTCGGAGACCGCCAGCCACGACTGCAGGTGCATGCCGCCGGGCGGCGGCGGGTAGCGATCCCAGCCCTGCCAGACGCCGGGCTCGACCTCGGTGAAGCCGCTCCAGGGGTCGAGGTCCTCGCGCGCCCCGCCGGACCACGCGCGGATGTCCTCGGTGGTGAAGCGGTTCTGATGCCCGTAGCCCTGCATGACGTAGACCAGCGGGCGGCCGCGGCTGTGCGCCTCGGCGTAGAAGCTGCTGAGCTCGCCCCGCAGCCGCGCCGCCATGTCCCGCGGGGTCGAGATCAGCAGGCCGTAGTGCGCCTTCAGGCAGCGGAAGCGGTAGCGGTCGAAGCCGAACCACTCGGGCAGCGGCTCCCGCTCGTTGCGGAATGGCTCGATGTGGTTGTGGAGGGTGTAGAGCGCGTGCGTCGGGTCGATCTCGCGCAGGGCCGCCCGGTACTCCGCCACGAGGGCCATCTCATCGACCGCGGCCTCCTCCTTGCCCATCCACGCGAGGACGTTGCCCATCCCACGGTACTGGGGCAGCACCTTGCGGGCGGTGGGGAGCGTGACCTGCTCGTAGTGCTCCCGCCCGCGCTCGGGGCGCAGGTAGAGGTCGGCGGTGAGCTGGCCGAAGACGGCGACGCCGTGGCGCGCGGCGGTCTCGACCGCGAGCGTGAAGAGGTCCGGGTCCATCGTCAGGTTCGCGTAGTAGATCGCGTTCCCCCCATGAGCGGCGACGTCCGCGGCCATGCGGTCGAACAGGCCCTCGAGGGTCGTCCCGGCTGCCTCCGCGAGCATCTCCATGCGGTCGCGGCGCCCGTAGATGTAGGGCCCGATCGGGAAGCGCGGCGGCTCGAACTCGCAGCGCACATACGTGGTGCCCGCATAACTGCGCTGCTCGAAATCCTCACGCTTGAGCCGCTCGCCGGGGAGGGTGCGCCAGTACTGCCGCTCACCGGGCCTGCGGGCGACGACGTACTCGCCCTCGCGGGCGATCTCCCAGCCTTCAGCCTGCAGGTCGGCCTCAAGCTCGGAGACAAGCTCCTCGGCGGGCGTCAGCTCGGGCTGAAAGACGCGCGCGGAGCGCACCAGCAGTGTGCCCTGGTGCGTGGAGCGGTAGATCGCCAGGCGGGCGAGGGCCACGCCCGCCGCTTCGATGACGGCGTCGCCCGCGACGGTCGTGAACTGCTCGGGCAGCGCCCGGCCCCAGAGAGCCTTCGCGGTGCCCACCTTCTCGCGCTGAGCGTCGTAGAGCAGCAGGATGGCGCCGAGCGGGCAGGCGTCCGGCGAGGCGGCGGTGACCTCGACGGTCAGCGTGACGCCGGTGAGCGTACCGCCGCCGGGCAGGCCGAAGAAGCCGGAGACGTAGGGGGTGTATCCCTCAGTCGCGGAGAGCGGCTCTCCGCCATCCGCGGTGAAGTCGTGCTCGAAGAGCGTGACCGGTTGAGCGAGCGCGCCCATGGAGAGCGCGCTCGCGAGGAGTGCCACGAAGGTCAGAGCAGCGGTACGAGACACCGTAGTTGCCACGTCCTGGTCCCGGGCCCACGAGGCCGTCCACTGCCGTGAGCAGTTGCCGTCGCCGTCGTTGCCGCCGTTGCTTTCGTTGCCGCCGTTACCCGTTGCACCAGTTGATGATGCCCAGCGCCAGGCCCTTGGCACCGGTGATCAGCTCGGTCATGGAGACCGTCTCGTTGTCCGAGTGGGCCTCCTGGATGTCGCCGGCGCCGTAGACGATCACCGGCAGGCCCGCGAGTCGGTTGTAGAGCCGCGCATCGCAGCTTACGTTCCAGCCGAAGATCTCCGAGCTCGGCTCGAACTGCACCACCGCCTCGTGGAAGGTCACCGGGAGAGGATGATCGCCGGGGATCTCGTAGGAGTCGTTGTGCAGCTTCGGATAGGTCAGCTCGAAGTGATCCCTGAGCCACTCGTCGTCGGTCTCCATGACGGCGTCGAGCAGCTCCTGCTTCACCTGGTCCATGGACTTGTTGGGCAGGAAGCCGACGCCGCCCTCCAGCATGCACTCGCCGGCCACCATGGAGGGCCAGCCCTCGGCGCGGATGATGCCCAGGCAGAGCTGGACGGGCGCCTCGTAGCGCTCGAAGAGCGGGTAGTTGGCGCTGTCGGCGATGAGCCGCTCCTCGTAGTCGAGCATGCGCGCGATGGCCTCCATCATGTGCTCGATGGCGTTCTCGCCCTCGTGGCGGCGGCCCATGTGCATGGGGGTGCCGAAGGTCTTCGCGCGGAACCAGATGGCGCCGCGGTTGGCGGGGAAGACGTTCAGCGAGGAGCCCTCCCCGATGATGACGCCGTCTGCGGTGCAGCCCTGCCGGATCAGCGCGAGGGCACCGTTGCCGCCGACCTCCTCCTCGATGACGAGCTGCTGCTCGATGTCGCCCTTCAGCTCGATCCCGAGGTCGAGGATGGCGGCGATGGCGAGAGTCTGCAGGACGACCTGACCCTTGTCGTCCATGGCGCCGCGGCCGATCACGTGCTCCCCGTCGAACTGCGGGTCGAAGGCCTGCTCCCAGTCCGCGCCGGGCACCACGTCGGTGTGCGCCTGGACGATGAGGCTGCGCCCGCCGCCGGTGCCCTGCAGCTCCCCGACCAGGTTGTAGCGGCCGTCGTAGGGCATCTCGTTCTCGTTGTGGCTGTACTCAGGGTCGTCGAAGATGCTGTTGGGGATCTCGCGGTAGCGCGCATCGATCCCAAGGCTCTCGAGCAGGTCCTTCATGTAGGCCTGGACCTCCTGCTCGTTGCCCTGCACGCTCTCGAACTCAATCAGCTCCATGAGCCACTCCCGGGCCTGGTCGGCGCGGGCCTCGACACTCACTGCACTTCACTCCGTTCAACGGCTTCAGTGTCATTCGCCCCCGTTGGTAGGACAGGCTTTCCAGCCTGTCGGTCGTTCCCGGCGGACGACGACGGCACAATATCTAGGGCGTTTGACAGGCAGGAATGCCTGTCCTGCGCGAACGACCATGATGGGGTGACGGTTGTACGAAACGGCTCCTCCCGCAGTGACTACGACACAACCCTCGCGCCCTCTGCGGAAAGTGGCAGCTCCTGAGCCCGTGCGGCCGTGCCGGCGCGGCGGAAGGCATTCACCATGGCCGCGCCGACCTCCTCCCCACCACCGGTGACGAAGGCCGCGACGGTCGGCCCCGAGCCGCTCAGCGCCGCCGAGCGTGCCCCGGCCTTCAGCGCCGCCTCGATGGCCTCCTCCATGCCCGGGACCAGGTGAGCGCGGTAGGGCTGGTGCAGTCGGTCGCGCATGGCCTCGCGCAGCAGGTCGAAGCTGCCGGACACCAGCGCGGCGACGGTGAGGCCGGCGCGACTGAGGTTGAAGACGGCGTCCGCGTGGTCAACGGTCTCGGGCAGCACGCGGCGGGCGCGATGCGTGGCGACCTCGAAGTCCGGGATGGCGACCACGCAGGAGAGCCCCTCGGCCACCGCCAGGCGCTGGACCAGCACCTCATCGCCCACCGTGCAGCAGACGGTGAGGCCGCCCAGCATGGCCGGCGCCACGTTGTCGGGATGGCCCTCGACCTCGGTGGCGACGTCCAGCATCGTGCGCTCGCTCAGCGCCAGGCCGAGCAGCTCATTCGCGCCGATGACGCCGCCGACGATCGCCGCCGAGCTCGAGCCGAGGCCGCGCGCCAGCGGAATGCGGTTGACCTGGCGCAACGCCAGGGGCGGGAGGCTCTCGCCGGCGGCCTCCGCGGCCCTGCGCGCGGCCCTGAGCACCATGTGCGTCCCGTCGCGCGGGAGCGAGTCCGCGCCCTCGCCCTCCACCTCGACCGAGCTCTCCGGCGCGAGCGCCAGGGCGACCTCGTTGTGCAGCGCCAGCGCGAGCCCCAGGCAGTCGTAGCCTGCACCGAGGTTCGCGGTCGTGGCCGGCACGCGAACGGTGACCGACCGCGGCCCGGTCATCGCCCCTCGCTCCCGTTGACGTAAGTGCGCGGCAGGCGCCGGGAGAGCCGGCCCGCGATCTCCTCGACGATGCTGCCCGCGCGCCGCGCCAGCTCCTCGACCGTGATGCGCTCGGCGCCCTGCGCCCCCATGAGCACCGCCTCGTCGCCGATCGCCGCCGCCGGCACATCCGTCACGTCCACGGTGACCGCATCCATCGAGACCATCCCGACCAGCGGGCACCGGCGGCCGCCGACCAGCACCTCCGCGTTGTTCGACAGCGCGCGCGGGTAGCCGTCGGCGTAGCCGACGGGCAGCACCGCGATGCGGCTGTTGCGCGGGGCATGCCACGAGCAGTTGTAGCCGACGGGCGCCCCGGCCTCGACCGGCTTCAGCGCGCCGATCCGGCACCTCAGCTCCAGCGCGGGCCGGATCCCGCCCGGCATCAGCTCGGGATCGAAGCCCGGGTTCATGCCGTAGAGGATCGCGCCGGGGCGCACGGCGTCGAAGTGCGCGCCGGGCAGGCGCACGATGCCCGCGCTGTTGGCCATGTGGATCAGCGGCCGCGGGCCGGCTCCGGCGCCGCCGAACTCCTCGACCATGCTCCTGAACCGCTCGAGTTGGCCGCGGGACCAGGAGAGGTCGGGGTTGCAGGCGTCGGCGAAGTGCGAGAAGAGCCCCTCGACGCTGAGGTGGGGGTTGCCGGCCAGGATTCTGGCCAGCGCACCGGCCACCGCGGGCCGCGCTCCGTGGCGTCCCATGCCGCTGTCGAGCTTGACGTGGACACGCGCGGGCCGCCCGGCACGCTTCGCGGCCTCCGCCAGCATCGTCGCATGACTCGGTTCGCTGACCGTGGACGCCAGGTCGTGCTCGACGTAGAGCCGCGCCTCCTCCGCGTCGGGAGGACCCAGCACCAGGATCGGGGCGCCGATGCCGGCCTGCCTCAGCTCGACCCCCTCATCCGGGATGGCCACGCAGAGCATGTTGACGCCCGCGTCGAGGCATGCGTGGCTGACGGCCACGGCGCCGTGGCCGTAGGCGTTGGCCTTGACGACGGCGGCGACCTGAGTGTGCGGAGGAAGAAGCGCCCTGATGGCGCGGACGTTGGTCCTGATGGCATCGAGGTCTACCTGGAGAGAAGCGGGGCGCACGTGGACCCTCCTGCTATTGCCACGACGTGGCCTCGTCGGCCTCATCTCGCTCTTCGGCCCACTGGAGCAGCCTCAGGACGGCGCTGACGGCGGCGAAGCCCAGGACGAAGACCCCGCCCGCCGCGAGGACGGCGTGGGAGTACTTCTCGACGCGCACCAGCGGCTGCGTCACCTGCCAGGCCGCGACGGCGGTGGCCGTGATGAGGGCCAGCAGGACGGCGCAGGAGCCGCCCGGCACGGCGTCCACGGGCCTGCCGCCCGCGAGGTCGGTGGGCGGCATGCCGAGCTTCGGCGGCGCCTGCGCGGTCTCGGCGGGGCGGGCCACCCAGGCGTAGAGCTGCTGAAGCAGCTCCCAGGTGGCGCGCCGCGCGCCGCGCAGGTCCGTCGCCTCCCGTGAGACGAGTGTCAGGGCCCGGTTGCTCTCCCGCGGCGCGTGCCAGCGCACCAGGATGCGGCTGATCCCGGCCACGGGCTGAAGCGGCTCGATGGTGTCGATCCGGTCGCGGGGGAGGTACCAGGCGAACTCGTCGCCGTAGTAGACGAGCGAATCGCCCCACGCGGCCAGGAAGCCGATATCGCGGTCGGTGTCCCCGTCCCACACGAGCTGCGCCTCACCGGGCGAGAAGCCGACGAAGACTGGCTCGACGCCGGCGGGGAAGAGGTCGTCGTCGGCGCCGATCCGCTCACCGACGCGCCGGCGCAGCGTCGCGTTCCCGGCCAGTGCCATCCGGTTGTGCACCAGCCAGGTTCCGACCGGGGCGAGGACGATGGCGACGCAGGTGACCAGCGCCGGGATGGGACCGCTGCCCTCCGGCCAGAACAGCGCCAGGACGAGCAGCCCCAGCCCGAAGGGTGCCCCGGCGGCGACGATCGTCGCCAGCGCCAGGAGCATGTTGTAGCGGCGCCGCACCTCCGCGCCGAAAACCCGTTCGCTCCCTGTCATGGTGGTGCCTCCGAGCAGACGCCTGCGCGGAGGGCGGCCTCATCGTTCCTCGAGATCAAAGTCGGCCTGCACGGTTCCGCCGAGGAAGACGCTGACGTCCCGGAAGGCCGGCCGGTAGTCGTATGAGAAGCAGTCGATGCGCGCGGCTCCCGAGGGGAGCGGGAGCTCATAGCTGCCGCCCGCGTCGGTGAGAGTGCTCAGGACGCTCCAGGTGAACCAGGGCGATGCCCTCAGCGCGGCGCCCGAAGCCGCCGCGACGCGCTCGATGGTGTCCTGCGGCACCGGAGGGGTGAAGGCAGTGGAGGCGCGGAGAGCGGCGTCCCGGAGCGACCGGGTGCCGCCGCCGGCGGGTCCGGCCACCGTTCCCATGGCCCTCCCCGTGGTCTGACTCGCGTCCGCCTGCAGCGTCAGGTCCACGTCATCGACCGTCTCGCGCGGGTCCAGGTCCTGCACGAGCCGCACGTCGGTCGCGAGGCCGGCGATCGCCGCGGTGACGAGGTAGTCGCCCGGGGAGACCGCGTCGATCTCGTAGTCCCCGTTGCCGTCGGTAAAGGCCGCGTAGTGCGTTCCGGCAGGGGGCAGGTTGACGGTCTGGGCCCCCTGGCCGACGAGCGGAGCGCCGCCGGGCACGGCGTAGACGATGGTGCGCGCCGCCGCGTGCGTGGAGCCGTCGCCCTCCTGCACGGTGACCGTGCCGCGGATCCGCCCGCCTCCATCCGGATCGGGCGTCAGGTCGCCGAGGTGCAGGTCGGCGTCGGGCTGCACGTCCACGATCGTCACCGCGCCCTCGTAGCTCCCGGAGGTAACCTGCAGCAGGTGCCGACCCTCGGGCAGCCCGCGCAGTTGCAGTCTGCCGTTGCTCGGCTGCACGTCAAGCGGCTGCCCGTCGAAATACACCTTCACGTCCGTGCCATCATCGCCGCCATCGAGCAGGTCGGTGACGTCGCCGATCACGTCGCCGACGGCGATGAGACCCAGGATCGCTCCGATCACGCCCCCGCCCCCACATCCGGCGATCAGCAGTGAGATCCCGACTGCGGCCAGCATCTTCGACAGTCTCTGGTTCATTGCTCGCCCCTGCGTTCGTCTGCTGTTGCTTTGAGAGGAGTTTCGTCGCGGCGGCGGCGCGCACCTGCCCGGGGTCCTTCACCCTCCGGCGTCGTCCGGCGCGGGACTAACCTGCAGCCGCCCGCCGGCGGTGGTGAGCCAGAAGTCGAGCCGCCCGCGATGGTCGGCGGTCACCAACATGGTCTGCGTCGAGTCCCGTCCCTCGACGAGGCTGACCTCGTGCCGCGAGCCGGGCTCGACCGGGTAGAGGCCGTCATCGATGTTGAGACGGATCCTGGTCTCGCGGCCCCCGTAGAAGCCCTCAGGGCCGGTGCGCCGCTCGCGACCCCAGGCGGCGCCATCGCCGCCGAGCTCGAGCGCCACCAGCCCCGGCCCGTAGACCGAGACGCGCGCGTGAGCCTCGCCGGAGGCGGGCCGCACGCGCACCGGGATGGCCTCGCAGTGTCGCATGCTCCCTTCAGGCAGGTCCACGGTGAGGCGCACCACGCCGCTCCTGAGGCCCGCGGCCGTGCGCCCGGCGGCTGAGAAGGTGCTGACGGCACCGAGGAAGGCCCGGTGGTCCGCGACACCGGCGAGCACCTCGACCGTCGCGACGTCGCCGCGGCCGCTCAGATGCAGCCAGTCGTCCGAGCCGGACAGGCCCACGCGGTAGTCAACGAGGGCGTCCGAGATCAGCCTGTAGCGCGCGCGGCGCGAGAAGAGGTCGCAGTGCACGGCGGCGTGCAGCGCGTCCTGCGGCGGCCAGTAGCTCCAGGCCGGGAACGGCGCGAAGACGGCCAGGCCCACGCCCACCTCCACCACCGTCAGGCCCAGGAAGTAGGGGCGCTGCCGGTCATCGAACCGCACGCTCTGGGTCGCGAGCGGGATGGCGCCGGCGCGGGGATGAACGAACCAGCTCGGCCCCTTGAAGGCGTAGCCCTCCATCTGCGTGGCGGCGCCCTCGAAGCTGCGCCGCGTGAAGCGCCCGAGCGACAGGTTGACGCCCTCGCCCGGCACGAAGGTGCCCTCCGCCTCCATCCCGACGCGCACCGACGGGAAGGCGGGATGCGTCTCCCCCACCTTGAAGCCGCCGAAGCGGTCCTCGAGGTCGCGGCTCTCGGAGATGCCCAGAATCGCGCCGAGCGGGCTGAGCGTCGGGTCCCACGAGTGCGACTGGTACATGCCCAGCCCCAGGTCGGCGAACAGCGCGCCTCCACCCTCCACGTAGCCGCCGAGCCGCGCGGCCGCCTCCGGCGGAATCGACAGGCACGCCGGCGCGAGGATGGCGCTGTAGCGGTCCAGCTCGACCTGCGCCAGGTCGCTCAGGCAGAGGTAGTCGAGGCCCCCGAAGATGGTGCCCGGCCGGTAGGCGCAGGCCAGCGAGGCGAGGTCGTCCACGGCATAGTCGGTCAGGAAGCCGTAGGCCGGCGTCCCGGCGAACTGGTGGCCGGCCGCGTAGGGCTCATAGAGCACCGCGACGGAGGGCCGTGGGGCGTCCCCGGCGAAGGGCGCCTGCGCCAGCGCCGCCGCGAGTTGGTCCACGGCGTTGTTGCGCGCCGACGTGAGGGCCGAGATGCGCTCCCACTCCTCGAGCCCGACGCCGACCGCCCCCCGCAGACCGGCCTCCAGCACCCAGCCGTAGAGCGCCGCGTAGGAGTAGGCCCTGCTGGGCGGCAGCGGGATGCGAAGCCACGGGAGCACATCGAAGCGCCCGCCCCGGCGGGCCATCTGCACCGCCTGCACGTTGGCCGTCGCGATGTCGGGCTCGAGGATGTCGGGCGGCATGAATGGCTGGACCACGTCGTAGAGGTCGGGGATGGCGGTCAGGCTCCGGTAGAGCGAGATGCGACCGGTGAACAGCGGCGTCTCGGCGTCGATTGCGCGGATCTCGTCCGCCCACAGTCGCATCACGTCATGGAAGGCCTGCCGCTGATACTCGGCCAGGTCCACCGACGGCCGGCCGACGCCGTAGACCTGGTCCTGGTCGAGCGCGTCGGCGCGCACGCGCGTCACCTCGTCGATGCGCGCGTAGTGCGTCCCCCAACTCTGGTTGAGCGCCGCCAGCGAGCCGTAGCGGCCGAGCAGGAACTGGCGGAAGTCCGCCTCGGTGTGGCTCAGATCGCGCTCGAGGTAGTGGTCGGTCGCCCAGGCGCTGATGCCCGCGGTGCCCTGGAGACCGCCAACGACGGCCCGGATCCACTCCCGGACGGCACCTGCGTACGCGGCGTCCCAGGCGGAGATGCGGTACTCGCCGGCGAGCTTGGTGCGCAGCCCGACGATCACGTGCAGCCCCTCGCGCGCGGCCTCGGCGATGAGCGCGCGCGTGGGCTCGATCTTCAGCGGGGCGTCGGTGGGGAGGTCGAGGTAGAGGGTGTTGCAGCCCAGCGAGCGGGCGGTCTCTGCCGCGCCGGCGCCCTGCAGGCCGTAGATGAAGACGTAGGGACCAGGCCTGTCGTTGTCCGCGGCCGGCTGCGCCGTCGCAGGGGCGAGCAGGGCCAGCGTCAGCACCGCGAGGCCGAGAAGGCCCGCTCTCGCGGCGCACCGGCTACTGCCCGAGGCAGTCATCCAGCCAATCATCCAGGTACTCAAGCGCCTCGTGCGCGGCCTCCTGTTCGGCCATTCGCTTGGAGCCGCCCTCCCCGTGGCCGACCACGGAGTCGCCGCAGATGGCCTCGACTGTGAACCAGCGATCGTGCGGCGGCCCCTCGGTACGCACGACCCGGTAGCGGGGCGGCGGCTCCCCTTCGGCCTGAAGGATCTCCTGAAGGGCCGACTTGTGGTCCCGAAGGCTGTCTCGGCTCTGCACCTCGTCGAGCAGCGGCTCGAAGTGCGTGAGCACGAACTCGCTGGCGGCCCCGAACCCGCCGGCGAGGAAGACGGCTCCCGTCACCGCCTCGATGAGGTCGGCCAGCAATGAGGCCTTTCGCCGCCCGCCCGTGTTCTCCTCGCCACGCCCGAGCAGCAGGTAGTCCCCGAGCCGAAGCTGCCTCGCGACCTCGGCGAGGGCGGACTTGCGCACCAGGGCGGCCTTCAGGCGCGTCAGGTCGCCCTCGGGCAGGTCCGGGTAGGCCTGGTAGAGGTAGGCGGCGAAGACCAGGTCGATGACGGCGTCGCCGAGGTACTCCAGGCGCTGGTTGCTGGCCCCCTCACCGAGGCCCTGCTCCCGCGCGTAGGAGCCATGAGTGAAGGCCCTCTCCAGCAGTTCCCGCGGCACCTGCTGGAGCGAGAGCTCTTCGCGCAGCCTGGCCAGCCGGTCGTGTGGCGCCATGGGTCGTCCACCCGACGAGCGCCCCCTGTCATGTCGGCCGCCGCTACTGGTCGTAGCGGCGGATAATGAGCGTAACGTTGTGGCCACCAAAGCCGAACGAGTTGGACATGACGAGATCGACGTCTGCCTCGCGTGGCTCGTCCCTGACGATGTCGAGGTCCTCGGGCTCGGGGTCGTCGCAGTTGAGCGTGTGCGGGATGATGCCCTCGTGCAGTGTTCTGATGCAGAGGGCCAGCTCGGTGGGGCCGGTCGCGCCGAGCATGTGTCCGTGAATGGGCTTGGTGGAGGAGACGGGAACGCTGCCGGCCAGGTCCCCGAAGACCTCGCTGATGGCGATTGCCTCGGCCCTGTCACCCGCAGGCGTCCCGGGTCCGTGGGCGTTGATGTAGTCGATGTCGGCGGGCGTCAGGCCGGCGTCCTGGAGCGCCCTCGTCATGGCGATGGCCGCGCCCGCGCCGTCCGGGCAGGGCTCGGTGATGTGGTGGGCGTCGCCGCTCATGCCGATGCCGATGATCTCGGCCAGGATCGGCGCCCGGCGATCGAGGGCGTGCTGCAGCTCCTCGACGATCACGCAGGTGGCGCCGTCGCCCATGACAAAGCCGTCGCGGTCCCTGTCGAAGGGCCGGCAGGCGTGCTCGGGATCGTCGTTGCGGGTGGAGAGGGCGCCGGCGGAGCAGAAGCCGGCGAGGCCGCTGCGGCAGATGCCGGCCTCCGCGCCTCCGGTGATCATGGCGGCGGCGCGCCCGCGCTCGATGAGGTCGGCGCTCACCGCCATGGCGTGGGAGCCTGACGCGCAGGCGGTCACGACCGATGGGCACGAGGAAGGGGGAGACGCGGTCGGGTCCGCGGGTGAGCAGTCGCTCGAACTGCTCCTCCCACGTGCTCATCCCTCCTATGCCCGAGCCGATGAGGACGCCCACATCGGCACGATTATGGTCGTCTATAACGAGTTCGGCCTCTTCGACGGCGACGTCGGCGGCCCAGATGCCGTATCTCGCGAAGGGGTCGGCCCGCTTGATCAGCTTGCCGTCGATGCGCTCGGTGGGGTCGAAGCTCGGGTGCACCTCGGCCGCGATCTGGGACTTGTACTCGCTGACATCGAAGGCCTCAATGACGCCGATGCCCGTGCGGCCCTCGAGGCAGTCCCTCCAGAGCACATCGACGCCGCAACCTGCGGTGGATACGGTTCCGATTCCAGTGATGACCACGCGTGGGTTCATCAGGTCAAGCCCTCACAGCGTACGAAGGATTCGACCTGCGGCCGCCCCGAACAGGCGCGCGGCCGCGGGTCGTCACCAGGACGAACCGCGCGCGCTCCGCTACTGCGACTTCTCCTCGAGGTAGCGGACGGCGTCACCGACCGTCTGGATCTTCTGCGCATCCTCCTCGGGGATGTCCACGCCGAACTCGTCCTCGAGCGCCATGACCAGCTCGACGACGTCGAGCGAGTCAGCCTTCAGATCGCCCTCGAAGGTGGCCGACTCGGTCACCCAACTCTCGGGGACGGAAAGCTCACGCACGATGACTTCCTTGACCTGCTCGAACAGCGCCATTGTCGCCTCATCTCCGTTCTGTGCATTGCGTCTGTCGGGCGAGAGCCGCCCGTCCGTGTCCGCGCATCAGGCCGATCGGCAGCGGCGCGGCCTACATGATCAGTCCGCCGTCTATGTTGATCACCTGGCCGGTGATGTACGACGCACCCGGCCCGGCCAGGAACAGCACCGCCTGGGCCACGTCCTCGGGCGTACCGGGGCGCTTGAGCGGGATGCGGTCCAGCCACGCCTGGCGCGCCTCCTCGGGCATCTCCTGGGTCATCGCGGTCTCGATGAAGCCCGGCGCCAGGGCGTTGCAGGTGATGCTGCGCCCCGCCAGCTCCTGGGCGGTGGTCTTGGTCAGGGCGATCAGACCGCCCTTTGAGGCCGAGTAGTTGGCCTGCCCGACGTTCCCGCCGACGCCCGAGACCGACGCCATGTTGATGATCCGGCCGTAGCGGGCCTTCATCATGGGCCGGGCCACCGCCCTGGTACACAGGAAGGCGCCCTTCAGGTTGACGTCGATGACGACGTCCCACTCCTCCTCGTCCATGCGCACCAGCAGCCCGTCGCGGGTGATGCCGGCGTTGTTCACCAGGATGTCGATGCGGCCGAGGCCGTCCATGACCTCCTGGACCATCGCCTGCACCTGCTCCGCATCGGTGATGTTCGCGGTGCTGACGAGCGCCTGCACGGAGTGACCGCGCACCTGCTCGGCGACCTTCTCGGCCGCCGCCTCGGCCACGTCGTTGACCACGATGTGCGCGCCCGCCCCGGCGAGCGTGTCGGCGATCCGCGCGCCGATGCCGCCGCCCGCCCCGGTGATGATGGCCACCTGATTCTGAAGCCGCACGGCCATGCCCTCCAATGCCGCCCGGCGGGCTACCCAAGCTCCGCGACGGCCTGCTCGAGGCTCTCGGTGTCCTCGACGTTGAGGACGCTCACATCCGGATCGATGCGCCGGATGAGCCTGCTCAGTACTGTTCCAGGGCCGATCTCCACGAAGACCTGAACACCCTCCGACACCATCCGCTCCACGCTCTGCCGCCACATGACGCCGCTGGTCATCTGCCGCCCCAGCGCATCGCGGATCTCGCCCGGGTCGGTACGCGGCTGCGCATCTACATTAGACACCACGGGCACGCTGGCGGTGGCGAAGTCGGCCCGTTCCAGGCGCTCGATGAGCGGGCGGGCCGCCGGCTCCATCAGGGGCGAATGGAAGCCGCCACTCACGTCGAGCCGGATGACGCGCTTCGCGCCCGCCTCACCGGCCAGCGCCGAGGCGCGCTCGACGGCGTCCACCGCGCCCGAGATCACGATCTGGCCGGGCGAGTTGTAGTTCGCGACGACCACGACGTCCGCATCGCCGGCCTGCTCCACCAGCTCCTCGACGGCAGCCCGGCCGAGGCCCAGGATCGCGGCCATGGCGCCGGGGCGGCTGTCGCCGGCCGCCGCCATCAGCTCGGCGCGGAAGCGCACCAGCCGCAGCGCCTCCGCCGCACCCACACATCCCGCGCAGGCGACCGCGGAGTACTCCCCGACGCTGTGGCCCGCCACGAAGTCGGGCGCAATGCCGCTCTCGCGCAGCGCGGCAAGGGCGGCCAGCGAGTGCGTGACGATGGCGGGCTGCTGGATCTGAGTGCGCCTGAGCGCCGCCGCCGGACCCTCGAACATCACCGTGAGCAGCTCGGGCTCGAGAACGCTCTGCGCAGTCTCGAAGACCGCCACCGCCGGCCCGCCCGCGGCATGCAGGTCGCGGCCCATGCCCACATAGTGGGAGTTCTGGCCCGGGAAGACGAAGGCGATCACGGCTTACTCCCCTCGGCGCTCCTTGATGGCCTCGATCATCGCCGGAACGACCTCAAACAGATCGCCGACGATCCCGTAGTGCGCGACGTTGAAGATAGGGGCGTCGGGGTCCTTGTTGATCGCCACGATACAGTCGGAGGAGGACATGCCCGCCAGGTGCTGGACCGCGCCCGAGATGCCGCAGGCGATGTAGAGCTTGGGGTGCACGGTCTTCCCGGTCTGCCCCACCTGGTGCGTGGCCGGGATCCAGCCCGCGTCCACGGTTGCGCGGGAGGCGCCGACCGCGCCGCCCAGCAGCCCGGCGAACTCCTCGATCAGCGCGAAGTGCTCCGGGTCGCCCAGCCCGCGTCCGCCCGACACGATGATGTCCGCCTCGGTGAGATTGACGTCGCTCCCCGTCTCGTCCTTGATGACCTCGAGGACCGCGGTCGCGATCGATTTCTCCTCGATGCTGACCGGCACCCCGATGACCTCGGCCTCGCGACTCTCGTCGAACTCCATCGGCTTCATGACCTTCGGCCGTACCGTGGCCATCTGGGGCCTGGTGAACTCGCACAGGATCGTGGCCATCACGTTCCCGCCGAAGGCCGGCCGAGTCTGCTCCAGGAGCCTGCTCTCGGGGTTGATGGTCAGCTCCGTGCAGTCGGCCGTGAGTCCGGCCTTGATGCGCGCGGCCACGCGCGAGGCGAGGTCGCGGCCCATGGCCGAGGCCCCGATGAGCACGATCTCGGGCTTGTGCGTGTTGATCAGCCCGGTCAGAACGTCGGTGAACGGCTGGGTGCGGTAGCGCGCCAGCGACGGGTGATCGACCAGGAAGACCCGGTCGGCACCGTAGCCGGCCGCAGCCTTCGCCAGGTCGCCGATCTCGTGCCCCATGAGCACCACGGAGACGTCGGTGTCGAGATCGGCCGCGAGCCTGCGGCCCTCGCCGAGCAGCTCCGCGGTCACGGAGGCCATCCTGCCCTCCGGCGTTATCTCGCCGACGACCCACAGGCCCTCGTACTGGGAGGTATCCACCTCGCCCTTGCGGGCCATCTCCAGCACGATCGCGCCGGTCGGGCAGGCGTAGGCGCAGGCGCCGCAGCTCGTGCAGCTCTCGTTGAAGGTCGCGATGTCATCGACCATGTCGATGGCGCCGTATGGACAGGCGGGAATGCACGCCCGGCAGCCGATGCACTTGTTTTCGTCGATGTAGATTGGCATCAGATGACTCCTGAAAGGCTCACGGGCGCGGCGCTAGATGATCTTCTCCTCGATCAGCGCCTCGACGACCGCCCCGGCCGTCTCCGTCGGCTCGCCCTCGAACTTGCGGCCCTCGGTGTCGCGGGTGGGCGCGAAGGTGCGGACCACGCGCGTCGGCGAGCCGTCAAGACCGCACAGACAGGTGTCCACCGCGAAGCAGCTCTGGTCCCAGACCTCGACCTGCTTCCTCTTGGCGGCCAGCTTGGCCTTGATGCCCGGCCGGCGCGGCTCGTTGATCTGCTTGACCACGGAGACGAGCGCGGGCATCTTCACCTCGACGACCTCGAACTCGTTCTCGAGGAGCCGCCGGACCCTCAGCCTCTTGCCCTCCACCTCAAGCCCGATCGCGAAGGTGACCTGCGGGATGCCCAGGTGCTCGGCGATGCCCGGAGGGACCTGCGCGGTGTCGCCGTCGAAGGCCTGCTTGCCGCAGAGAATCAGGTCGTAGTCCTCGATCTGCCGGATGGCGCTGGAGAGCACGTAGGAGGTCGCAAGCGTGTCCGAGGCCGCGAAGCAGCGGTCGGAGATGAGGATGGCCTCATCGGCGCCCATGGCCAGGGCCTCGCGCAGCGCGTCCTCCGCCTGGGGCGGGCCCATCGAGATGACGGTGACCGTGCCGCCATGCTCCTCGACGAGCCGCACCGCCTGCTCGATGGCGTTCTCATCGAAGGGGTTGATGATGGCCGGCACGCCCTCGCGTACGATGGTGTTGGTCTCCGGGTCGATTTTGACCTCGGAGGTGTCGGGTACCTGCTTGATCGAGACGATGATGTTCATCGGGTGCCGTCAGCTCCCGTGCATCTGCGAGCCGCTCAGATGCGGTGCTCGCGAAACAGCCGGTTGGCGATGATGCCCCGCTGGATCTCCGAGGTGCCCTCGACGATCTCGAAGAGCTTGGAGTCACGCAGGTAGCGCTCGACGGGGAAGTCGCGGGTGTAGCCGACGCCACCGTGGATCTGCACCGCCTCCGAGGCCACTCGGCAGACCATCTCAGAGGCGAACAGCTTCGCCATGGCCGCGATCTTCCCGAAATCCTCGCCCTGGTCCTTGAGCCAGGCGGACTTCTGGCAGAGCAGGCGGGCGGCCTCGATCTCGGTCGCCATGTCCGCGAGCTTGAACTGGATGGCCTGGAACTCCGCGATCTTCTGGCCGAACTGCTCACGCTGCTGGGCGTAGACGACGGCGGCGTTGAGGGCGGCCTGCGCGAGGCCGACGGCGCCGACGCCCATGCCGATGCGGCCCACCGCGAGGGTGTCCAGAGCCACGCGGAAGCCGCGCCCGGGCTTGTAGAGCACGTTCTCCACGGGCACCTCGCAGTCCTGGAAGATCAGCTCGCGATTGGGCAGGGCGTCCCAGCCCATCTTCTTCTCGTTCTTGCCGAACTCGAAGCCGGGCATGCCCTTCTCGACGATGAAGGCGGTGAGCCCGCGGCTTCCCCTGCTGGGGTCGAGGTTGGCGATGATGACGTAGATCTCGGCCTCACCGCCATTGCTGATGAATATCTTGGTTCCGTTGAGGATGTACCTGTCGCCGCGAAGCTCGGCCTTGGTCGCCACCGCGCCCGCGTCGGAGCCGGCGTTGGGCTCGGTCAGGCCGAAGGCACCGATGCTCTCACCGGTCGCCAGCGGAGTGAGGTACTTCCGGCACTGCTCGTCGTTGCCGAACTCCATGATCGGGTACTGCGCGAGCACGTGGGCGCCGAAGATGGAGCCGGTCGTGCTGCAGTAGGTGCTGAGCAGCTCGCCCACCACGGCCCACGTCAGAAAGCCCATGCCGAGCCCATTGTACTCCTCGGGAATCGGGATCCCGAACAGGTCCATCTCGCGGAGCAGCTCGACGGTCTCCCAGGGGAACTCCCCGCGCTCGGCGATCTCCGAGGCGCCGGGGGCCAGTTCCTCCTCCCCGAGCTCGCGCACGGCGTCGATGATCATCTGCTGGTCTTCGGTGAAGCTGAAATCCAAGGGAACTCCCTCCCTGCGCGGGCTGAAGCGGTGGCCGCTAGCGGGACCAGCGGATCACGGCGCCGCCGAGGCTGAACCCCGCTCCGAAACCCACCATCAGGATATTGTCGCCGAGCTGAAGCCGGCCCTCGCGATACAACTCGTCCAGGGCGATGGCCATTGAGGCGGCCGACGTGTTGCCGTACTTGTCCACGTTGATGACGACGCGGTCCTCGGGTATGCCGAGGCGCTTGGCCGCGGCGTCTATGATTCTGATATTGGCCTGGTGCATGATGACCCAGTCGATGTCTTCGTACCCGATGCCGGCCCTGTCTATGACCTTCTCGGTGACCTCGGGGATGCCGCGAACGGCCAGCTTGAACAGCTCGGGGCCCTCCATCTTCAGGCAGTTGTCATGGGCCGCGAGGGCCGCGCCGTCCACCGGCTGCCGCGAGCCGCCCGCCGGAACGTGCAGCAGCCGGCCGTGCTCGCCATAGGATTCGAGGACGAATGCGAGCAGGCCGGTGTCGCCCGCCGCCGGATCGCCGGGCGTGACGACGGCGGCGCCCGCGCCGTCGCCGAAGAGCACGCAGGTGCTGCGGTCGGTCCAGTCCGTAATGGAGGTGAGCTTCTCGGCGCTCACCACCAGGATGTGCTCCATCTCGCCGGTGGCGACGAACTGGCGGGCCACGTAGAGGCCGTAGACGAAGCCCGTGCAGCCGCTGAGGATGTCGAAGGCGGCGGCGTTGTCGGCGCCGATTCTGTCCTGCATAATGTTCGCCGTCACCGGGAAGAAGTGGTCGGGGGTGACGGTGGCGCAGACGATCATGTCCAGGTCGGCGGGACCGATTCCCGCGTCCTCAAGCGCACTGCGCCCGGCCATCAGCCCGAGGTCCGAGCTGGCCTGCTCATCGGAGGCGATGCGGCGCTCTCTGATGCCGGTATGGCTCACGATCCACTCATCAGTGGTCTCCACAATCTCCTCGAGATCCGCGTTGGTGAGGATCCTGTCGGGGACGTAGGAACCCACGCCTGAGATGACTGCGGGGCGGCAGGACATCTGGGGTCGTACTCCCTCTCAGTGAATCTTCGCGCCTTCGCGTCCGCCGGCGGCGACGCTGCGGCCGCGGGCAGGCGGCCCACAAACAGCAAATGGTGGCCTTCCCGGAATGAGGCACCGTTCCCCAGGTCAGGCCGCCACCAGCGACGTGTGACACTCACTGTCTCGCGCGCTCCCTGCTGGGATGGAGCCGCGCTCACGCCGGAAGCTCCGCTCGCTCGCCGAAGGCGGCAGAGATGTGCTCGACCACCGCGCTCTCAACAACGCGATGGGCGAAACGCACGGCATTGCGCATCGCGTTCGCGTTCGAGCGGCCGTGGCTCACCACGCTCACGCCCTGCACCCCCAGCAGCAGCGCGCCGCCGTATTCGGCGTAGTCGAACTGCGTCAGCGCCCCGCGCAGAGCCGTGCGAAACAACGGCGCCATGAGCCTCAGCGTCAGGTTCCGCGCAACCGCCTCGCCCAAGCGCCTTACCAGCGCCTCCGCCACGCCCTCACTGGCCTTGAGCACGATGTTGCCGGTGAAGCCGTCACACACGATGACGTCACAGCCGTCGGCAAGGATGTCTCGGCCCTCGACGTTGCCGATGAAGTTGACGCTCGACGCGGCGAGCAGCTCGTGAGCGGCCTTCGTCAGCTCGTTGCCCTTCCCCTTCTCCTCGCCGATGCTCAGGACCCCGACCCGCGGCTGCTCGATGCCCAGCGCGTGCCGGGCATAGACCGAGCCCATCAGGCCGAAGTCCCGCAGGTGCTCGGGCTTGCAGTCGGCGTTGGCACCGGCGTCGAGCAGCACGCGCCACCCGTTGCGGCTGGGCATCGTGATGGCGATGGCCGGCCGCTTGACACCCGGAATCGTGCCCATACGCACGCTCGAGAGGGCCATGAATGCGCCCGAATTCCCGGCGGAGATGACGCCCTGTGCCCTGCCCTCGGCGACCAGGCCCACAGCCCGCGCGACCGAGCTGTCGTCCCGCCCGCGCAGGGCCGAACGTGGGCTCTCGTCCATCTCGATGACGTCCGCGGCGGGCTCGATTTCTACGTTCTCGGGAGCCGCGCTCCTCCTGTCGAGGCACCGTTCCAGGGCCTCAACGCGGCCGACGAGCGCGAGCTGCACGTCCAACTCCTCCGCCGCCGTCAGCGCGCCAGCGACGATCTCGTCAGGGGCGAAGTCGCCCCCCATGGCGTCCACCGCTATCCGCATAGTCGTGAGGTGTGTGACGCTCCAGGTTGATGAAGGAACGGGGACGGGCCGCGGCCCGCGCAGCCGCCGGCGCCGCTAGCTAGCTCGACCGCTCGCGACTCTCTTCCTTCTCGCGGACGGTGTGGTCCACCTTGCGTCCCTTGTAGTAGCCGCACTTGCCACACGCGTTGTGCGGCAGCATCGGCGCCTCACACTGGGGGCAGTACACGATTGAGGGGACCCCAAGCCTGTCATGGGCCCGCCTCTTTCGCGTGCGTGACTTCGAATGCCTTCGCTTGGGAAGGGCCATGGTACACCTCTCACAAGGGCGCGCCGGGCAGCGCCGGGAATCTCAGTGCAGGAGCTCTCGCAGAGGGGCGAGGCGGGGATCGACCTCGTCCAGCTCACACTCGCAGTCGGCCTCGTTCAGGTTCACGCCGCAGTGCGGGCAGAGCCCCTTGCAGTCTGGCCGGCAGAGAGAGCGTGCGGGTATCTGCAGCACCAGCAACTGGCGCACCAGCTCGGTGAGGTCCACCACGTTGCCGTCCAGGATCGGCAGCGGAGCCGGGTCGTCCTCGTCTGTAACCTGCGTGTACGAGAGCGGCTCGTCGATCTGTGCGAACGCGCAGGTCTCGGCGAAGTCGAACTCCAGAGGCACCTCGTGCTTCTCCAGGCAGCGGCCGCACTCGAGCCACGCCACCGCCTTCAGATGGCCCCACGCCGCGACCTCGCCGCCGACGTTGCGGAGCGTGATGCGACCCGTCACGTTGCCAACGAACTCGACGTCGGTCCCCACGGGGGGAGGCGCGTCAATATCGAGCGCGACCTGGTTGTCGCGCTTGCTCAGTTCGTCCCTGATGTCGTATCTCATAATTGCAGCGCCGCCAGCCATGAGGCTGGCGAACCTGAAGCGGTGCAAGTATACTGGCTGGCCCCGGCCTTGTCAAGCCGACCCCCTGCGCTCAGGCGACCGCGCTCCGTAGCGCACCGTGAGCGCCGCGTCCTGCGCCAACTGGCCCGGATCGTGCTCGCTGTAGATGCCCACGCAGACCGCGTCGGTGGGCTTGATGTTCGCGAATGCGAAGCTGAAGGCCTCCTCCGGCTCGTTGCGCCCGGCGGCCATGATCTTGTAGGCGATGCAGGGCCTGTCGATGCTGCGAATCGTCTCGCACATGGCGACGCGATCCTCGTTCTCGTAGATCTCCCCCCCGCGACCGTAGATGTCGTAGAAGCAGCACATGTAGAAGTCGCAGCCCAGGTCGAGCTCCTCGGCGCGCCGGGGGAACTCCCAGTTGTGTGAGGCCATGCCCGCGACCATGCCGCGCTCCTTGATGAGCGCGATCCAGTCGCGCATCTGCTCCGGCTCGCCGTTGCGCCAGATGCCGTCGGCCATGCCGCCGTGCAGGTAGCAGGCCTTCGCGCCCGTGCCGCAGATCTGGGCGATGTTCGCCTCGATCGACCTGCGCTCGGGCGCGGTCTGGGCGATCCACTGGATGCGCCCGCCCTCGTCCCAGTACTCGAAGAGCATTCGCTGGATGTGGTTGTCGCCGCGGCCGAGGAAGGTGTTCACACCCAGGCTCTCGGCCTCGCGCAGGCAATCCTTGATGCGCGCGACCGTCCACCAGCGCTTCATCTGCTCGCTGCGCTCCGCCGACCAGTGCGAGTTGCCGCTGAACGGGTTGCCGCCCACGATGAAGCGGCTTACGGTCAGGGGGCCGAGCTGGACGGTCGGCATGGTGAGGCTGGGCATCATGCTGTCGCTCTTTCAGCCACGGCGGGCCCGCCCGATGCGTTCAGGAGGGCCGGGGGCTACCGCGGCCCTCACGCGAAGGGTCCCGCGCACGAGCGGGACCGCCCACAAAGGCGGGGCGCGGCACAGGTCCGCGCGCTACAACGACACGCACGGCTCGGCGCGGCTGAAGCCACGCCGCTCCAGACGGCATCTATCAAAATGCCGCGCGGGTCAAGGGCTGCGGCTGCGTTGTTCGGCTGCAATCAGGCGAGGGGCAAGCATCTATCGGCGCTCGAGGCGCATGAGAAGTATCGGCCGCGGGCTCTTAATCAA
>JALGUJ010000113.1 GCA_029820945.1 Candidatus Zipacnadia bacterium | reverse complement strand
TGAGGCCTGCCCCCTCCTACGGCCAACGGCGCGCGGACGGGGGCGTCCGTGTGTCATCCACAGGAATCTGGATGCTCTCCGCGCCGAAGTGCCGGGGCGAAGGGTAGCATGCAGATCTGTGCCCGCGTCCTCTGCGTTGAGGGCGCGCAGCCCCTCCCTGCGACCATCGGCGTTCTGCGGGCGACCCCCTCCGGATCCGGCACGCCATGGACCGGAATCTGGATGCTGCCCAGCCTCCGGGCTGCAATTGCGTCACGCGGTAGCATGATGTATAATCGTGCATCCATGGTTCGCCCGCCACTGCCCGTGGCTCGGCTGTGGAGGAGGTCCTCTGGCGAGCCGCGGCACCGCAGCGGGCGGGGGAATGTGCATCCGTGCGCGTCCGGCATCAACTCCCACAGCCTGACCTACAGAGGTGCCGCGCGCGGGCAATCAGGCGGTGCCACAGTCTCACCGGAGGCGCGTCGTCGCCCGCTCTGTGACGTGTGCACCCGGTGAGGGCAGAGCGCAGTTTGCGGTCGAGGAAGACCGCAATGGAGGACAAGTTGCCGATGGCTGAGGGCAGGTACTACGTCGGAATCGACGTCGGCTCCGTGAGCGTTGACATAGCAGTGCTTGATGAGAACGAGAACGTGGTCGAGACGCAGTACATCCGGCACCATGGCCGCCCGATTCAGAAGGCCGGCACCGCGCTACGCGAGACCATCGAGAGGCTGGGGAGGGAGAACACCCTCGGCGTGGCGGCGACGGGGAACGCGGGTCGGCTGATCGCCGAGCGGCTGGGCGCCACCTTCGTCAACGAGGTGGTCTCGCAGGCAACGGCAACGGGACGGCTCTATCCCGAGGTCCGCACCATCATCGAGATCGGCGGCGAGGACTCGAAGCTGATCTTCCTGCGTCCGCCCGAAGGCGGGGGCGACGAGGTCGAGGTGGCGGACTTCAACATGAACGCGATGTGCGCCGCCGGCACCGGCTCCTTCCTCGACCAGCAGGCGACGCGCATGAACCTCTCGATCGAGGAGTTCGGCCAGATCGCGCTGGAGAGCGAGCATCCGCCGCGCGTAGCGGGCCGCTGCTCGGTCTTCGCTAAGTCCGACATGATCCACCTGCAGCAGATGGCCACCCCGGTCAGGGACATCGTTGCGGGGCTGTGCTACGCGCTGGTGCGCAACTTCAAGTCCACGGTGGGCTCCGCGCGCGACCTCGAGCCGCCGGTTGCCTTCCAGGGCGGCGTGGCCGCCAACCCGGCGATCATCCGCGCCATCCACGACGTGTACGAGTTGGACGAGGACGAGCCGGTCATCCCCGAGCACTTCGGCGCCATGGGCGCGATCGGGGCGGCGCTGCGCGCGATCAGGGACGGCTTCGAGGAGGCGGACCTGGACCGCATCCCGGAGCTGGAGGGGCACGTGCTCGGCGCCGAGCGCCGCGAGCGCCTGGAGCCGCTGCGGCTCGGGAAGAGCGTCATCCATCCCTCCGAAGTCCACGAGCCGGAGCCGGCCGAGGGCGAGAGGGTCCCGGCATACCTGGGCGTGGACGTGGGCTCCATCTCGACGAACCTGGTGGTCATGGACGCAGAGGGGCGGGTGCTGCACAAGGAGTACCTGATGACCGCCAGCCAGCCGATCGAGGCGGTGCGGCGGGCGCTGAAGTCCACGGGCGAGGCCATCGGTGACAAGGTTGAGGTCCGCAAGGCCTGTACCACCGGCTCGGGCCGCTACCTGATCGCCGACTTCATCGGGGCCGACGTGGTCAAGAACGAGATCACCGCACAGGCGCGGGGTGCGATCCACCTCGACCCGACGGTGGACACGATCTTCGAGATCGGCGGGCAGGACTCGAAGTACATCAGCATCGACAGCGGCGTGGTTGTTGACTTCACCATGAACAAGGTCTGCGCCGCCGGAACCGGCTCATTCCTCGAGGAGCAGGCGGAGAAGCTGGGCATCTCCATCGAGGAGGAGTTCGCCGACACGGCGCTGTCGGCCGAGGAGCCGGCGAACCTGGGCGAGCGCTGCACCGTGTTCATGGAGTCGGAGCTGCTCAAGCACCAGCAGGCGGGCGTGGATACGCCCGACCTGACCGCCGGACTCGCCTACTCGATCGTGTACAACTACCTCAACCGCGTGGTGGAGGACCGCCGCGTGGGCGACAACATCTTCTTCCAGGGCGGAACCGCCTTCAACAAAGCGGTGGTCGCAGCCTTCGAGAACGTGACCGGCAAGAGCATCACAGTCCCGCCGCACAATGAGAACACCGGCGCGCTCGGCTGCGCGGTCATCGCCATGGAACACGATGATGGCGAGGGCAGCACCTTTAGGGGTTTCGACCTGTCAGATGTGCACTACACCATCGAGAGCTTCGAGTGCCAGGACTGCCCCAACCACTGCGAGATCAACAAGGTCATCATCGCGGGGGAGGAGCCGCTGTTCTACGGCGACCGCTGCGGGAAGTACGATGTGCGCGATACCGGAGAAGACGTATCGCATATCCCCGACCTGTTCCGCGAGCGCGAGCGGATACTGAGAGGGTCGTACGAGCCGACGGCGGAGCTGCCGCCCGACGCGCCGCGGGTGGGCATGCCCCGGGCGCTGCTGTACTTCGAGATGTTCCCGTTTTGGCAGGCGTTCTTCCATGAGCTGGGCGCGAAGCTCGTGCTGTCACCGCGGACGAACAAGCAGATCGTGCACCAAGGGGCGGAGCGGTCGGTGGCCGAGACGTGCTTCCCCAATAAGGTGAACCTCGGTCACGTGCTGCACCTGGTCGAGAACGAGGACATCGAGTACGTGTTCCTGCCCAGCGTGATCAACCTGCCCTGCCCGGATGACCGGATGACGGACAGCTTCGTCTGTCCCTACATCCAGAGCGTGCCCTACCACATCAGGTCGGCGGTGAGTTTCGAGGAGTACGGCGTGGAGCTCCTCGCGCCACACCTGTGGATGGCGCACGGGAAGCGGCACGTGGCCGGGCAGCTTGCGGAAACCGGCCGGAAACTGGGAGCGAACCGGCGGCAGGTCCGCAGGGCCGTTGAGGCGGGCTGGGCGGCGCTGCAGCGGTTCGAGCAGCGGGCGCGTGAGCGCGGCCGGGAGGTGCTCGATCAACTGGGCGACGATGAGCGCGCGATAGTCGTAGTGAGTCGCTCGTACAACGGCTGTGACCCCGGCGCAAACCTGGAGATCCCGCAGAAGCTGCGCAAGATGGGCGTGCTGGCCATCCCGATGGACTTCCTCCCCCTCGACGATGTGAGGCTGCCCACCGACTGGTTCAACATGTATTGGCGCTACGGCCAGAGGATCCTGGCGTCGGCGGAGATCATCGCTGACGATGACCGGCTCTTCCCGCTGTACCTGACGAACTTCGGCTGCGGGCCGGACTCCTTCATTATCCAGTTCTTCCGCGAGCGCGTGGGCGAGAAGCCGACGCTGATCATCGAGGTGGACGAGCACTCCGCCGACGCGGGCATGATCACGCGCTGCGAGGCGTTCCTGGACTCCCTCGAGGCCACGCGCGGGCGGGAGTTCGCCAAGGGCCGGCACCTCCGGCCGCTGGGGATCGATGGAGAGTCCCGCCGCGTCATGCTCATCCCGAACATGAGCGATCACGCCTTCGCCCTGGCGGCTGCCTTCGAGCAGCAGGGGATGCCCGCGGAGGTGCTGCCTGAGCCGGACGAGGAGACGCTGATGTGGGGACGCCACTATACGTCCGGCAAAGAGTGCTTCCCCGCCATCGTGACCACCGGCGACATGGTCAAGTTCACGAAGCGCCCGGACTTCGACCGCGACAGGTACGCGTTCTTCATGGGTGGGTCCGGCGGCCCATGCCGCTTCGGCCAGTACAACACGCTCCAGCGCATGGTGCTCGACGACCTCGGCTACGAAGACGTGCCGATCTACGCCCCGCACCAGGGCCGGCACTTTTTCGATGAGCTGGGGATCGTGGGCCGGGACTTCCTGCGCGTCGCGTGGCGCGGCATGGTGGCCGCAGACATGCTGCTCAAGGCGCTGCTCGAGACGCGGCCCCACGAAATCGAGGCCGGCGCGACCGAGGCCGTCTATCAGGCGTGCCTGCAGGATCTGCTCGAGACCATCCGCGCGAACGACGACGTGGTCGCGGCGATGCGTCGGTCACGGGAGGCCTTCGAGCGCATCGCGGTCGATCGGTCTCAGCGCAAGCCGGTCATCGGCCTCACGGGCGAGTTCTACCTGCGCGCCAACGCCTTCAGCAACCAGCACCTGATCGACAAGGTCGAGGGCCTGGGCGGTGAGGTCTGGATGTCCCCGGTCTTCGAGTGGTTCCTCTACCGCAACTTCCGTCGCGACATGCGGGCGAAGCTCGACGGCGAGATCCTCTTCCGCGTCAAGAACCGCATCGAGGACGAGATTATGACGCGCGACGAGCACACGATCGCCAGGCCGTGGGAGGGCTACCTGCGCAACGCCCACGAGCCCAGCACCCGGGACGTGCTGGCGATGGCCTCGGACTACGTGCACCGCTCGCTCGAGGGCGAGGCGGTCATGACCGTCGGCGGGGCCGTGAGCTTCATCGAGAGGGGACTGCACGGGGTCGTTACCGTGATGCCATTCACCTGCATGCCAGGGACGATCTCCCACGCGATCATCAAGCGCGTCCGCACCGACCACGGCGACTTCCCGTTCCTGAACATGGTCTACGACGGGAGCGAGCAGGCGACCGACCAAACGAGGCTGGAGGCCTTCATGCATCAGGCGACCGAGTTCATGAAGCGCCGAGGGCCGATCCACGCCGACCGCGAGCAGATGCAGGCAGCGAGTCACTGACTCGCGCCTTTTCGCGGACCTGGCGGGCCGCCATCTGCGTCAGCCCGCCTGGCCCACGACCCTCCTGGCGCGGACGACCGGCACGGTCCACTCCGCTGGAGCCCGACACCAGCGCCTGCCAGCTCTCGCGCTGTTCCTCCCATTCGAGCCGGCCTACCAGGGCGATGGCGCTCCGCGGAACCTTGACCTGCCCGCACAAGTGATACCAGTTGCAGTGTGGTGATGGGCTGGATGTTGTGGCAAGGCCGAGGATGTAGCCGCCGCCCGCACCAGGGCGGAGATTGTCACCCGCCCTGCGCTACCCTCTTCCTCGCGGATCGTAGCGGCTGACGCCTCGCGCCGTTGCGAACCAGATGCGACCCTCTGCGTCCTCGGTCAGACCGAGCACGATGTTGCAGCCGAGGCCACTGGAGAGCGATGTGATGTTGTGCCACGCGCCGTCACTGTCGAGCCGCGCGACGCCCAGGTCGGACGCGAACCACACGTCGCCCGCTTCAGTCACCAATATGTCCCGGATGCGCGTTGAGGGCAGCGGGCTGCTCTCGGGTGTGAATGCGGTCGCCGTGCCTGAAGCGTCGAAGTACGCCACGCCGCCCTGCCCCGGGCTGCCCGTGACCGCGGCCCACATCCCGCCATCGGGAGCCGCTTCGAGCGCAATGACGAACCGACAGCCGGCGAGTCCCTCCGGAAGCTCCACGGCCTGCCACTCCCCGCCGACCACGCGGTAGAGGCCGGTGCTAAAGCCGACCCAGAGTGTGCCGCCGGCATCGCACAAGACCGCGGTGGGGGAGTTGCTCGGAATACCGTCGGCCGAGGTGGTCAGCCGCTGCCAGCTTCCGTCGGTCTCGCGCATGCCAAGTCCGGCCCCCCAGCGGTTGGCGGCCCACAGCCGGCCCGCGGAGTCCACGGCCAGTCTGCCCCAACGCTCCGCCGATCGCGCCCTCTGCAGCTTCTCCTCCTGGCCGACCCGATGCGTCACCCACTCGCCATCTGGCCCGAGCGAGAGTATGCCGCCACCGGCCGAGATCCACGGCCTGCCGTCAAGCCCCGCCACCACGCTGTACGTGGAGCCGGAGGGCATCCCCTCGGTCTCCCAGCGGCCATCTCGCCAGCGCCCGACGCCCGCTATCGTGCATGCCCAGACGTCGTCGCCGACACGGCCCACGTCAACCGATCGGTTGTAGGGCAGGCCGTCTGCCTCCGTCCAGTGCGTCCAGCCGGCATTCTGCGCATCGGCCTGCTGGATCGTGAAGCCCTGGGCGAGCGTGCCGCGAAAGCCGTCAGGGTTCGTGACAGTCAGGTCGTGGATGCCCGGGGGCAGATCATCCGGCACGGTGATATGCAGTGCCTCCCCGGCCGCCTCTGCCCGCAGCGGCCGCCCGGCGATGAGGACTTCCGCGTCGGGCGCGAGGTTGACGCCAGAGATCATGGCCTCGACCGCCTCGCCCTGCTGGACACGGTCGGGGGCGACGGCCTCGATCTGCGGGGTGCCGTCGCTCGGCAGCCACTGATAGGGCGACTCCCAGTAGCTGTAGTCCGTCGCGAAGCTTGCATCCTGACCGAAGGCCTGGTAGGCGAGGCGGTACTCAGCGATGCGCTCGTGATTGCGCGGGCCCGCGTCGGAGTGGTTGTGCGTCTGCCCGCGCACCCACTGCCCGGTCACGGGATACGGATTCGCGACTCCCTCACGGTCACTGAGTCGGAAGGGCTGCGTCTGGGCGACATGCGTGGGATCGGTGCGCACCACCGCGCGCACGAACAGCGCGTCGCCCGCGTGCTCGACGTCGAAGGTCGCTTCGGTGACCGCGCGATCCCACTGCAGGCACCGGCCGGGGCCAGCCTCGGTGCTCACCTCGGCGTCGGCCGTCGGTTCGGCGCCGAGGTGCTGGCCGTCGCGCAGCCAGAGCACATCGGCCTCCTGCCCCAGCGTGAGGGAGATGACGGCGCCCCCGACGACCTGGATGTCGTCGATACGGGGGCCGTTGGAGATGTAGAAGGCACCCTCGCACAGCGCCTTCTTCAGCTCATGCTCGGTGACCTGCGGCAGCCGTGCCGCGAACCAAGAGAGATTCGCCCGCTCCGACGAGTGCGTGTCATCGGCCGCGTAGCCCCACAGAAGCGGTCGGCCGCTGTCCGCGCAGGCGGTCAGCGCGCGATCCCAGAGGGCCTCCCGCGAGAGAGCATCGCCGCCGTAGCTGACCTCGATGCCCGCAAGGCCGTCGAGCGCCAGGATGCTCGCCGCCTGGGAGTCGCTGGGGTGCGCCCAGACCACCAGCGCTCCGGTCCCGTCCGCCACATAGGAGTGCAGCGGGTCATTCACCCACGCCACGTGCTCGTCGAGGGTGTGGGTGGCCGAGAGCGGGTTGGGGCCGGTGACGAAGAGGCTGACCAGATGCGGCCCGAAGCCGGGCTGGCCGATGTAGAGCCGGCCGGATTCCTCGACGCCGCGGCAGATGAGGCCCTGATACTGTTCCTGCGCGGTCGCGACTTGGGGCAGCCGCGCCGCGAGCGCGGCGGACATCATGAGCACGATGCACCTCCGGCCGGTCATGGTCGGGTATCTCTCCGAATGGCCGCACAGCATCTCTGCATTCGTATTGTGGCGGGGGCGGCACCAGTACCAGAGCGCTGCGCGTGTCGTCCGCCTCTGATGGTTGCCGTTATCCTGTCCGGCCCCAAGGGCCGGAATCCTGCAGCGCCAGCCGGCGTATCCTGTTCGACTGCCTTTCCCGCCCTCTACTGCCATCCCTCCTCGTAGGCGGTTTCGTAGAGGGCGATGACGTTCTCGGGCGGGGTGATGGGCTGGATATTGTGGCAGGGGCCCAGGATGTAGCCGCCGCCCGCGCCGAGGATGCGGAAGTTGTCCCGCACCTCCTGCCGCACGTCCTCCACCGTGCCGAAGGGCACCGTCTGCTGGTTGTCCATCGCCCCGTGAAAGCATATCCGGTCGCCGAAGTCGCGCTTGAGGCCCTCGCGGTCCATGCCCTTGCAGCGCCACTGCACCGGGTCGAGGACGTCGATGCCGGCCTCGATCATCTGCGGCACGTTGTCGCGCACCGCACCGTCGGAGTGGTGGAAGGCGTAGACGCCGTAGTCATGCGCGAGCCTGCACATGCGCTTGATGTGGGGGTAGTGGAACTCGCGGATCATCGCCGGCGACATGATCAGCGCCTCCTGGGTGCCGAAGTCCTCGGCCACCCAGGTCCAGATCACGCGCCCGCCTGCCGCCTCGAAGATCCGCTCGCTGTTGGCGTAGGCCAGGTCGGTGAGCTTCTGCATGCAGTGGTGCACCATCTCCGGGCGCTCGATCTGGTCGAGGTAGCCCTGCTCGACCCCGCGCAGCCACTTGTAGGTGGCGAACTCCTCGTAGTGCCCGCCCTGGATGACCCAGTCCTCGTGTCCCTCGATCTGCTCGGGGATGTGATCGTAGGTCCACCAATCGGGCTTCGGCCAGGTGTAGTTGGCCTCGATCTCCTCGATGGAGTTGTAGTCGGCCAGCGGGTGGTACACGGCCTCACGATAGACGCCGGTGCCGTAGTCCATCATCTCGTAGCCGATCCCGAACGCGTCCTCCATCGGGCCGTGTTCGGGGCCGACGTAGCGCCCGCCCACGCTCATGACCGGGTCGATGTGCAGGCGCTCCCGCACCTCGACCATGCTCTCGACGCCCAGGTGTTCCACGAGCATGCGGTTGACCTCGGGCGTGGCGCGGTAGTCGAGCGGGAAGCGGTCGAATGGCTCGCGATTGAGCACCGCCAGCCAGCGCTCGCGCGGGGTCATCTGGTCCTGCATACGTCTCACCTCGCTCGTCGCCTGCCCGGGCGTTCCGAACAACGAACGACTCACAGGCAGGAATGCCTGTCCTACGGAGGACGGCGAATGACGCGTCTCGGTCCGCGCAACGTTTACAGATCGTACCTCAGGAACCGATGCTCGCAGGGCGAGCCCATGGCCGCCCACATCTGCCGCTCGCGCAGGTCGCCCACGAAGGACAGGAGCGTTATGGCGGGCTTTGCGCCGCCCCTGTGCACGCACACGCCCGTCGATTGGCGCGGGAAGTGCGAGCGCTGGGCGGCGTAGATATCGGCGCGCTCCAGCGGCTGCTCGCGGCGGCTCAGCACCTCCCACGCCCGGTACGCCCGCGGGTCCTTCTCCGGCAGCTCCTCCTTCGCCAGGCCGCCGAACTCCGCTGCGTGGTACCTGTTCGAGTGCGTGATGAAGCCATCGCCGGGGCGGAGGACCGCGATGTCCGCGGGCATGGTCTCGACGCAGCAGATGTCGCCGAGCTCGTCGCCGATCGTGTAGTTGAGGCAGGCCATCCGCTTCGTTCGGTCCAGCATCTCAAGCGCGTCGGCGGTGCTGTCCTGCGCGAGGAGCATCCTGGCCATGAAGCTGTAGGGGATGCCCGCGCCAGCCCACTGCGCGCCGCCCGCCTCAAACTCGGGTGACGCGCGGTAGGGCAGGAAGTTCGCGGCGATGGAGATGTGCTCGGAGAGACCCGGGCGGCCGACGCTGCCCGCCATCGCGAAGGACAGGAACGCCGGGCCGTCATCGGGGCGGCCGTGCAGCAGCACCATGTAGGGCTGCCACCTGACCCACCAGTCCATGTTCCAGGCCACCAGGCTGGAGCCGTCGCGCTTCGCCGCCATGCTGGTGCAGCCATCGGGCACGGTCGTCTGGGCCTGCTTCTTCATGCAGCCCTGCCAGGAGTTCATCTCCTGTGAGCAACTGAGCCGGAACACATCCTCGAAGTCCAGGCCCGCCCCCTCGGCGATGCCCTCGATCTCCTCGACCAGCTCCGGCGCCTCGCGGCGGACGTGGGGGAGCGCGCCCATGGCCACCTCGCGTGCCTCCTCGAGGTACTCCTCAGGCACGAGCATCCGGTCGAAGTTCGCGACGAGGTCGTGGATGAGATCGCGGCACTGGCGACCGTACCGGCGGCCCATCTCATGGCGCGTGCCGGTCATCTCGACGACGGTGAAGCGCACGGGTTGGCGCATTCAGGGTTCCTCCAGTTTGCGGTGGGACGAACAGCCGGGCTGGGGCGGAGACCAGCCCCTCCAAACGGAACGGAAACGACGAACGGCAAACGACAATCGACGAGTCACCGACGGTTCTCAAGCTGCCACCGGTAGATCGACCCGACCGGCGGCGTCGGGCGATCGGGTAGGTCGTCGCCATCGGGCAGAGGGTGCGCGCCGTTTCCCTCGAGCACCTCAGGCTCGGCCATGCCCTGGATGAACTCGCCATTGCCGCCGTAGAGCGCGTTGTCGATGATCTCGACGCCGATGCAGTCGGGCGTGCGCAGGTTCACCATCGGCGATGAGCCGTCGCGCAGCACGAAGACGTTGCCGCGGATGACGTGGTCGAAGCTGGCATCCTTGGCGTCCACGCCCTCGCCGGCCGCAGCCACGAAGCGGTTGTAGAGGATCAGCCACCCTTCGTTCATTCCGCCCATCCACAGCGCGTCCCTCTCCGACTGCACATCGCACCCCCAGACCACGTTGCGCGGGCCGTTGGGGCCGTGGGCGGTGTCCTCGGGCGGCGAGGCCCACAGACCGTAGCCATAGCCGCCGTGGCCGCGCACGGAGGTGATGACGCAGTTCTCGAACAGGTTCTCGTTCGTCCAGCCCGAGTGCCACTGGCCGTCGCTTTCGTGGAAGACGCCGTTGCGGATGACGTTGCCCGAGGCCGCCCATTGATACAGCGGCGCGTGGCGCAGCCCGAAGGTCTCGACCCCGTCCATCAGGCAGTCGAAGCAGTGGTCCCAGCCGCAGTAGGCCGTCCCGCCGCCGCCCTTGAACCAGGCGTCATCGAAGACGCAGTCACGGATCTCGCAGAACTTGGCCAGGTGGCCGTAGACGGGGTTGCGCCCGCACATGCGGACGGTCACGCCGCGCGCCCAGCAGTCCCATGCGTTGACGAACTCCGAGGCGGTAATCCAGAGGTTCTCGGTCTGCTCGATGTACAGGTCCTCCAGCCCGCAGCGGCGGATGGGCACGAACTTCTGCACGTAGGAGCCGTCGATCACGGGGAACTCGATGCGCAGCGGCTGGTCGAGGGTGATGGTGTTCCCCTCGACCGCGGTGACTTCCAGCATGTTGCGGCGGTAGCTGCCCCTGCGGCAGGCGTTGCGCGTAAGCTGCTTCCAGCGCTCGGTGGCCGGCCCGTCGATGATCACGACGTCGCCCGGCCGCAGATCGCCGGCATCCTCGAGAACGAGCTCTGTGGCGCCGCGCTCGCCGTCCTGCGCCAGCGGCAGCGTCGGCCCCTCCCAACCGGGTCCGACGAAGCCCATGGCGATGGTCGCCCTGGGCACAATGCGGTCGTCCTCGTATTCCGAGTCGAGCACCACCGGCACCTCGATGCGGCGCTGCGAGCCGTCCGCGTACCCGCCGATGCCGATAAGCGTGTGCTCGCCGTCGCCGAGCTCGTCGAAGGCCTTCCGGGCGCTCACGCCGACCGCGAAGGTGTTGCCCGAGTGCCGGCCTCGCGTCCAGTCGCGCAGGACCAGGCCGTCGATGGCGATTCGCATCGTCTGCAGGTCGGTCGGAGCGCAGTGGAGCTGGATCGACGTGTCCGGACCGACGCGCCCGCCCTCCTCGGGGGTGAAGAAGCGGATGCCCTGCTCGCCGAGGCCGTAGCGGAAGATGACGCGGGTCCTGTCCGCGCCCTCGCCGCGGATGACCACGCCGTCGTGGCGGACGGTGACCGGCATGTCCAGGTGCCAGGTACCCTCGCCCAGCAGGATCGCCCCGCCGCCCTGGTCTCCGACGCTCTCCACGGCCTCGGCGAGCGCCGCCGAGTCGTCGGCGCCATCATCGGGGCGGGCGCCGAAGTCCTCGATCCGCGCGACGGTGGGCACATCCGGGATGCCTCCCTGCACGCCCGCACGCGTCCAGTCCGGGTAGACGAGCCCGTCCGGACCCACGACGTCCGCGGCAGTCAGGCGGTCGGTGTCGTCGGGTGTCATCTTGTAGCTGCCCTCCCAGGGTGGGCGCAGCGCGCCGTCTCCCATCGACGCGATCTCCAGGTCGTCGATGTACGCGGTGACGATCAGCAGCGCGGCGAAGGCGTGTCGGGTCATCGCAGTGCGTCCCGTGGAACGGGATTTGCCGGCCGACACCCGGCAGATTCGCATTGCGGCCCCGCCGCCCCTCCCTTGTCATGCGGGGAGATGGAGGAAAGGCGACCCGCGCGCGGAATCTGCACGCGCGGCCAGGTCGTCCTCGTGAGGAGTGAGTCGATGAAGCATCTCGCGACCACAGCCCTGCTCGCCGCCGTCCTCGCGTGTCCCGCCGCCACCGATGAGCTGTCCGACCTCTGCGGGAGTCTCATCGCCGAGACCGCAGCGCAGACCAGCCCCGATGCCCTCACTGCGCAGATGGCCGCCGCCTCCGCGCAGCACGCGTGGGCCATCTCGGACACGTGGGGGACGCTCGGCGCCGCCTGCTCGGTCGCCCGGCGCGTCGAGCCCGCGCTCTACTGCTTCGCCCACGCGGCCCAGGCTGAGCCGGATGACCCGATGCACCTCAACAACCTCGGCTTCATCCTCCTGCACCAGGAGCGCTACGACGAGGCACAGATCCCGCTGGAGGCGGCCTACGAGCTGGCACCGGGCAACGCGCAGCTTCTCATGAACCTGGGCAAGCTCCGCTGGCGGCAGGGACGGGCGGATGAGGCCATCGATCTGCTCGAGCGCGCCGCCGAGGAGGAGTCGCACCCCGAGTATCCGTACGCCCTTGCGAAGGTGCTCTACCACTCCGACCAGGCCGCGCGGGCCGAACAGGTGCTGGACGAGAACCTGCGGCAGCACCCCACGCACGAGCCGTCGCTGGAGCTGTATCAGCAGATCGCCGGGCGCCAGTGGAACACGGGCGCGCGCGAGCTGGCCGAGGAGGCGCTGGCGCTGGCCGAGGACGCGCAGGAGCTAGTCGAGGCGTGGGGGGTGGAGATCGATCGGATTGCCGCGCAGTCCACCGGCGACACGCCCGGCACGCAGATGGCGCAGTTCAACGTGGGCGTCTCCCAGGCGATGGTGGACGGGCTGCACGCGAGCATGGAGAACCCGCACGTGACGGACGAGCTACTGGCGATGCAGGCGCTGCAGTGCTATCGCACGCAGATTGAGACCATCGGCAAGGTCTACCACGGCTACTATGTCTGCGTGTACCTCCACCACCGACTGGCTGAGAAGCCCCATCTGCAGATATCCCCGGTGGGCGGCTTCGACTTCATGATCAGCCGCTGCCCGTTCACCGAGCCGCTGTACCAGCTCCAGGACGCCGGCAACCGCGCGATGGACGCCGCGGATCGCTACGAGTCGCCGCTGGCGGCCTGGTGCGCGATCGCCCGGCCCGTCGCGCAGACGTATGTCACTGAGATGCCCGCGCGCTTCAACGTTGTTGCCCTGCACATGGCGCGGGCCCTGGAACAGGTCACGCGGCTGGATTCGGCGCTGGTGGAGCGCTTCGACAACTTCCATGAGCGCGCCGAAGCGCTGGTGCGGATGGACCTGCTCAAGCAGCAGTTCCAGCTTCAGGGCGAGAACCTCCACGCCTTCTTCGACCCGGATGACGACCGGATGCTCGGCCTCGGGTGGGCGTGGCAGGACACGGAGACGACGCTCAAGGACGTAACCGAGCAGCACCGGGCGCAGATCACCAACGCGGTCCACGACATCAACCGCTGCGGGGGCGAGTCGAGTGCGCCCACTCAGCCGCCGTCGTTCCTCGACGTGATGATGGTCATCGCCCAGGCCCAGCAGAACGCGGGCGCGTCGGTCGGGTACAAGATCGACATGGTGCTGGTGGACTTCACGGTCGGGGCGGACGGCGTGGCTCAGGTCACCGTTGGGCAGGGGCTCCAGGGGGTGCTCTATGCGGACATGCTCACCGGCACTTTCGGCTACAAGTTCGGCGCGGGCTACAGCATTGAGATGCCCGGACCGGCCACGGGGCAGTCATCGGGCGTGTACTTCAGGTTCGATGACACGGCGGGACCGGGCGTCGAGTGGTCGGTGAGCGGCTCGGTCGGCGGCGTGGAGGGCAGCATCGGGGAGACCTACTGGTTCGACTCGCAGTTCTGAGGAGCAATCGAGCCGCTCGTAGCCGTTGGCGGCCGTGTGTCGCTGCGGCACGACAAAGGCTCCCTCACGGAGGTTCGCGCGCTGTTGGAGATACCGCCTCAGCCGCCCGCCGTGGCCTCAGCTACCTCCACCAGCAGCTCCAGCACCCGGCGCTTCGCGCGCATAAGGTCCTCGCTCGTGGCATCGACCACCGCATCGTAATCGTACACCAGGTCCCCGTGCTCGTAGTGTCGCGGCTCCAGGTGCAGGTTGTAGGGCGATCCCTCACCCACGAAGCCCGCCAGCTCCGCCTCGGTTTGATCGAGGAGTTCCGTTCGCGGCCGGGCCGACTCCCGTTCGTGGCGGATGCGCGCCTCCAGCAGCCGCACCAGCGAGATGTCGTCGGCCGCGTCGCGGGCCGCCTCCCAGTCGGGCGAGGGCACCAGCGGCACCGAGAGGTCACTCGGATCCGAGGAGCCGTAGGCGATGAGTCTCGGCCCACCCACTCCCTCGTCGCGGATGTAGTGCTCGTAGTTGACGTAGTAGAGCCAACCCTTGAAGACCGGGCCGGTGCGCAGGAAGTTGCCGCCGTGGTGCCACGAGTTCCAGCCCAGCCGCCGTGCGTTGCTGTACGGGTTGCGGTGGGCGAAGCCATAGCCGCCACGCGTACAGCCGATCACGGCGTCATCGCGCAGCGTCACCGAGCCGTCAGCGATGAAACGCATGAACTTCGGCATCATGATCGTGTACATCGACCAGTCGCTGACCGCGTGCGCGAAGCGGTTCACGTCCTCCGGTGTCATGAAGCCCGAGGTCGTCCAGTGGCTGCCCGGCGCCATCCCGGCCTCGATGTACATCTCCGCGATCGGCACGTAGCGCGTCTCGATGGTCTCCACGCTCGGCTCATCGGTCCAGATCGTCTCCACGCGCTCGAAGCCGTGGCCGCGCAGGTAGCGCATTAGCTCGCGATAGTAGGCGACCCAGATCGCCCGCCACTGCTCCGGGGCCTCGCCCGCCTGGTTCCACTCCAGGCTCAGGCCCGTGCCGGCGTTGGCGCAGCGTCCGCCGGTCTTCACGTCCTGCAGCGTGATGATCGACTGCCCCGCCGCGAACTGCCCGCCCACGTAGTCGTCGAGGTAGCTGAAGTCCAGGCGCGGGAAGTCCTCCGGGTCCGCGAACAGCTCGGGGCGCTGCTTGAGCGCGTCTGCCAGCGAGATCTCGTGTTCGGGGAGCATCACCTGCGCGAGGTCCGGGTAGGAGAGCCGCCCGTTCGCCACGCCCTGGCGCCCGAACTCGTCCCAGAAGCGCTGATCCGGCGACTGGCAGCCCCAGGTCTTGAGCTTGAAGGGCCGGTCCACCGGCATCTCCACCGGCCAGACCCTGAGCGCGACCGCGGCGGACGCCAGCACCTCATCGTCCCTCACGACGCGCAGCTCCCCGGCGTACTCGCCTGGCTCGCCGTCGGCGGGGGAGTGTATCTGCACCCAGAGCACACGCGTGCGGCCGGGCTGGAGCAGGAACTCGGGCTGGCCGAGCGGCTCCAGGTCCTCGGGTGGCACTAGCCAGAAGGGCGACTCGTAAGGCTCGACGTCCGGCTTGTCCCAGGGGATCAGTGGCGCGCGGTCCATCACGCGCACCTCGACCTCCGGCGCGCCCTCGGGCAGGCCCGCGACCTCCACGCGCACCGGGCCAGTGACCTCGGCGCCGGTCAGGTTCACCGGGACGCTCTCCCGCTCGCCGCGCGCGAGGTCGGCGCGCACCGTGTCGATGATATCCTCGGCGGTCGGCCCGGGCGGGCGGAACTGCGGGCCCTCCTTGGCGCCGAACTCCCAGTCGCGGCGCCACAGGACGGGGTCGCTGTCGAACTGCGCCGCCATGTCGGCGGCCAGGTCGGTCATCGTGAAGATGCCTGCCTCGCCGGCGATCGCGTCATGGACCAGCTTGCGCAGCATCTCGACCTGCGCCTCGCGCATCGGGCCGACGTCGTCGCGGGTGTACGGGAAGGGCCCGCGCGCCAGGAAGACCGCCCAACCGTCGGCGTAGTCGTTGCGCGACATGAAGACCGCGCTGGCGTCGCCCAGCAGCACCTGTGCGGTGGTGGGCCCGCGCAGGCGCTGGGGCCAGGAGAGCCAGAAGTACTCCGCGGCCGGGTCCAGGTGCTCCAGCCAGGGGTGATCGGGCGCGGCGATGGCCGCGGCGGGCTCCTCGCGCAGGTAGACCCAGCTCTCCGCGCCGATCCACGGCTGCCCGGTCAGGTCGCGGCCGAGCAGCGCGTCCGGCGCGTTGCCGATCAGCAACACGTGCCCGCCCTCGCGCACGTACTCCTCGAAGGCCGCGCCGACGCCCTCCTGCCCCGCAGCCAGCGCCTCGTCGCCGTGCGCGACGATGACCAGCGCGTAGTCGCCGAGGGTGGCGAAGTCCATGCGCTCGCCCAGGTCCTCGTAGGGCACGTCCATGGGCAGCAGGACCTTCTTGATCATGGAGTTGCGCACGTACCGCCCGTAGCCCCCGCCCACCAGCGCGACCGTCTGCGCGCAGGCGGGGAGGGCGACGGCCAGGGCCGCGACCATCAGTCCGGCCTGCATCGTCCGTCGCATCTCGTCACCTCGTCACGAGATCCAGGTCATCTGGAACTCAGTCACGACCCACTTGCCGTGGATCTTCACCAGCTCAGCGACATGCCCACCGGCGGCAAGCATGCCCTCCCAGTCCTCAATGGTAGCCGTGGCCGTCGTGGGTGAGGTCAACTCAACTGAGATGTCCGTCACATTCACCAGCCCCTCCTTCACCCGTCCCGCGCGGAGCACCGGCCCCATGTAGCCCAGGT
>JALGUJ010000112.1 GCA_029820945.1 Candidatus Zipacnadia bacterium | reverse complement strand
GGGCGCCCACCACCGTGCGGGCCAGGTGCGGCCGGGTCAGGTCGCAGATGCGCCGGTCGGCAAGCACGAAGGTCAGGTAGTGGTACGCACCCGGCGACTGCCAGTGCGGGAGGTATGCGTGATGGTGAAGCGATCGATGGAGGGTTCCGGACCGCCGTCGCCATCAGTGTCAGTCATCGCGTGTCCTCAATGTCCCTCGCCAGTGCGGCACGAACGACAACGGCAGACAGGCTGGAAGCCTGTCCTACAGACGGCAACCACGACCAGCAGCGGTAGACGGCAACGACCAGCATGAGCGGCCGGCGGCGGCCCGCAACAGCGGCCTGCCACGCTACCTGCCCGTGCTGATGAACGCGCACAGGGCCGCAACGTTGTCGATGAAGGTGCTGCTCTCGATCACGCCGGTCTCGGGCTCGCGGTCCCACGCGTCCGGCACGCCCTCCTCCACCCACGCGCCGCGCTCGTCCATGGCGTCGATGATCGCCGCGACCTCTTCACCGGATGGGGGAGAGGTCGGAGCCGGTGTCGGGCCCTCCGCCAGCAGGCGCTCATACTCCGCCTCGATCTCGTCCAGCCGGCTCTCGCGGATGAAGCCGTAGTGCTTCGGCACATCCTCGGGGCAATACGTGATCTGGTACTCGCGATCGAAGTAGATGGGCCGGTTCGTCTCAAGCTCGTAGAAGCGCGCCACGCTGCCGTGTCCATTCGCTCCGCGCGGCCCCTCCGTACGTCCAACGCCGTCCCGCCCACAATGCGCTCGAGATGTACCGCGCCGGGCACACGAATCTGGATGCGGCCGGCGCCTGTGCTAGTCCGTCTCTTCCTCCATCTGCCCGAGCATGATCTTGGCGATAGCCAGCATGGCGTGAGCCTGGGCGCCGGCGTAGCGCATCTCCATCGGTCGTTGCATGTCGTCGAGGATCATCTCCGCCTCTTTGATGTGACTGCTCGGCGTCTGCGTCTCCATAGCTGTCCCTCCAGTTGGGCCCTTAACTGCCCTCGTTGCGCCTGACGCGTACCTTCACGTCGCTCTGCATCACGGTGCTGCCCGCCGGCACCGACTCGACCAGCCAGACGTTGCTGCCGATCACCGCGCCCCTGCCGATGACTACGTCGCCGCCGAGGATCGTCGCTCCCGCGTAGACGATGACGTTATCCTCCAGCGTCGGGTGGCGCTTGATGTCCTTGATCGGGTTGCCGTCCTCGTCGAGCGGGAAGCTCTTGGCTCCCAGCGTAACGCCCTGGTAGAGCTTGACGTCGTCGCCGATCTCGCACGTCTCGCCGATGACCACGCCCGTGCCGTGGTCGATGAAGAAGCTGTGGCCGATCTGTGCGCCGGGATGGATGTCGATGCCGGTGGTTGTGTGTGCGTGCTCGCTCATGATGCGCGGGATCAGCGGCACGTCCAGGGCGTAGAGGATGTGCGCGATGCGGTGCACGGTGATCGCCTGCAGGCCGGGATAGCTGAGCATGATCTCGGCGTAGGTGTGGGCCGCCGGGTCGCCGTAGTAGGCGGCCTGCACGTCCGCGACGAGCAGCTCGCGCACCTTCGGGATCTCCGCGACGAAGCGGTTCGCGAGCAGCGCCGCCGTCTCCGGGATGTTCGGGTCGGCCGCGGCCTTCCCCTTGCTGCGCGCGTAGGCCCCGGTCCAGCGGAAGGGCAGCGCGCGCTCGATCTCGCGCCTTATCAGCCGGTGGCCCCGCGCCAACCGCTCCTGCACGAAGCCTTCGGTCGAGGCGCCCGCGTCAAGCTCGGTCTGCATCCGGCCCGGGAAGAGCACGTCCATGAAGCAGTGCAGCGCCTCCAGCACCCGAGCGCGTGAGGGGACGGGCGTCCCGACCTCCCCCGGCGTGTCGATGCCGTCCGCGCCGAAGCTCTCGGTGAGCCGCTCGACCACGTAGCAGGAAAGCTGCGCCGCGCCGCGGCAGGCGCAGACGTCGCGCGCCCCGCAGCTTTCGCAGCGCCGCAGCGGGTACCGCTTCTCCATCATCCGTCCGCCTCGGGGCCGGGCGGGAACGGGATCTCCCGGCCCTGGTCCATGCCATCGCCGATGTAGTAGAGCCGCACGTCGGTCGTCTCCGGTGGCCGGCGCGAGTCCCCGTAGCTCCAGATCGCGCGCACGTCGCCCGGCCCTCGCCGATGGCCCATCACCGGCTTGACGTGATTGTGCGACCACTGCGAGCCGGAGGTGAGCTGCCGGCCCAGCGCCCACGTGGCGCCGCCGTCGCTGGACCGCCACTCCTCGATTTCGCCGCCGTCCTCGTGAGGCTGCAGGTCCCTGCTGGGCCCCCAGATGCGGATGTCGTCATCCGCCAGCATCATCAGGCAGCCGGCGTCGTACATGTGGTCGCTCTCGGTCACACCGACGATCTCCCAGCCCGCCTCGGTCATCCGCGCGACCTTCCACCAGGCGTGGAACGTCTCCACCTCGGCGTCGAGGAAGAGGATGTAGGGGTTGCCCGCCGAGTCGAGCTGGATGTCCTTGAGCCAGACCCCATGCGTTCCCGAGTCCCAGAGCTGCTCGGCCTCGTCCTCGGCGATGGGCAGCTCGTAGGCCGTGCCGTCGCTGCGCCGCCAGGTGCGGCCGCCGTCGTCGGTGTAGGCGTAGTAGACGTTGTAGCGCCGTCCCCAGAGGTGCTTGCTCTCGACCTCCTCCGGCGTCCCGCCGCCCAGCCGCGACCAGGCGAAGTGCAGCCTGCGCGGGTATTCCCCGTCCTCCGCCACGGTCACGCCGTAGATCGAGAACTCGGCTGTGCCCCGAGCCGCCGCATTCATGCCGAAGGCGCAGATGTCCGTCGGCTCCGACCAGGTCCGCGCGCCGTCGGTCGAGGTCCGGAAGCGCCAGCCCGGTGCCTTCCGGTAGGAGACGAAGATCTCGCCGTCGCGGAGCATCCACGGCTGCGGATAGGAGGTGCCGCCGTCAGGCTCCACCTCCGCCCGCTCCTCCCACTGAGTGATCTCGTAGGGGCGCACCGAGCGATGCACGTGCGTCTGATGCCCGTGGGCGCCCCAGAACATGTACAGGTAACCCTCCTCGTCGATGTGCAGCGTCGGGTTGCGGTGCGCGTCACCATCGGGGTTCTCGCCGATAACCACCGGGTAGGCCCACCGACCGGAGTCGTGGTCATAGAAGCTGATCGTCGGCCTGTTGCCCGCGCCGCCATAGACGAAGAACGTGCGGTTAACCCCCTCGGCGTAGATGGCCATCGGCCGATGCCACACGCAGTAGGTGGCCATGGGCCCGGAGTAGACCGCGCCCTGATCGGGTAGCAGGTTGGCCGAGCCGCAGTGGTACCACACGCCGCGCGTCTCAGGGGGCGGGAGGTCGTCATCCGCCATGGTGATCGCTCCAGTCAGACTGAGAGTGAGGGCCGCCACCAGGGCGGCCGTTGTTGCGCGCATCGCATAGACCTGCCTTCGGCGCCGCGCCGGGCTACTCCTCGCCGAACCGCCCGAACCCGGCATCCGACAGGTCGAGGATGCTCTCCCCCGTGCTGAGCCGCTCCCCGACGAACTCGTCGGCGGCCATGACCGCCTCGAAGACCGCCTGATCCACCGGGTCGTCCTCGCGCAGCTCGGCGACCTCGCGCAGCACGTGCTCGGCGCCCTCGGGATAGACGTGCTCGGCGAAGTCGCGGTCGTTCTCGTACATCTCGCCGCTCTCGTCTGTGGCGCGGAAGCGCATGCCGGCGGCGGCGCACAGCGCCGTGTAGGGCGCGTCGGTGTGCCACCGGGCGTCGAAGCGCAGCGCTCCCACCACGCGTTCCTCCCGGCCCAGCTTGCGCCGCACGTCGCGGCCCACGCGGTAGATCGTGTCCCCGAGGGCCTTGTTCTCGAACCGCTGCAGCAGGTCATCCACGTGCTCGCGCTGGTTCTCCTCGGTGAATTCGTCGGGGTAGGCGGCGATCAGGGCGCGCGCCGACTCCATCATCCCCTCGCGCGTGGCCGGCCCGACGGTAGGATGCTCGACCGCCTCCCAGGTGTAGACAAGCTCGGGGGCCTCCAGGTGCGCGAAGTAGGCGCACAGGGCGTGACCCAGGTTGTGGATGAACAGCTTGCGGTCCACATAGGCCTTCATGTTCCGCTGCGGGTCCAGCTCGGGCACATCGGGAACGGGGCGGAGGAAGGCCGTCCCGTCGCAGATGAGGGTGTTGTAGGCCTCGGCGTAGATGAGCAGCGGGTCGCGCGCGCGCACCTCCTCACTCATGATGGGGACCATCTTGCCGATGCTCGTCTCCACCGCGCCCAGCATCTCACGCAGCGGGAAGCCGACGGGCAGGTGCTCGGCGACCCCCTCATACATGGCCTCCGCGGCGTTGCGCATGTTCTCGCAGATGATGACGTCGAGCGGCCCGTTGCCCGCCTGTCGCCTGCGCACGAGGCCGGCGGCCAGGTTCGGGTAGATGTAGGGCAGCGCCGCGGGCCCCACCGCGGTGGCGGCGACGCGGCAGTCGGCCAGCTCCGCGGCCACCGCCTCGGTGTCGCGGCCGTGCACGCCGCGCACGTTCTCGACCAGTATCTCCTTCGGCTCGCGGTCCTTGATCTCGACCACGTACCGCCCGCGATCATTCAGCGCATCGATGATCGTCTGGTCGATGTCCACGAACACGACCTCGTATCCGGCGCGCGAGAAGATCTGGCCCACAAAGCTGCGGCCGATGTTCCCCGCCCCAATCTGTACCAGCTTCTCCATCTGTTTCATCCTCAGACGCTGAGCTGCAAGGACCTCGTGTTGCGCCGACCGCGCCGCGCTCGCAGGGCTCGCACGAACTCAGCCCACCACGCACAAGCCACCAAGCTAAGTGCAGGCCAACAGCTCCCTCTCCTGCTCGGCCGACCACCCGTCTACCTCCGCAAGGGGCCTGCGCAGATGCGGGTAGATGACGCCCTTACCCTCCATGCGCTGCTCGCGCACGGCGGCGATCAGGTCGCGGGCCGCGTCGAGGCCGCCCACGGCGGCGACGTACTTGCCGGGCTCGATCTTCCCCCTCGCGACCATCGCCAGCGTCTCCGCGATGTCGGAGGGATCGCTGCCGCTGGATCCGACCACGGAGATCGAGTCGTAGTGGATGCGCCGCGCGTCCACCTGGATCATGCGGTCGTCCGCCTTCACGCCGCCGAAGAGGTTCGTGACGCCGCCCGGCCCCAGGTAGTCGAAGGACTTCTCCTGCACGCCCTTGACCCCCAGCGCCACGATGCAGTCATCGACGCCCTCGCCACGGGTGACGTCCTGGATGACGCCCTCGAGCATGTCCGGGGTGGTCAGCACCAGGTTGATGCCGACACCGCGGGCGCGGTGGGCGAAGAACTGGCGGGCCTTCTCGCGCCGGGCGTCGTTGGGCTCGGAGACGATGATCGTCCTGGGCCCATAGCTCATGCCGATCTCGATGTGCCACAGGCCCATGGGGCCGGCGCCGAGCACGAGAGTGGTGCCGCCGGGCAGCAGCCCCAACTGCGCCTGACGCGGCGTGTCCGGTGACTCCTTGACGATGTGGAAGCTGTGCTGCTGCGCCGCGACCACGCACGAGATGGGCTCGGACAGAGCACAGGCGAAGTGCGGGACGTCCCCCCGCGGAACCGGCACCAGGCACGAGCAGCCGATGACCTCGGGATCGATGATGACGTACTCGGCGAAGAGGCCGGGGAGGGTGTAGCCCACCGCAATCTTGCGGATGCCCCGTCCCTCGTTGACGTAGCGGTCGCGGTGCCGCGACGGGGCCGAGGGCACGGCGGGCTGCACGGCGAAGCGCGCGCCGACCGGGATCTTGTCCTCCCAGTTGCGCCCGACATCGACGGCCGTCACGCAGCCCTCATGGCCAAGCGTCACCGGCCACCGCGCCGGGTCCCACCCATGCATCAGCGAGTGCTCCGCGCCCTGGTCGATGATCTTGTTGTCCGAAGCACAGGCGGCTGCGCACTCCACTCGGCACAGCACCTGGTCGGGCTCGGGCCGCGGTACCTCCACCTCCTCCGGCACCACGTTCTCCATGCCCACGCCCGTGAGCCGCAGCGCATGCATCGTGTCCGGGATATCGACCTCAGCCATTCGTGATCCTCCTAGCCATGCAGTATGCGCGGGAGAGCGTTCAGCCACTCCTCAGCCATCGCCTCCGTGGTGAGGGCGACCAGGTCCTCATCTCGTGCCTGGATCTCAAGCCTCGGCTCGTCGATGGTCTCCCCCAGCCGGATCGGCTCGACGCCATACCCGCGCATGAGCTCCTCGAAGCGTTCCCGGCGGCCGTCGTTGACCTCAACGACGAAGCCACCGGACTCGCTGAAGAGTGCCCTGTCAGGCCGCAGGCCGTTGAGCGCCGGGTGAATGTCCACCGCCGCGCCCACGTCGCCCCGGCCGAAGGGGCCCATGCACATCTCTGCCAGCGCCACCGCAAGGCCGCCGTCGGAGACGTCCGTGCAGGCAGCCACCAGGCCCTCGGCGATGGCGTCGGTGACGGCGTGGATGCGCGCCCGTTCGGCCTGCCAGTCCACGCGCGGGACGCTCGCGCCCAGGCCCAGGCCCAGCACGTCGTAGTAGGCGGAGCCGCCAAGCTCGTGCCTGCGCTCGCCCAGCAGATAGATGGCGTCGCCGGGCCGCTTGAACTGCACGGTGACCGCCGTCGAGTAGTCGTCGAGCACGCCCACGCAGGCGATGATCGCCGAGGGCGCCACCGAGCTTCCTGTCGCCGACTCGTTGTAGAGGCTCACGTTCCCGGAGATAACCGGCGTGGGCGTACCGTCCGGGTGGCCTTTAAGCCAGAGGTTGCGGGCCGCATCGGCCACGCCCCTGACGCCCTCCCGGAACTGCCAGAACTGCTCGGGCTTCTCGGGGTTGCCGAAGTTGAGGCAGTCTGTGAGCGCCTGGGGAACCGCGCCGGCCGCCGCGACGTTGCGCATGGCCTCCGCCACCGCGGTCGCGCCGCCCCAGTAGGGGTCGATGCGGCCGTAGCGCGGGTTCCCCGCCACACCCAGGGCCATCGCTGCGTCGCAGCCCTCGAGCGGCCGCGCCACCCCCGCCCCGGCCTCTCCCGGCCGCAGCACCGCATTGCCCTGGACCTCGCTGTCGTAGGCGCGGTAGATGTACTCGCGCGAGCACACGTTCCTGTTGCCCAGCACCCTCAGCAGTGCCTCGCCCAGGTCCGCCGGCCGCTGGAACTCGGGCTCCTGCTCGGTCCACTCCTGCGCCTGCTCCTCGCGGTCGTACTCGATCCCGCTGGTGACCACCTGCACCGGCGCCTGGGTGACGATGGCGCCGCCGAAGCGAACCGTGTACATCTCGTCCTCAGTGATCCGCCCGATAACGCGGGCACAGGCGCCCTCGTAGACGTTGGGCAGGTCCCAGTCCTCGTTGTAGATGCGCAGCACCTCGTCCGCGAAGCGCTCCGGCACGGCCAGCACATAGCGCTCCTGGGTCTCCGCGCACATGATGGTCTCCGGCAGCAGGCCCTCCAGGCCGATGTGCACCTGCTCGAGGTCGATGTCCACGCCGAAGCCGTCGCCGGCGGCGGTGATCTCGGAGGTGCCGCAGGCGAGGCCGCCGCCGCCGATGTCCTTCATGCCAATGACGATACCCAGCTCCCGCGCCCGCTCCCGCACCGCCTCGTTGGCCTTGCGCATGGCGAGCACGTTCTTCAGGAAGGGGTCGGGCACCTGGACGGCGCCGCGGTCCTCGGCCTGCTCCTCCTCGTCAAGGATCTTCGACGCGAATGCCGACCCGCCAAAGCCCGAGTCGTCGGTGGGCTTGCCCAGCAGCACCAGGACGTACTGCTCCTCGTGCGCCTGCGGCGGGACCGCCGAGTGGATGATCTCATCCTCGGCGACGATCCCCACCGCGACCACGTTGACCAGGCAATTGTCGTCGAAAGTCTCGTCGAAGTAGACGTCCCCGCCGAGGTTGGGCACACCCAGCGCGTTCCCGTACTGCCAGATGCCGTCCACGACGCCGCTCACGATCCAGCGGGTGCGCTCGGCGTGCTCGCTCTCCGGGTCGCCGAAGCGGAGTGGGTCGGCGGTTCCGAACACCCGGGCGCCCATGCAGTCCACATCGCGCACGATCCCGCCGATTCCTGTGGCCGCGCCCTCATTCGGCAGCACCTGGGAGGGATGGTTATGGCTCTCGTGTGCGATGACGATGCCCCAGCGCCGCCCTGCGTGCTCGGTGAAGAAGACGATGCCCGCATCCTCCTGCGGGCCGAGCATGACGTTGGGTGCGTCGGTGGGCAGCAGCCTCAGGCTGCCCCTGGAGCTCTTGTAGGAGCAGTGCTCGCTCCACTCCACGTTGAAGATGTGCAGCTCCACCAGCGTGGGGTCGCGGCCGATCAGGTCGGCGACTCGCCGCACCTCGCCGACGGTCAGCCCCACGCCGTGCTCGTCGAGCACCCCCTGCAGCTCGTCGTCGCTCATCTCGGAGACGGCTATCTGCCGCTCGTCAAGGTCCATCGACTGTCTCCTCTTCCGCTGCATCGGGCGGCGGGAAGACGCGCCTTCCCGCCTCGATGACGTGCTCGGGGAAGCTCATTCGCCCGCCCGGCAAGGCGGGTCATCTCAGCGTCTATGACGCCCACTCGACCGCCGCCCAGGCTCCCGTAGGGTAATCACCCGTGCGCTCGCAAGCCATCTCGTCTACGGATGCCAGGCTTGCCTTGGCATACCGACACTCGATGCAACTCATCCCCAGCTCCCGGAAGAGCATAAGCGTTCGCTGGTCGAGTCAGCTTCCGCGAGCTGCTTTGGGCGGACAAGGTTGTGTGTCTTCGGCGGCTCTCTGCCCGTCTGGTCGAAGATGAGCGCATTGAAGGCCTTCTCGATTGCCTCTTGGTAGCAGAAAGCGCGCCGGTATGGTACTCGCCCTCAACGAGCGTCTGTGCCGCGCTCACGTCTCGCTCGGCGTACCCCAGCCACGCTCTCGTCTGCTCCTCTGTGCCTCCCTTTGTCGAGTCGGGCTGGAAGCCCGACCTACGCGATCGAGTCAGCCTGCTATCTGGCTCATGCGGTGGAAGCGCATGGTCAACCCGACGCAGGCGATCGGGCTCTCCTCGATTGAGCAATCCCCCGTCGTGCCGTTGCCGCCGTCGTTGCTGTTGTCGCTTTCGTGGCCGTCGTTGCTTTCGCTGCCGCCGTTACTGCGGCTCCCACATGTTCACGGTCTCGCCCACTGTCTGCTTCGGCTCGTAGGCCTTCGCGTGGCCGTCCACGAAGCCGAAAACCGCTCGGTCGCCGTGGCGGGCCTTCACGCGCGAGAGCCGATGCCGGACGTACGATGCGCCCATCGTCTCAAGGCTGCTGTCGATCTCGAAGAGCAGGATCAGCTCACTGTGGTTCGAGACCGCCGTCATCTTACTCGTCATCGCCCCCGGACTCCACCCGAAGGCCGTGTTGTAGGTCAGCCGGTAATTGACCCCGTAGCTGTGCGGCAGGCAGACGCTCTGGGCCGTCGCCGTCGGCTCCGGGTCATTCGGGCAGATCAGGATCTGCTCGTTCTCGATGTACGGCTGCAGCAGGACGCACCAGGTATAGCCGCGGTTGGGCGGCGCCGCCCGCGTGCGCGCGGGCACGAACCGCCGGTCATGGTCCTGCGCATACATCCGCGCGGCCGCCACGAGCTGCTTGCAGTTGGAGACGCAGGCCGCCCGCCTGGCCATCTCCCTCGCGCCGGGAAAGACCGCGAGGATGACAGCCGCCAGGACGGCGACCATGGCCATGACGATGAGCAGCTCGATGAGCGTGAAGCCCGGCCCCTTCCGGCTGCTGTGGCCCGGCGCGGCCGTGGCACCGCGATTCACTACGCTCTTCACGATGCTGTTCCCCCACATGTGTGGTCTACGTTCGCCTCCTGCGCGGGGAATCCTCCGTGGAGGGAGGCGCGGCGCCCCCCTGCACCGAAACCGCAGCGGACGGGAGATCGTCGCAGGGAGCAGACAATGAGGATAGCGCATTTCCAGCGAATCATCGACGAGACCTACGGGGAGCGGGACGCCCAGCGCGGCCTGGAGCGCACCTTCATGTGGCTGGTCGAGGAGGTCGGTGAGCTGGCGCGCGCGCTGAGGGGTGGGGATCACCGGAGGATGGTCGAGGAGTTCTCGGATGTGCTCGCCTGGCTGACGACCACCGCCAGCCTCGCGGGAGTGGACATGGAGGAGGCCGCGAATCGATTCGGCTCGGGCTGCCCCAAGTGTGGGGAGAGACCGTGCGTGTGCGACTCGCCCCGGCATTAGCGCCTGCGTGGGGCGGTCGGCCGTTGCCGCCGTTGTGCATCTGGCTGTTCGCCGGACGCGGCTGTCGTCGATGTCACCGCCGCAACCCTTTGACCGGCACTCTGGCCTGTGTTAGACTTCGCCGGGAACTGCAAGAACAGGGCCTGAAGGTGAATGATCGATGGGCAGGTGGCAGGCGTTGGGGACTATCGCGGCGTTGGCTCTCCTGGCCGGCGTCGCAGTCGCTCAGCCTGAGGAGGAGACGCCCGAATCGCAGGGGTTTGGGGCCACCGATGAGGCGGCCGACGTCTACGCAGACGCTCTGCTGCTGATGACCGTCCGCAGGCTGCAGCTCACCGAAGAGCAGATGCAGCGCCTGCAGGCGCTGCACGCGGATGTCGCCGAGCAGCGCGCCGAACTCGCCCGGCTGCGCGAAGAGGTCTGGCAGGATCACCACGATGACATCGAGGCGGTCAACCAGGCATGGCTGACGGGGAGCCGCGTTCCGTCCCGGAAGAAGCGGGCGGCCGACCGGGCCATCAACGACCTCAGGGCTGAGGAGAGCGATCTGCGCGACGCTGAGTGGGAGGCAGTCGAGGACTTCCTCCGCACACTCAGTGACGGCCAGCGAGCGCTCGTAGAGGGCCCCGCGCAGGCCCGGGAGCGCATAGCCCGTGAGCAGCGCATGGGCGGGATCAGCAGCGTCGGCGATTTCATCCTCGTCGAACTGGACGCGCTGCGCGATCTGATGCCTGACGAGTACCGCGTGCTGGCGGAGGTCGAGGCCCGGCGCATTGCCACGGCCCTGGTGGGTCCTGATGCGCCCAATCTGGGCGCCACGACCGCCGCGGTGCTGGCTATCCTCGACCAGGTCCACTCCTGGGCGCCTCCCCACTACCAGCAGCAGCGCGAGACGCTTCCCGAGCAGATAGAGGCCGCGCTCGGGATCCCCCAGCCGGCGCCAGATCAGGTCGGTTGGGACGACCTGCTGAGGCTCATGCGCAGTGACAGGACGCCGACTGTGCTGCGCGCGCTTCGCCAGAGTGGTGGAGGTGAGGAGCAGTGACCAGACGTATCGCGATGATGGCAGCTTTGGTGCCAGTATTGATGGTGGCGTCGATGGCGATCCGAGCGGTGGCCGCCGACGACCTTCAGGACGCGCTCGACCGCGCGGATGCGCTCAACCTCTTCCTCCGTATCGACCTGCAGCCGGATCAGGCCAAGCGTATGATCATCCCGCTGGAGCGCGTTCAGCAACTGATGGAGCAGTACCGGAGCGGATACCAGGATCGACTTGAGGCCCTCAAGCCGCAACTGATGCGCGCCAGGAGCCTGATGGCCGCCGGCCAGGAGCTCCCGGACGAACTGAGGCAGGTAATCGACAAGTTCCTTGAGGAGCGGGACGAGTCCCGACTGGACCTCTACCGGGCGGTGGACCAGGAGATGCAGCTTATCGCCGAGCTCCTCTACCCCGAGCAGAACACGCTGCTCGACTGGACGCCGCCAGAGTCGATCCGTCCCGAAGAGTGCCTCCAGGAGCGCCTGCGGATGCAGCGCATCGCCCTCGGGCGCATAGAGGAGGCGGGGCGCATGCTCGAGAGGGTCAAGTATCTCGACGCCTTCAACTTCGTTACCGGCAGAATATCCATCATCAACGAGTACCTCGCCGCGTATTACGATCCGCAGAGCGCCGAGTTCGAGCGGGCGGCTCAGATCGCCATTGAGCACAGCGACCAGGTTCGCCTGCTGTCCGAGGAGCAGTGGCAGGCCAACGCGTGGCAGATATCCGCCGACCTCGTAGATCGGCTGGGCCTTATGCCCGCCCTCGATCCCGCGCAGCGTCCGGGCACGGTAAGCTGGAGCTCTCTGTACCGGCTCTTCACCGCCCCGGAGACGCTAGACGTGGTGCGCGACTTCGCGCAGCAGGCCGGGTAGCCCACGCCGCGGCGGTCTGCGGGCCGCTGGAGACCCTACCCACCCGTCACTCGCGGACAGGCGGACAGCCGGTGACCGACACCCTCCGCGGGCGGCCCGTACCGTGCCGGGTCACGCCCGCCGACGCCGAGTTGCCGGGCCGGGACGACGCCTCAGCGCATCCGCCCGCGGCCAACGCGCGACGGCGGATCCACGGTCCGCGAAGGAGCTGGCAACGATGGAGACAGTCGGCCCCGCCTCTGATGTGGCGACACTGCGCGCTCGCCTCAGGGAGCTGCTCATGGAGCGCGCTATTAGGCACGGCCACTTCGTGCTCGCCTCCGGGCTGACCAGCAGCTACTTCGTGGACAAGACCCAGATCACGCTCATGGGCGAGGGGCTCTACTGCCTTGCGCGCGTGATCCTGGACCAGCTCGAGGGGATGGGCGTGCAGGCGGTGGGCGGCATGACCATCGGCGCTGACCCCATCGCCGGTGCCGTCTCGGCGCTCAGTGTCTGCCACGGCCAGAAGCTCGACGCCTTCATCGTGCGCAGAGAGCGCGACCAGCCCGGCACCCGCCAGCGCGTCGAGGGCCCTCTGGCCGACGGCGCCCGCGTGGTCGTGCTCGAGGACGTGATCGGCACCGGTACCTCGGCGCTTGCGGCCGTCAGGGCCGTCGAGGAGGAGTGCAACGCTAGGGTCGTGCAGGTCCTCGTTATGGTGGACCGGCTCCAGGGCGGCCGCGAGGCCGTCGTGGAGGCGGGATACGATTTCGCCGCCCTCTTCACGGTCACCGACCTGGGCGTCGAGGTTGAGTGAGCCGCGCGACACGCCCTCGACGACAACGGCAAGTGAGGCGCAGGGGCAATTGAGCGAGGTCTTGCAGGCTGGGGCGCGCGAGTCCGGCTCGTCACAGCCGTGATCGCCGCCGGCCCACATTAAGATTCTGCTGCAGGGCAGGAGGATTCTCAGGAGCGGGCGGTGAAGCAATAGACACGCGAGAGCTGTCGTGGCGATAGGGAGCGGCGGGCCGGGTGCAGGTGGTGCCCCTACTCGGCTCGCCACGGCGCAGAAGCCGGCTGCTACCAGGGCGTATCCGCTGCCGGCGAAGACCGCGCCGAAGACAGACGCAAGGGAGGAGACGGCCATGCGACGTGTGGGCTTCACACTGATCGAACTGTTGGTCGTGATCGCGATCATCGCCATCCTGGCGGCGATCCTGTTCCCGGTGTTCGCACGCGCGCGCGAGAAGGCGCGCCAGTCGAGCTGCGCCAGCAACATGAAGCAGCTCGCCCTCGGAAGCCTGATGTACATGCAGGACTACGATGAGCGTCTGATGTGTCGGTGGCACGCAGACGATACCGACTTCCGCATCCCGAGCATGATCTACCCCTACATCAACAACCTCCAGATCTTCGAGTGCCCGAGCTGGTCCACGCAGAGGACGCACACCGGCCTGGGGACGTACAACCTGTCCTACACCTGGCCGGGCGGCGGCCCGGCCCACCCGGACCCGTGCAGCGCCAGCACTCCGTGCCCGGTCTGCAACCGCACCTGTGCCATGGACTACTTCCCCTTCGACGGCTACAGGGCGCTCAAGCAGGCGCGTATTGAGGTGCCCGCCGAGACCGTCATGATCTACGAGATGATGGAGGGCGCCGGCGGCACCGACCACGACTCGGCCGTGCACAGCTTCTACGAGTCGCGCGCCCGCACCGAGCGCTACCAGGTCCACAACGGCGGCAACAACTTCGCGTTCCTCGATGGCCACGTGAAGTGGTCCAGCAGCATGGATGCGGGCTACTGGACGCCCAGCGCCGACGATAACATCTGAGCCCGACGCGACACCGCTCTCGCGGGGGCCGCGGCCGCGCGGCCGCGGCCCCCGCGTCGGGTGCAGCGACAGCCACGGTCGTGGCCTTGCGACGGCTTGGGTGTGGGGGAGGGGTGTCGTGCGGCCGAGTGCATTCACTCTGATCGAGCTGCTGGTCGTCATCGCTCTCGTCGCTCTCGTGGCGGCGCTGCTGTTGCCGGTGCCGGCGGGCGCGCGTGAGCAGGCCCGGCGGTCAAGCTGCGCCGGCAACCTCAGGCTCCTCGCCGTGGCGACCTTGAGCTACGCCCGCGACTGGGATGGGCGGCTGCCCATCCGCTGGCACGCGGACAACACAGCCTTCCGCGTGCCGAGCATGGTCTACCCCTACGTCACAGACGCCCGCGTCTTCGAATGTCCCACGCACTCCGCGAGCCGTTCTCATGCCGACATCGGCTCCTACGCCCTGTCCTATACCTGGCCCGGGGGTTCGCCGGCTCACCCCGGCAACTGCGACGCCACGACCCCATGCCCGGTCTGCGGCCGTACCTGCGCGCGTAACTACCTGCCCTTCGACCACTACGTGGGCCACGCGCTCACCGAGATGGAGGCGCCGGGCGAGACGGTCATGATCTACGAGTTCGAGCACAGCGGCGGCAGCGACCACGATGGCGGCGTTCACAGCTACTACGAGGCGCGCGCCGCCGATGGAAGCTACCACTTCCACAACGGCGGCAACAACTACGCGTTCCTGGACGGGCACGTGAAGTGGGCCGGCAGCATGGCCGCCGGTTACTGGACGCCCAGCGCCGACGACAACCCGTAGCCCCCGCGCGGCGCAGAATCACTCGGCGTTGAGGAGGAGGAGGAGTGGCGAGTGCGGGGAAATCCGGTGGGGGGAGCGACCTGACTGCAGCCCAAAAGGCCCGAGCAAGGAGGTCAGCATCATGAAGCGCGGTTTCACTCTGATCGAGCTGTTGGTCGTGATCGCGATCATCGCCATCCTGGCGGCGATCCTGTTCCCGGTGTTCGCACGCGCGCGCGAGAAGGCCCGCCAGTCGAGCTGCCTGAGTAACGTCAAGCAGATCATGCTGGCGGTCGCGCAGTACGCCCAGGACTACGACGAGACGCTGCCCGTCGCCTCTCACTGGCCCTCAAACGATGGCCACAACCCGTCGAGTACCTACACGTATTGGTACGAGGCGCTCGAGCCTTACATCAACAATGACCAGGTCCTCAAGTGCCCCAGCCAGCCGCGCGCCGATCCCGCCGCGGGGGCACCCGGCTATGGCTGGAACTACCAGGAGTTCGGGTACAACAGCAGCACCAGCGGCCTGGGCTCTCACTACTCCACGCCCCTCGCCGACATCCAGTACCCGGCACAGACCATCCTGCTGGGCGACTGCGAGGACCAGAGTGCGCGCGGCAACCGCGGGATACGGTACCTCTATCGGCGCCACGCCACCCTGCTGCCCGCCCGCCACAACGGCGGGGGGAACATGGGCCTGTGCGACGGCCACGCCAAGTGGTTCTCGCGGGAGAGCCTCGTGACCTCGCCGGCCGCGCCGGCAGGGTACTGGCGCTACTAGCCGACCGGGCCCCAGGACGACAGGCTTGTGGCTCACCGACGGGCGCCGGCGCCGGGGTGCCGTGCGGAGGCGACGGACGGAAGCCACATTAAGATTGTGTTGCGACCCGGGAGGACATCATCAGACCTGTGGTGAATCACCGCGGCAGGTCGCAGAGCTTGGCTGTGTGATACCCGACGAAGGAGGTCAGCACCATGAAGCGCGGTTTCACTCTGATCGAGCTGTTGGTGGTGATCGCGATCATCGCGATCCTCGCCGCGATCCTGTTCCCGGTCTTCGCCCGGGCGCGGGAGAAGGCCCGCCAGTCGAGCTGTCTGAGCAACGTCAAGCAGCTCAACCTGGCCATTGCGCAATACTGTCAGGACTACGACGAGACCTACCCCATCGCGTCCCACTGGCGTATCCTTGATTCCGGCGGTAACATCATCCGCACCATGTACTGGTACCAGGCCCTCGCCCCCTACATCCAGAACGACCAGGTGCGCCGCTGCCCGAGCGTTCCGCGCTGGGACCGCGGCTACGGCTGGAACTACCAGGAGTTCGGCTATACCTCGAGCACGGGCACCATGCCCGACAGCGACAGTTCCCAGCCCATGGCGGACGTCGAGCAGCCGGCCCGGACCATCATCATCGGTGACAACCCCGATACCGGCTACTGGGGCGCGGGCGGGATCTACTGCTATGGTCCGAGCCAGGTCGTAAAACCTGAGGATCCGGAGCAGGACGGCCTTGGGAACGTCTCGCGCCGCCACAATGGTGGCGCCAACTACGGCTTCTGCGACGGCCATGCGAAGTGGCTGACGGCCGCGACCGCGGCCCAGGACGACGAGCTGTGGCTCACCGACAAGCCCTAGCGCCGCGTGGCGGTGGCCGCTGAGGGCTCGCATCATGCTTGCCCCGAAGCACCCGGGCCCGCGCCGGGAGTGGCGGGGGTCGTGTAACGCTCTACCGTAGTGCTGGGCGCCCACCGGCCGGCGCCCTCAGAAAACGTGCACACGCCGTGCTACAGCCGGGCCGGGCAACCGCCCGTCTCGGCGCAAAGGAGGTACTACCATGAAGCGAGGCTTCACTCTGATCGAACTGCTGGTCGTGATCGCCATCATCGCCATCCTGGCGGCGATCCTGTTCCCGGTCTTCGCCCGGGCACGGGAGAAGGCGAGACAGTCGAGCTGTCAGAGCAACCTGAAGCAGATCG
>JALGUJ010000197.1 GCA_029820945.1 Candidatus Zipacnadia bacterium | reverse complement strand
GGCAAGCTATGACCCCCCGAACATGGGTCGCACCGCAGCGGGGCGACAGCCACGACGGCCCAACGGCGGGCGGCGTGGGCACGCCGCCCCTCCGCACGGCTTCGTTCGCGCCGGTGCATCCCCTTCGCACGATCAGCACGGTCGGCACCCCGGCCCTCCTCGACGCATGGGGCCGGTCCGTGCCACGGGCGTCCACGCCCGTGGGCCGTTTGCCGTGGCAGACGCGGAAACTGGGCCCGCCCGGCCTTTCGTCCCTGCTCACACGGTGTGCTTCACGAACGGATTGTCGCACGGGTAGCCGTCGGCCACCCACATCGCGCGCTCGCGGCAGACGTAGGCCATGGCGTAGTGCGTGTGCCCCCCGAGGAACCCCCTCCGGCACAGCCGCCCGTCGCCCTCATCGTGGCGCAGCGCCCCGATGAGCGCCTGGAAGGTCAGCTCCGGCTGCGGGTCGGCCTCGATAAAGGTCTCGCGCATCCACGCCAGCCGCGCCAGGGAGCTCTTCGTGGCGTCGCTCTCGGGTCGCGGGATGTCCGCGAATGGCTCCGTCGTATAGTGGTTCGTGCCGCAGATGACGTCGCGCTCGGCCCTGACGACCGCCTGCCTGTCGCCGGCCTTCTCCACGACCGCCCCGTCGCCGTGCTCGTCGAGGATCCCGTAGTTGTGCCCGCGGCCCGCGAGGTTCATCGCCTCCAGCAGCGCGATGGCGTCGGAGGTCGTCGCGCACTCGCGCAGGACCGGGTTGAGCGTCATATGAAAGGGCATCGCGTAGGCGTCCTGGTCGGGCACCGCCGGCGTCGATGATCCGCCCACCGCCAGCCCCGCCTCGTTGATCCCCGTTGGCGCCCAGGCGTTCCCCGCCCAGTTGATCCGCAGGTGCCGGTAGCCGCTCTGGGGGATCACGCGGTGCAGCACGTAGACATCCCGCTGGTCGCCGATGTCGAAGGTCTTCGCGAGCACGGGCCCGCGGTCCGACTCGCAGAACCCGAGCGTGGTGCACTCGCCGAACTGCCAGATGGCCGAGCAGCAGCTCAGATGCCGGGCGGCCTCGAGCGGGATATCCGCGCCCTCAGCGATCCCCCTGATCTCCTCGGCCAGCCAGCGCTGGTGATCCTCCAGCCACGCCCACATGGCCTCAGCGGCGTCGCGCTGCTCGGGTGGGCGCGCTTCGCCCCACCGAGCGTGTTCGAGCGATCGCGCGATGACCTCGCCGCCGAACGCCCTTCCGTGCTGCCGCCCGCGCTCGCGGTCGGGTCCCTCCGTGGTCAAGTAGAGCATCTCATCGTGCCTCCGCTGCATCACCGTCAGCTCTTCGGGCTGAGATTCGACGCGCTGCGACCGACGCCTCCCGCGTACTGCCGGCCGGCGGCCGGCGGCAGCCGCCGCGCGACGCAGGCGGAGGTCCGCCCCGCAGGGCGGGACGGAGCCAAGGTGCGCCGCAGGGCCGCGCCCCGGGAGCGAAGCGACCGAGGCGCGGGGCAGGCGAAGCCTGCACTGCCGCCGGCGCGTGATCTTCGCGCCGCGGGTGCGGGGCATCACCGCCGTTGGCTCGATGGAGGGCGAAACCACGTGCGACGCGCAGCGGCGCCGTTGTTTTGCACGAGCCGTTGCCCTCGCGCCGCCGCAACCCGTCGCCGTGCCGGCGCGCCACCGCCCGCCCGACCGTCCGCCGACCGGCGCCGCCATCCGAAGCTCTTTGCGCGAGGGGGAGGGAGCTTGGCGTCCAGCTCCGGCCGAGGGCGGTCTTCTTTCAAGAGAGAGCCCTCCCCCACCGGCCGTTGCCGTCCCCCGCTCCGTGGCAGCGTCGCATGAAGATGAGCGCCCGGATGGGCCGCTCAGGGGAGGGCCGGTGCCACCATGCCTCGAACTCACCCTGAGCCCGATCATCGCTGCTCATGGAGGCGAGCCGCAGTGAACCTGATCCTGATCGTCTGCGACACGCTCCGCCGCGACTACCTCGGCTGCTACGGAAACGACTGGGTGCAGTCACCGTCCCTCGATGCGCTCAGTGCTGAGGGCGTGACCTTCGACTCGTGCTACGTCGGCTCGTTCCCCACCATCCCCATGCGCCATGACCTGATGTGCAGCAACTACGTGTTCCACACCACCGGCTGGGCGCCGATCGCGCCGGGCAACACCGCGCTTCAGCAGCGGCTCGCCTCCCACGGCTACGTGACTCAGTTCATCACCGACCATGCCCAGCTCTACCGGCCCGGGATGAACTACCACATCGGCTTCGCCGGCTTCGAGTGGATACGCGGCCACATCGCCGACTCGTGGTCCACGCAGCCGGTTGACTTCGAGGCCCCCTGCGACCTCGAGAAGCTGCGCGGGCCCGAGAGCTGGCTGGAGCCGTGGTCGCGCAACTACTGCCGCCGCGAGACCGAGCGCGACTGGCCCTCCCCCCAGACCTTCGCCACTGCCATTGAGTGGCTGGAGCGCAACCGCAGCCACGAACGCTTCTACCTGTTCATCGACACCTTCGATGTACACGAGCCGTGGCTGCCCCCGCGCCACTACATCGACATGTACAACCCGGGCTACGGCGGCGATGAGGTCATCTACCCGCGCTACGACTTCGCCGGCTACCTCAGCGACGACGAGCTTCACCACGCCCGCTGCCTCTACGCCGCCTCCATCACCATGATGGACCGCTGGATCGGCCGCCTGGTCGAGAAGGTCCAGGACCTCGGCCTGTGGGACGACACCGCCATCGCCTTCATCTCCGACCACGGCTGGTATCACGGCGAGCACGGCTACATCGGCAAGCACACCGTGCTGGATCGCAGCAAGGGCTGGCAGTTCTACGATGAGGTCGCCCGCATCCCGCTGCTGATGCGCGCGCCGAACCTCCCCCGCGGCGTCACGAGCCACGCCCTCTGCCAGCCCGTGGACGTCGCGCCCACCCTGATGGAGCTCCTCGGCCTTGACGCTCCTGCGGACACCCACGGCCGCTCGGTGCTCAAGGCGCTCACTGGCTCCGGGCCCAACGCGCGGGAGATCGCGGTGACCGCGCCGAAGATCAACACCGACCCGGCGGTGCGCACCTACAACGCCATCAACGACGGCCGGTGGACCCTCCAGCACGCCGCCGCGGCCGCCGAACCCGAACTCTACGACACCGCCGAGGATCCCGCCCAGCAGCAGGACCTCATCGCTGCGCACGCGGACGTCGCCGAGCGTCTGCACGAGCAGTACCTCGACTACCTTGCCGAGCTGGGCTGCACCGAGGAGCAGATCGACTCCCGCCGCCCGCTCGGGCCATCCTCCTGAACCTGGCGCGATCCCCGGCGCGCCTTCATCTCCGTGGCATGCAGAGGTCGCCACCCCGGCTTGCTCGAACCTGGCCGCGCGCACGCATCCCTGCCCTGGATGTGACCACCCATGACGCCGGAGGAGTACTTCGCCCGCAAGCGCAAAGTCCACCTGGACATGCACCTGCCCGAGG
>JALGUJ010000019.1 GCA_029820945.1 Candidatus Zipacnadia bacterium | reverse complement strand
ACCTGCTCCAGCACCTTGCTGCAGTAGCCGCAGGCGTGGCAGCGGCGGTCGCAGGTCGAGGTGCGCTCGAACCAGTCGTCCGGGAAGCGCGTGTTGTCGATGATCCACGGCGCGAAGGCCGGCCCGAACCCCGGCTCCATCAGGTCCAGCAGGTTCCCCCGGAAAGACCGGTTCACGTAGGCGTCGATCACCATGCGCGGCCTCGCGTGCATGCGCGTCGCTAGCTTGACGACCTCGAACAGCTCCTCGTAGTGGTGCAGGTCCTCGGGGCGGACCCAGGTGTTCTGCAGCACCGACACCCAGTTCTCGCGATCCTGCAGGTATCGCCAGCATGTGTGGGCGGTCCAGTCTGTGACGTTGAGGCACTCGTCGATCTCCGCCTCGTGCGCCACCATGTTGTCGTGGAAGGACTGCCCCGAGCAGTTCCACATGCAGCCGGAGTTCGCCAGCATGCTCAGGCGCTTGCCGTGCTCATCCGCCCACTGTCTCAGCTCGCGCAGATGGCCGAGGTCGCGGTTGAACTCGCGCTGGACGTGGTAGCTGTCGAAGACATCGGCGAGGTACTGCATCCCCTTGATGGTGCCGATCCTCATGTTGACCGATGCGCGCACCTCCACCTGCGGGTGGTACCTCTGAACGGTGCGCGCGACGAAGGGCGAGGTCGTGGTGCAGATGTCGGCCCCGCCCATGATATGCTCCAGGTAGTCGTGCACCGACCGCACCTGGTTCTCTAGCCACTGGCTGATCGCCCGCCCACCGTAGCAGGCGGCGTTGAAGAGCACGTCCAGGCGGATGCCCATCTCGTGCAGCCGGGCCAGGTCGCGCTCGAGCTGGCGCTGGGTGCTCCAGTCGGTGTAGCCGTGCCGGGTCGCCAGCGGCGCGCGGCCCGAGGGCATGTCCGCCCACGGGAAGTAGACCTCCGCGATGTGGTCGGAGTACTCCTCGATCACGTCCAGGATCGGCTCGTCGTCATCGGTGGGGAGCTGATAGCCGACGGCGAACTGCATGGTGCGCTCCTCCTGAAGGTCGGCGGCCGGCCCGTCACGGGCCGGCCGCCGCACGGAGTCCTTGGCTACAAGGCCGCCTACTTGAACCGGAAGCCGATGCTCAGGCGCGGGCCGTCCACGTTGAAGGTGTCGTCGAACATCTCGGTCCCCAGCACCCAGCGGCCGTCGATGAACCAGTCCTCGCCGAAGTCCACGCCGAGCAGCGCCTGGTAACCGATGGCCTCGTCCTCGGTGCCGTCGGTGACGCCGTAGTAGCCCACGCCGCCGCCGAAGTAGAGCCGAGGGCTCATGTTGTCATAGGTGGGCTGCGCGTCCTGCCGCGCGATCCAGTTGATGGTCACGCCCCAGTAGCTGTCGATGCTGCCGACCTGCCCCTGCGCCTCGGCGGACATCTCGGATGAGCCGCCGTCAGCGTCGCCCCACTCGCCCCCGACCACCCAGTCCGTGTTCATCGCTCTGAACATGTAGTCCGCGCCGATGCCCAGGCCCGTGTCCGCGTCGCCCATGTCGAACCAGCCGACCCGGAGCCGGATGTCGTTGCTCTCCTCCCCATACGCGCCCATGCCGTATTGCGCCATGGCCACGCAGGGCAGCGTCACAAGGGCCACCACGATCAGAAGGGTTGTCCCACGCATTCTCAGTCTCCCTCTTTGCGATAGTCGTCTGCGCGCTCCGCTCAGCCACAGAGGTGTTTCCTGCCCGGCCCCCCGATCACCTGCCCGCGTGTTTCAGGCTGCGCCCGGGGCTACTGCTCGGAGTACACGGGTTCCTCCGACCAGTCCACCCGCCACAGTGGCTTGCGGCGGAATGGCGTCTCGAACCTGTTCTCCAGCTTCCCCTGCTCCTCGAGATGGATCATGCAGGCGCGCATGCAGCCTTTGCCGCCGCAGATCGCCTCACCGTGGATGTACACGTTATTGGGCTTGCGGTAGAAGGGCGTGATCGGTCCGGGCTTGATGCCCTCCTGGCCGCGGTGAGTCATGTACTCCGCCGGCTCGCCGTCCTGAGCGTACTCCCCGCCCCGGAATGCGTCGCGGCAGCGGTCGGTGTCGAGGTCGTTCCACTCCACATCGCGACCGGCGAGGGTGACCTGCACCGAGCGCTCGGCCGTGATCGCGCCCGGGCACTCCTTGACGCACATCATGCACCGGTCGCACAGGTAGGGCTCCATGATCGGGTCGGGCTCGAGCTGCGCCTCGGTGAGCATCACGCCCAGCCGCTGGCGCGGACCGAAGCGGGGCGTGAGGAAGACCTTGCTCCAGCCGATCTCCCCCAGCCCGCACAGGTAGCCGGCGATGCGCAGGTGCACCATGACGTCCGGGCAGGGCTTGCCGGGCTCGACCGGGCGCGAGAAGCCGGGCTTGAGCACGCCCTCGTTGGTGATCGCACGCCACGGCGACAGGTGGCCGAGCGGGATCGCCTCGTAGCCGTAGTCCTCGATGAACTTGGCGAGGTTGATCATGGTGTGCGGAATGTACAGCCAGTTCAGCCCACCGTAGCCCATCGACGAGTAGTTCGAGAAGAACGTGCCCTCCTCGATCCCGCGCAGGCTCCCGCGCATGATGCGGAACGCGCAGGTGATGACCGACTTCGCCTCGGGCATGATGTAGCGGGGGTCCATCTGGACCGGTGCGCCCTCCCAGCGGTCGGGCGTCCCGATGCCGACCAGGTCCGCGCCCATGGCCTTCGCGGCCTGCTTAACTTTGTCTGCGGTCAGAATGATCGATCGCCTCTCTCTGATTTGCGTACGTGCCATCGTTACAGCCGGTCGTTAGTGTTTGGGTACTCGCCTCGAGGCCATCACGGTCGTTGCCACCGCTGCCCGCAGCGGTTCCCTATGCTGCCGCCGTCACCGTATCCACACGGGGCTGCTCCACGCCTGGTGGCCGTCTGCCTGGCTGAGGCGGGCGTAGTACCACGCGGCCTGCCGCGAGCGCTCCTCCCAGAGCAGTTCGACGACCTGAGACGCGGTCTGTTCAGTATGTACCACCGCGCCGTTGCTGACAATCTCGACGCGGCGGATGTCGGCCTCTCCGATCGCGCGTACCGTGACGCTGCGCTTCTGAGCCATCGGTGCCTCGGAGCCCATCAGTGCCCCGTTGACGCGCAGGTCGAGGAGCATCCGTGCGCCGGTCGTCGCGTAGCAGCGGCGGGCGACAAGCGCGTCGAAGATGGCCTCACGCGTCAGCTCCGGCGCCAGCACGCAGGCCAGCCCGCCGCCCTCGTGTGTGCGGTTGCCCTGACCGGGCCGCCCGATGTGGTTGTCCGTGCCGGCGATGAAGCCCAGCCGCAATCCGCGTTGCAGCGCCGCCCGCGCCGTGTGCTCGCTCCCCAGCTCCGAGCTGCCCCAGCCTGAGTACACCTCGACGAGCCGCTGCAGCCGGTCGTCGTGCTCGCGCCAGTCGGCGGGCGAGATGAACTTCGGGTGATGTGGAATGGTGACCACGGGCCGGCCCAACTCGTGCAGGCTGGCCCAGAGGTCGGTCGCCGTGCGCGAGCAGTCGGTCTGTGCGGTGAGGATCTCGCCCTCGCCCCCACGGTAGTAGACGTTGATGTGCGGCCGCCCACCCCACTCATAGCCGAGCAGCGTCACGAAGCGCCCCGGCTCATTGAAGCGCTCGGCGGCCTCGATGGTGCGCGGCCACCGCTCCTCGGGCGGGTAGTAGAGCGTCGGCTGGGTGTACTCGAAGTGGTCGGTCATGGCCGCGAAGTCCAGCCCCAGCGCATCGCGCGCGAAGGCGTAGCCGTCGTCGATGGTGCCGACGCCGTCCGACAGCTCGCAGTGCGAGTGGATCTCACCGAAGTAGACGTTAAGGCCCTCAACCCACGGCCCCGTGACCGATGGATTGCTGACACCGGCGAGGCCACGCCCCGGGCAGGCCACCGTCGCGACCCGCGCAGGGCCGACCGAGCGCGTCCCCACCTCGCCGGCGGGGGCGTCGTCCGCGAGGTTCAGGTGCGCGTCCAGCGCCACCACGCGCGGAGTGACCTCCGCCTCCTCCCGGCAGGCCGGCAGGGTGACCCGCAGCCGGTCGGCGGGCCCGGGAGTCACCCGGATGGCCGGTGCGGGCTGCACACTTCGCCAGTCGTCCGAGCCGGAACCGTCCACCAGCACGCCGAATCGGTACGTCCCGGCGAACTCCACCGTCAGCGGTGCCAGTCCGCGCTCGTCGCCGATCACGATGACGAGCTCGTCACCGCGCTCGACACGGCCGTCCTCGACGACCAGCGCCAGGGCGGTGTGCACCGAGCCGCAGCAGGTGATCGTGCCACCGATGCTCGCCTCTGCGTCCGTCTCCCAGCGTATGTGCGAGCTGATGTAGCCGGGGTAGGTTCTGGGCGAACGCCAGAGGTGGTAGGTGGTCGGATCGCGCTCCTGGACGATCCCGCCCCAGAACTGGGGCAGCAGCAGCACGACACGCCCTCCCGTGACGATGGGCCAGTCCGTCGGCGCGAGGTGCAGCGACACCTGTGTGCGCTCATTCGCGCGTGCTTCCGCCGGGTCGAGCCAGGCCCTGCAGGGAAAGGCCTGCCGCTCCGTGCAGTCGCGCAGCAGGTGCCTGATGGCCCCGCGTGTCCAGATCTCCCGGCGCGTGTCGTCGGCCTCGAAGGTGCTGGTGACCATTGCCGGCATCATGTTGAAGCCGGTCAGCTCGGTTGATTGCCCCTCAATCATCTGCCACTTCCGCCTCCGACCAGTCCACCCGCCACAGCGGCTTGCGGCGGAAGGGCGTCTCGAACCTGTTCTCCAGCTTCCCCTGCTCCTCCAGATGGATCATGCAGGCGCGCATGCAGCCCTTCGAGCCCGCGATCGCCTGGCCGTGGATGTAAATGTTGCTCGGCTTGTGCGGGAAGGGCGACCACGGGCCGGGCGCCACGTCGTCCCGGTCGGTCAGATACTCGCCGGTCTGGCCGTTGTCGAGGATGTGGCCGCCACGGAAGTAGATGTTGCAGCGCTTTGTGTCGATGTCCGCGAACTCCACCTCGTGCCCCGCCAGATTGACCGTGAGAGTGCGGTCGGGCGGGAGACAGCCGCCCGGGCACTCCTCCACGCACATCATGCAGCGGTCGCAGAGGTAGGGCTCCATGATCGGGTCCGGCTCCAGCGGCGCCTCGGTGAGCATCACGCCCAGGCGCTGGCGGGGCCCGAAGCGGGGCGTGAGCAGCATCTTCGAGTAGCCGATCTCGCCAAGACCGCACAGGAAGGCGGCGATGCGCAGGTGCACCATGATGTCCGGGCAGGGCTTGCCCGGCTCGACCGGCCGGGACATGCCCCGCCGCAGGTTCCCCTCGTTGTCGATCGCACGCCACGGCGAGAGGTGGCCCAGCGGAATCGCCTCATAGCCGTGGTCCTCGATGAACTTCGCGACGTTGATCATGGTGTGCGGGATGTACAGCCAGTTCAGCCCGCCGTAGCCCATGGAGGAGTAGTTCGAGAAGAACGTGCCCTCTTCGACGCCCCGCAGCGCCCCGCGCATGACGCGGAAGGCGAAGGCGATGATGGACCTTGCCTCGGGCATGATATAGCGCGGGTCCATCTGCTTGGGAGCGCCCTCCCAGCGGTCGGGCGTCCCGATGCCGACCAGGTCGGCGCCCATCGCCTTCGCTACCTGCTTGACCTTCTCCGCGGTGAGAATGATGATCGCCTCTTTCCAGTGTGCTGCCGGGAAGAGTAGCCCGTGAGGGGCCATGAGAGTGTGGGTTCGCGGTCCGCCGAACAGAATCCTGCCTGCGGTCGGGAATGCCGCCGGGCTCCGGGGGAGTGCTCGCCTGCTGGTGCCGGGCGGGCCAGGACGGCCCGCAGGGCCCTCTGAACGCAGTCGGCGGGCCCTCCGCTGTCCGTGCGGGCGTGAACGCCGGCCCTTCGTCGGGCGTGGCGACACTTCCGCGAGACGGTGCATACTGCTATAATGCCCGTCACGACCGCCGGCGTGCTCTATGCGGCAGATCGGGCCCGGTCAGGAGGTATGGCGTGGTCGCATGAGCGCCCGAAACCGGCTCAATCGCAGGCGGATCTGTGCAGCAGCGGCCCTCGCCCTCGCCCTGGCGAGCAGCGGGCCGGGCGCCGCGGAGACGCTGCGAGAGGTACGCAACTCGCTGGCCGGGTGGCTGGCTCATCCGGGCCTGCGGGGGGCGCGCGTGAGCGCGCTCGTCTTCTCGCTCGATCGTGGCGATGTAATCTGGGAGCTGGCCGGCGACCGGCCGATGATCCCGGCGTCGAACATGAAGCTGGTGACCGTCGCCACGGCGCTGGAGCTTCTGGGCCCGGAGTACGAGTGCTCGGAGTTGCCGGGCATCTGGGCCGGTGAGAGCCTCGCCGCCGTGGCCAGGCGCATCCTCAAGCGCAGCGACAATGCCCTGGCCGACTGCCTGCTGGCGTCGCTGCCGGAGGCGGCCGGGCGGGGGGATCTGACGCCGCACCAGCTTTGCGCCGAAACCTGGGGAGAGCGTGACCTGTTCCTGCGCGGACTGTGCTGGCTGGACGGCTCCGGGCTGGAGCGGGCGGACGTGATGAATGCCGAGTTCACCGTCGCGCTGCTGGCGTACATGCACCGCTGTGGGCGCGGCCGCGAGGCGCTTGTCCGCGCGCTGCCGGTCGCGGGCGTGGACGGCACGCTCCGCTACCGTATGAGGGGCACCGCGGCCTGCGGGCGGGTCCGGGCGAAGACCGGGACGCTGACGGGCGTCTCCGCGCTCTCGGGGTACGCGGATGCGATCGGCGGCGAGCGGCTGGCCTTCAGCCTCTATATGAACGGCTACTGGTGCGGCATCGAACGGGTGCGCAGGATCCAGGACCACATCTGCGCCGCGCTGGTTGCCCTCAATCGCGAGGAGGATCCCACTGGCGGGCGACCCTGTCATTGAGACGCGTGCTCTGAGCAAGCGCTTTGGGGACGTGCGGGCTGTGGACGGCCTGGACCTGACCGTTCCGCGCGGCTCGGTCTTCGGCTTCCTGGGCCCCAACGGCGCCGGGAAGAGCACGACCATCCGCATGCTCACCGGACTGCTGCGACCGAGTGGGGGAGAGGCGCGCGTCCTGGGCGTTCCGCTCGAGCGACGGTTGTCGCTCGGCTCCCGCGTCGGAGCGCTGGTCGAGGAGCCGGCCTTCTACGGCCACCTGACCGGGTGGCAGAACCTGACGCTTCTGGCCTCCCTCTCGGGCGGCTGCCCCCCGGATGAGATCGAGGAGGCGCTGGTGACCGTGCGCCTGCGCGAGCGCGCGCACCACCGCGTCTCCACCTACTCGCACGGCATGCGGCAGCGGCTGGGCATCGCCCAGGCGCTGCTGCCACGCCCCGCGCTGCTGATCCTCGACGAGCCCGCCTCCGGCCTCGACCCAGAGGGGCTGGCGGAGGTCAGGGAGCTGCTGCAGAGGCTCCGCGAGGAGGGCATCACCATCTTCCTATCCAGCCACCTGCTGGCCGAGGTCGAGATGACCTGCACACACGTGGCCGTGGTGATGCGCGGGCAGGTCGTGGCGCAGGGCGAGGTAGGGGGGATGCTCCAGGGCGCGAGGCCCGCCACTCGCTTCGTGGTGGACGACGCGCAGCGAGCGCTCGACGTCTTCGCCCGCATGCCCGCCGTGGATGCCGAGCTGATCGATGACCACACGCTGGAGGCGAGCGCGGAGGACCGCGAGGCGGCCGACCTGAACGAGGCGCTGGTGGAGGGGGGGGTTCGGGTCCATGAGATGGCGCCCATGCGCCGGACGCTCGAGAGCTTCTACATGGACGCGATCCGCGCGTGGGGCGACGGCGGTGATGCAGGTTAGGACTTGGGCACACGCGCACGCTTGTCCCGGAGTCGGTACCGCGACGCGTCCAGAAGGTAAGAGCCGTGCGGACGGGGTCGTCCGCACCACGGTGTGACTGAGGACGAGGCGGAGCGGTCCCCGCAATCCGTTGGCGGGCGTGGAGGCAGGCGCAGGAACATGAGTGGCGCGGCAAGAAGTCTATGTACAGACCGAGGCGAGCGATGAGTCTGGCGGCGCTGCGAGGCGAGTTCAGCAAGCTGTATCGCCAGCGGATCACCTACGCGAGCTTCGCGGTGATCCTGGTGCTGGTCGGGCTCATCACATGGGGGAGCCATCACGAGCGCGAGCGGTTCGACGTCGGCGACGCACTCGGCCCGCAGTTCATCGTGGCGGGCAAGAGCGTGACCGCGCTGTTCGTGGCGCGTGCCGCAATGGAGGTCGCGCTGACCGTGCTGGTGCCCGTCCTCATCGCCGTCGTGGTGGGCGCCATGGTGGCCGGTGAGCGGCAGCTCGGGACGCTGCGCACGCTCCTGTCGCGGCCGGTGCGGCGTGGCACGGTCCTGGTCGCGAAGCTGATCGTGGGCTGGAGCTTCGCGGTCGCCCTCACGCTCTTCCTGGGCCTGACCGCGCTGGGGCTAGGGCAGGTCGTCTTCGGGTGGGGCGATCTGGTGATTCCCCGGCGAGGGCTGATCGTCTTTGACTCGCACACCGGCCTGGTGAGGGTCATTCAGGCCTACGGGCTTGCCTGCGCGTCCATGTGTGCCGTTGCGTCGCTTGGGCTCATGCTCTCAACGGTCTTCGATAACCCCCTGACGGCTTCGGGGCTCACGGTGGCCTTCCTGCTGGTCAGCGGCATGGTGGGCTTGATGCCCTACTTCGAGGCGATCAAGCCACATCTGCTGACCACGCATCTGGACATCTACGAGCAGGTGTTCGCGGCCAGCATCGACTCTCGCGCGCTCTGGACGTCGGCGGCCTACCTTGGCGGCTACGCCCTGGTCGCGGTCGCGATCGCGATGGTCGTATTCGATCGGAGGGACGTGACGTGCTGAGACGTGCGATGCCACATGCGCTCGCCGCTCTGGTGGCGACGGTGGCGGTCGCGCTTACAGCCCCCGCCGCGCGTGCGCTGTCGGCCATGGAGATGGTACAGCAGGCCGTGCGGGTCACCGAGCGCGTCGAGGACTACACGGCCGACGTGAGCGTTGCCGTGGACGCGCCGAACCTGCAGATCCCGCGGCGCACGGCGAAGGTCTACTACAAGCGCCCAGACAAGGTTCAGGTTGAGTCGAGCGGGCTGACGGTGCTGCCGCGCGACGCGCTGCTGCTGGGCAACCTGGCCGAGCACCTCGAGGAGTACGCCACGGCCCAGTTCGCGGGCTCGGGGCGGATCGGCGATCGTCGCGTCAGGTGCGTCAAGCTCTCGCCCATCGAGGCATCCGACGGCAGTGGCCGCGTCCTGGTCTGGATCGACGCTGAGCGCTACCTGCTGCTGCGCAGTGAGATCTGGCGCGGGCAGAAGCGCATGCTGCGGGTGAGCTTCGAGCACACGCTGGTGGATGGTCGGCACTGGATGCCCTCGCGCATCGTCACGGAGCTGGCGGCGGGTGCGCTGGGCGGCAGGGACGAGGGCGGCACGATCGAGCTGGGCTTCTCGGGCTATCGCGTCAACACGGGGCTGTCCGACTCGATCTTCGAGGAGAGCGACTGATGGCGTCGAGCACCGCGCGAGAGCTGCGCACCGGATGCAGGCGCGGACATGTGTCGGCGCTGGACGCGCTCCTGTACCACTGCGCCGACGGCATGTACGCCATGGCGCTGTCGGCCGTCGCTGATGAGCAGGAGGCGCAAGAGGTGGTGCGCGAGTCCTGGCGCCGCCTGCTGGGGGCGCTGAAGGCGCCGCGCTTCGAGCGTGATCCCGTGCGGCGGCTGCTCGGGATCACCGAGCGCGTGATCGTGGAGCGCGTGGGGCACGACGCGGCGCGGGCGGCCAGGCGCGCGGCGACCGCCGACGACGGCACGGTGGGGCTCGAGGGCGTGCGCCTGGCCCGCGAGGTGCTGGAGGAGCTGTCGGCGCTCTCCGAGCAGCATGCCGACGCGATTCGCGCCCGCTGGCGGGCCCGCCGCAACGTCTTCCGCGGGGCCCTGGTGGCGCTGGCCATCCTCGCCGGTGTCATCTGGACCGCGGTCCTGTGGCAGCGCTCCCGCAGGACCCAGGACCTCGACCAGCTCAAGTACGAGTGCCTGCGCGAGCGCATCGTCCGCCAGGAGCTGGTGGCCGTCATGCGCGATCTGACCTTCCGGCTCGATGACCCCACCGGCGCCGACAAGGAGACCGCCGCCGACTGCGAGCGCGTGGTCCTGGTGCTCGAGGAGATCGCCAACAGCGAGAGCCTGCGGCAGCTCAACTACCTCAAGTACATCCGCCAGCGGGCGGCCAAGCACGCGCTGGCCGACTTCGTGCGCTCGCTCGAGGAGACCTTCCCGGAGACGGCCGACACATTCCCGCGCGTTGCCCTGGCGCTGGAGGAGGTGCAGAATCTGTGAGACGGCTGGCCGCGCCCCTGCTTGCGCTGGCGCTGCTCGCGGGCTGCTCCACCAGGGCCGAGCGCCTCTATCGCCGCGCGGAGACCTTCCTGGCTCAGGGCCAGTTCCAGATGGCCGCGGACGAGTACCGGCGGCTCGTGGGTGAGCACCCGCGCAGCTCCCTCGCCGATGATGCCCTCTACAAGCTCGCCTACATCCTCGCCGAGGAGACCGGTCGTCCCTTGGCGGCCCTGGTTCAGTATCGCAGGCTCGCGGACAGCTACCCCTCAAGCCCCTACGCCGACGACGCGCTGATGCGCGTCATGACCATCCAGCGCGAGACCCTCAGGGATCCCGAGGGCGTGCGCGCCACCTGGGACGAGATGTGCGACCGCTTCGGGGACCGGAAAGGCCTGTGCGCGCGCGGGATGCTGGAGGTCGCCCGCGCGCACTTCGAGGCCGAGGACTACTCCGCGGCGGCTCACGTCGCCGAGGAGCTGACGGTCAAGTACTCCCAGCAGCGGCGAGAGTGCTCCCAGGCGGCCCTGCTCCAGGCCCGCGCCTGCGAGCGCACCGGCACCGAGGAGGGGGAGATCGAGGCGCTGTACGAGCAGGTGATCGAGCACTACCCCGACACCCACGCCGCGGCCATGGCCAAGCGCAGGATCGGCTGGATCTACTTCGGGAAGCGGGAGGAGCAACAGCAGCAACAGGCCGAGGAGTTGAAGCGGCGATCGAGGATCATCGCCAATGTGCCGCGCCACGGCACCGACGAGGATGGCGAGCTCATGCAGGGCCTGGCCGCCCTGCGCTCCGCACTCGCCCACCGTGGCGAGAGTCGGTCGCTCGAGACACTCGTGGCGCTATCGGGCGCCGCCTTCGCCCTGGTCTTCGACCCCGAGAGGCCCTCCCTGGGGCCCTCCGCGCTCGATCGCAGCCCATTCGAGAGCGTGGCCGAGGCGCTGGGCTTCGCGTCCAACGTCTGGTCCGGCACCAACGCCCACCAGGCCTTTGAGTCCGTGCACAACGCGGTGCTGCAGGGCCACCCGGTGCTGGTGCTCTACGGCTCGCCGCGCACGTGGGTGATCGTGACCGGCTACGACATGGCCGAGGAGCGGGTCCACTTCATGCCGCCGGGCCGCGACGGCTACGCCAGCGCCGGCCGCGAGGGGTTCCTGAGCAACTGGGCCGAGGCGAGCCGGTCGAACTCGGGGGTTGCGGGCGATGAGCCATTCCATCAGTTCTCGCTGGGCGCGCGCATGCGAAGAGTTGAACGCGAGGAGCTGCTGCGCGCGGTGCTGCGCCGCGCCGCGGAGGTCATGCGCGCCACCAGCATCGACGATGCCCCGGCCGGCGCAGCCGCCTGGGAGGCCGCAGCCGCCTTCCTCGAGCAGTGTGTCCAGCCCGACGCGCAGAGTCTGCGCGAGCAGGCCACACGATGGGCGGAGGAGACCCTCCGCCCGCACCTGGCCTGCGCCGACATGGTGCAGGAGATCATCCAGCAGGCCGCTCAAGTCGCGCCTGAGGTCGGTGACGCTCCGATGCGCTACCAGGAGCTGATCGAGGAGGCCCGAGTGGTGGCGCGCAAGATTGACGAGGCCACAAAGGTGGAGGAGCAGCCCGAGGCCAAGTGGCAGGCGGCGGCCGCGCAGGCGAGCTACGTCGCTGCCCTGCACGGTCGCCTGGCCCAGCAACTCGCCGGTGCGTGCGGCACCTGAGGGCCGCGTGGTTGCACCGCCTCGGGCGCGCAGCGTGCGCCGTCCCGCGCGCCTCGACCGAACGGATTCGGCTGTCCCGACAGATGAGGTGAGAGGATGCTCCCCAAGCGCCTGCGCAGGCGCCTGAGACAGATCGATCGAGAGCGGCGGCGGCCTAATCCCACCCGCGAGATGTCGCGCGGGCCCGCACCCCAACAGAGCACGCGCAGGGCGCGGGAGTCCGCGGCGGAGGCCGAAGCGGCCGGGCCGCGGCCGGTCACCCCGCCCAGCGGGCCGCTCGAGGAGCTCGTGCCGGGCGAGGTCATCGAGTGCGACCAGGGCAGCTACTGGCTGGTGGCTCGCCCGGCCCGCGAGATGCTCCCCCACGGCGCGGAGATCCTGGCGCGCTTCGAGCGGCTGATCGGCCCGCCGGGGGATGAGGCCGGGGACCTGGCGGCGAGGCTGCGTGGCACGCGCCCGGCGGAGCTGGCGCTCCTCGACACGGAGACGGGCGGGCTCTCCGCCGCGCCGGTCTTCCTGGTGGGGATGATCGTCTGGGAGAGCGACGCCGCCGACCAGGCGGTGGCGCTGCAGATGTTCGCGCGCGACTATGCCGAGGAGCGAGCGGTGCTGGCCGAGGCCGCACGGCTGCTGCGCGACCGCCGCGTGCTCATGACCTACAATGGGCGCTCCTTTGACTTGCCCATGATGCGCGAGCGCATGATCTACCACGGCCTGGGCGAGTGCCCGGAGCCGCCGACGCACCTCGACCTGCTGCACGAGACCCGCGCGCGCTTCCGCGGCGTGTGGGAGGACTGCAGGCTGCAGACGCTGGAGATGCACCTGTGCGGGCGCGCCCGACTCGGCGACATCGACGGCGCCGACATCCCCGACGCCTGGCATGAGTTTGTGGGCAGCGGCGACGCCGGGCGCATGGCGCAGGTGCTGGAGCACAACCGGCTGGATCTGATCACCATGCTCGAGGTGCTGCCGCACCTGTGTGACCGCGGGACCGAGCGATAGGCCGAAAGAGGGAAGTGTGGCTGTTGGGCGACAGGCGCGACGATGAGTGGCCCCGGGATGGGGAGGCCTCCCACGAGGAGTCCGAACTGGGCCGGGACCTGAACGCTGAGGTGGAGGGCGAGCCCGCGCAGGAGGGGCTTCAGCCCGGGGAGCCCGGCGGGTTCCCGGGCGGCGACCTTGCCCGGGACGAGCTGGGAGGGGATGGCGGCTGGATCGAACCGCCCCCGGAGCGGCGGCCCCCCAAAACGGCCACGTACGTGGCCTTCGCCATCGTCATCATGGCGGTCCTGGGCGTGCTGATGACCATCGCCGCCGTGCAACTCTTCCTGCAGCAGCGCGACGTGCTCGACACTCTCGAGCAGTCCGTGGAGCGGCTGTCGGTCGTGTACGCCGGCCCCAGCGCCAGCGACGTGGCGAAGCGCCGCGTCGCCTGGCTCGAGCGCGCCCTCGATGAGCGAGACTTCGCCCAGGCGCAGCAGGCGCTCCAGGCTCTGGGCAGTCCGGAGGCCGGTCAGCCGGCACTGCCCTCGCACCGCCGCGGCGCGACTGCGTCGCCCGGCGGCCATGGGACTGGTGATGACGACCTGCCCGATCCCCACAAGGCGCAGGATCTGCCCTCTCACGCCCAGGATTTCTTCGCCGAGCACGCGGAGCTGTGGAAGGACTTCCTCGGGTTCACACAGGCGCTCATCCAGATGGACCGGGCCGACATCCCGGCGGAGGACCTCGAGGAGCTCAGGGGCCTGATGGTCGAGTCCGCGCGGCTGGGCAACGCCGGACGCGTGCAGAGGCTGCTCGAACAGGCCAAGCGGCGCATCGAGGCCATGAGCGGGGAGAACGTGCCCGATTCGCTCAAGGAGAAGCTGAACGCCTTCGGCGCGGCGCTACAGGCCGCGCGGCGCGAGCACAGGGACGTGCAGAGGGCCGTCCAGTTCGCGCAGCGCTCCGAGGAGGCGGCAAAGAGAGGCCAGTACGAGCGCGCCGAGAGGCTGATGGACCGGGCCGTGGAGGCGCTCAGGAACGCACCGCGCAGGCGCCTGCCGCGCGCCCCGCAGCGCCCCGGCCGGATGCCCCCGATGGGCCCGGAGATCGGCTTCTACCGCTTCCTGGCCGACCTGGCCGGGAAGGTCATGCGGGTCGAGGAGCGCGATCTCACCCGCGTGTGGGAGTCCATCAACATCGCCGCCGGGGCGATCCGCGAGAAGAACGCCGACCAGGTGTGCGAGATCCTCGACAGGGCCAAGGAGGCCATGCACAGCATCGGCGAGCGCCGGCGCGCGATGAGCCGGACCATCCAGGAGGCGCAGGAGAAGCTGCGCTCCGCCCGCCCCGCCCGCGAGGCCCGCGAGGAGCAGCAGCAGCGTACAGCCGTCGTCCTCAGTCGCATCACCGGTATCCTCGAGCAGGTGCGTGGCATGTCGGATGAGGAGTTCGCGGCCAGCAGGCGCGACGTCGCGGGGCAGTTGCTCGCCGCCCTCACCGCGCCCGTCCACGCGCAGCCGGAGCAGGCGCCGGAGATGACGCCCGAGCAGCGCGTGCGCGCCAAGATGCGCCTGGCTCAGGAGATCTACATCACTCTCCGGGACGAGACCGGCCTCGAGACCGCCGACCTCGAACGGCACTTCGAACAGGCCCGCGATCTCATCGCCGAGCGCAAATACGAGGAGGCCGAGGCACTGGTGGACGAGGAGCAGGAGATCATGCGGCGAATGCTCCGCGAGGCCGAGGGCCGGCCGCTTAAGCCGGCCGAAGGCGAGGCGACGGTGCCGATCGGCGGCGACCTGAACCTCGACCTGCGCGGGATCGGAGTGGATGAGCCCATCATGGCCCCGCCGCCCGCGCTCGAGGACGAGCAGGACGTACCCCTGGACATCGCCCCGCTCACCACAACGGACGAGGAGGCGGAATGATGAGGATCGGCTTCATTGGCGTCGGCCACTGGCACGCGCCGGAATTCTACCTGCCCGCTCTGCTCAAGCGGGAGCAGCAGATCGTCGCCATCTCCGACGCCGAACAGCCCGCGGTTGACCGCATCGCCGACCAGTTTGACCTCGACTGCCCCACCTATACCGACTTCCGCGCGCTGCTCGATGAGGTCGAGGTGGACTTCGTCTTCGCGTCGGCCCCGCACGATGGGATGAGCGAGGTCGCGGCCGAGCTGGTCCAGCGCGGGCAGCCCTTCCACATGGAGAAGCCCATGGGCCTGGATTGGAAGATGCTCCAGCCTATCGCCGCCAGGGCCGGGCGGCAGCAGCTCTTCACCTCCGTGTCGCTGGTCAGCCGCTACTACGGGGTCGTGCGGCGTCTGCGCGAGTTGCGCGAGGCGGGCGAGCTGGGGGCGCCGATACACTACTACTACCGGCTCTTCGCCGGCAGCCCCGAGCGCTACATCGACGCGCACTGCGACTGGATGCTCGACCCCGCTCGCGCCGGCGGCGGGCCGCTCTTCAACTTCGGCCCGCACATCATCGACCTCTTCATCTACCTCATCGATGACGTGGCCGAGGTCACTGCGCGGTGGAGCTACGGGCTGCGCGGCGCTCAGATCGAGGACCACACCACGCTGATGATGCTCGGCCGCGAGACCGCCGCCATCGGCGTGGGGGAGATCTCCTACACCATCCCCGAGGGATACGAGCGCTACTTCTCGGTTACCACCGACCGCCTGCACGTCGGCGGCGATGTCGGGGACGAGGACCTGCTGATGCGCGACTCCGAGAACGAGCACGTGGGCGGCATGACCGGGCTCGAGGTCTACGACTACTACGTGGGCGACACGCTCCGGCGCTTCGAGGCCGGCGAGCCGCCTATCGCTTCGATTCAGGACATGGTGCCCGTGCTGCGTGTGATGAACGCCGCGGCCGAGTCGGCGGCAGTGGGTGACACGGTGGTGCTGTAGGGCGCGGGCGCGCTCTACTCGGTAGGCTCCAGCCGGATGTTGTCGAAGTACAGGTCGATCGGCGCCGCCGTGTCGCGGGTGCCGACGAATAGGCGCAGCCGCACGATTCGCGATAGGTCCCCGCCCTCGTCGAGGCCCTGCGGCTCCCATGCCAGCGCGCCCGACTCGGCTGGCGTCAGCCAGAAGGTCTGCATCCGGGCGGTCAGCGGGCTCGACCAGTCGCTCCAGCTCATGGCGCAGCGGCCCTCGGTGTCGTAGCCGCGCACGTAGAAGGCCGCTGAGTGCTCCGGCGTCGAGCTCGCGGCGTCCACCAGCAGCGCCAGCCCCTCGCCGAAGTCGTGCGGCGGCACGTCCACCGTGACCGCCAGGTACGTGGTGCCCTCGGCCTCGCCGGGCGAGACGGTGCGCGCGTGCACGCATGCCTCACCCTCCGTCACGAGCGCCTCGTCGCGGCTCACCTCGAGCCGGGTCTCCGGCAGTTCGCCGCCCCAGAAGAGCGAGACGCCGGCGGTGGAGTCGCACGAGTGCAGCAGCGGGCCGGGCTCGACGGCGCGGATGTTGTCGAGGTAGAGGCTGAAGTCGGCGCCCTTCTCCGACGTGCCGGTGTAGAAGCGCAGCCGGACGACCGCCGAGCGGTCCGCGGCCTCGATCCTGCCCGGCTCCCACTTCATCTCGCCGCTCCGGAAGCCCGGGTAGAGCGTGAAGGTCTGCATCTGCGTCGTCAGCAGGCCCTCCCAGTTGCTCCAGCTCATCACGATGCTGCCCCGGTCATCGAAGCCGCGCACGTAGAAAGCCCTGGAGGTCTCGGGCAGGCTGGTGGCGGCGTCCACGGCCAGCCCGCGCTCGGTGAAGTCCGTGGGCTCGATATCCAGGTCCACCGCCACGTAGGTGTTGCCCTCGGTATCCTCGGGCGAGCGGCTGGAGATGCGCACACCGGCCACGCCCTCCGTCACGTACTCGGCCGCCCAGGCGTTGGTCAGCAGCGTCTCGGGACGCTCCGCGCCCACGCTCACGCGCACGCCGTCGAGGCCCTCGCAGCCGTGGACGAGCGTCGCCTGCTGGCCCGCGCAGATGCCGGCGGGGATGGCGATGATGATCGCGACGGCGAGTGCTCTCACGGTGCACCTCCGGGCATGGCGGGGACTGCGTCCCGCATGGATGATCGCGACACCGGCAGTTTCGACGCCGCTGTGGCCGCCACCTCGGGCGCGGACGACCGGGAGGGCGTGGCGGGCGATACTACGAACCTACGCCCGCATGCCGACGGCGCGCTCCCGATGAGCGACCATGCCAGAGCAGCCGCAACAGGTCGAGCAGCCCGCGCCCAGGCACGTCAGCCCGCGTGCGGTCGCGCTGGGCCTCGCTCTCGCCGCGGTCAACACCTGGTGGGTCGTGATGGCCGAGGCGCGCTGGGGCGTCATGGACGGCTCATGCCTGCCGCTGTTCATCACCCCCGTGTTCATGCTTGCGCTGCTCTCGGGCCTCAACCTGATCCTGGTGCGCCTCCGGCCACGGCTGGCGCTCTCGACCGTGGAGCTGCTGACGGCCTACATCGTGGTCGTCATCTCGGAGACCCTCTCGGGGCACGACTTCGTCCAGAACCTGTTCGGCACTATCGGCCACGCCCACTGGTTCGCCACCCCCGAGAATGCGTGGGAGGACCTCTTCCACCAGTACCTGCCGCCCTGGCTCGTGGTGTCGGACCTGACCGCGCTGGAGTACCTCTACGAGGGTGGCGGGAGCTTCGTGCACCCCGATCTGCTGGGGCCCTTCGTGGTTCCGCTTCTGGCCTGGGGCGGGATTCTCGTCGCGCTCATCGGGGCCATGCTGTGCGTCAATGTGCTGGTGCAGCGGCACTGGACCGTGCACGAGAAGCTGGCCTATCCCATGGTCGTGCTGCCCCTGGAGATGACCCGCGGAGACCGGCCCGGCGCGCGCTTCTTCACTGATGTCTTGATCTGGATCGGCCTGGGGGCGGGCGCGCTGATCACGCTCGTGAACGGCCTCAGCGCGATCTACCCCCAGCTCCCGGCCCTGCCGCTCATCAAGCTCACCCGGCCGCGCTTCACGGCCTATCCCTGGCGCGGGCTCTACCGTTTCTACTACGGCGTCTACCCCTTCGCCGTCGCGCTGGCCTTCTTCATCCCGTCCGACCTCTCTTTCTCATGCTGGTTCTTCTTCCTGGCCGGGCAGGCCCAGATGGTCGGGGCGGAGCTGCTGGGCATGCGCGAGGCGCCGCCGAACGGCTTCCCGTACCTGGCCCACCAGGCCTCAGGCGCCTGGTTGGCGCTGGCCGTGGGGGCGCTGCTGACCACTCGCGGCCACCTCTCCCGTGCCTGGCGGCTCATCTGGTCGCGGGGGGCCGGTGACGAGGCGCGGCTCTACCGCTGGGCGGGCGCGGGGCTGATCTGCTGCCTCGCCGCGCTCGCCATCCTGCTTGGCTTCGCCGGCATGGGGCCGTGGCTGATCGCCGGCTTCATTGCCGTCTTCTATGCCCTCTCCATCGCCATGACGCGCGTGCGCGCGCAGTTCGGCACCCCGCACGAGATCTACTACATCAACCCCCAGCGCATCATTGTGAACTTCGTCGGCGCGGTCGCACTGGGCGATCGGCAGCTCACGGCCCTCTCGGTCACCTACTGGTTCAACCGCTGCTACCGCTGCCACCCCATGCCCTTCCAGCTTGAGGGCCTCAAGATCGCGCGCGAGGAGCGCATCGAGGTCGGCTCGCTGAGTCGGGCGATCCTGCTCGCCACCATCGCGGCCATCCTGCTCTCCTACTGGGCCAACCTGCACATCACGATGCGCGAGGGGGCGACGGCCAAGTGCATCGCCTTCAAGTCGTGGGTGGGGCGGGAGACGTACACCGTGCTCGCCAACCGGCTGCGCACCGCGCCCGGCCCCGACTACCCCGCCATCGCCGCCACCGCCGCGGGCGCGGCCATCTTCTGGGCCCTACGCTCGCTGCACTTCCAAACGGCCCTGCCGCTGCACCCGGCCGGCTACGCGCTGGCCGTGAGCTTCGCGATGAACTACTTCTGGTGCTCATTCCTGCTGGGCTGGCTGGTGAAGGTCGCGGTCCTGCGCTACGGGGGACGCTCGGGGCACGACCGGGCCTTCCGCCTCTTCCTCGGCGTACTCCTGGGGGACTACCTCCTCGGCGCTGTCTGGGGCGCCCTGGGCCCGCTGCTGGGCATCAGGACCTACAAGAACTTCATCTGAGGCGGGCCGGCCGCTACAGCTCGAGCTGCATGCCGTCGTAGGCGACCTCGATGCGGTGGGGTGCGAAATGCTCCACCAGGCGCTCGTGCAGCCAGCCGCCGTTGTGCGAGAAGTGCGTGGTGATCATGCGCGCGTCCGGGGCCAGCGCGCCGAGGCGCTCCAGCTCCTCGCGCACCTCGATCACCTCGCGCATCCCCAGGTGATGCCGCCCGCCCGCGCGCGGGCCGTAGGTGCACTCGATGATGACCACGTCCAGCACCCGCCGGCCCAGCGCATCCCAGGTCTCCTCCGGCCACCAGCCCGTGTCATTGCCCTGCAGCAGCGTCCGGCCCTCCCGCTCGAGCAGGTAGTTCACGGCCTCCTCGTCACCCGCGTGGTCGGCCAGCACGGGCGTGGCCACGACCCCCTCGCCCAGGTCGATGGACTCGAAGGGCGTGATGCGCTCGAAGCGCGCCCGGCAGTCCGCCAGCGGATGGCCGTCGATCTCCCTGAGCTGCTCCCACACGGCGTCGTTGCCGTAGATCGTCAGCACCTGATCCTCCGGCAGATCCGTGAATCCCGCGCGGCGGTAGTTCAGCTCCTGCGGGCACAGGTGGTCGGCGTGGGAATGTGTGATGAGCAGATGCTCCATGAGGGAGTAGTCGAGCCCGAACTCGACCATCTGAGCGAACGAGTCCGGGCCGAAGTCGATGTGGATGCGCTCGCCGAGCTGGTAGGCGCAGCGGCGGCGGATGTTGGGCCCGCCGAGCCTGCGCGCCTGTGCGCAGGCCTCACACGGACACCACAGGGCCGGCCAGCCCTCCGCCGCGGCGGTTCCGAGAACAGTCAAGGTCACGGTGGTCCTCCGTGAAGGACTTGCCTGGTCGCGGGTGCAATGCACGCCCGACTGATTCTACTGCCGAAGCCTGCCCGCAACGGGCTCTCCATTCCGAGACCGCCGACAGCAGAGCCGCTCAAGTCGCGTCTCCCCAACCCCGCTTCACCTGCCCGAGAAAAGGAGAGCAGAAAGGTGTTGCGTCTGTCGCCGCTATTGGCTATAATAACTATGCAGGTCCTAACCTGCGTTGTGGCCCGGTGCCCTCGAAGGGCTTGATAGGGATACCCCCGCCGGGCTTCATCTATTCCCCCCGCCGCGTTGCGTGACTTCGGCACCACTCCTCTGCCAGCTCCACCAATGGGCTCTCGTCCGGGAATACCTTCAGACCCTCGACCTGAGGGCCAAGCCTGTCCGGTGCGCGGTACAGACTCCCCTGGATCCTCTCAAAGAATGGATACGTCAAGTCCTCATCGTTGAAGGCCCGGTAGACATTGTGCGCGCACAGGTCTGCCAGTTGCACTCCGTTGGACAGCTCGCTCGCGACGAACATGGGCAGTTCCACTATGTGGCCGATGCGGGAGCCGGATGACGTCCCCTCACGCTGGAAATAGCTGTGCTTCATGGCGAGCGAGACGTTCATCTGCCTGCTCGTGTCGTCCACCACCATGAGCGCCCTGTGGCGGCCATGCTCCTTCTTCATGAACCATTCAACACGCTCTATCAGCAATTCATAGGCCTTGCGATGGAGCTTCTCCTGATCCATGAAGTCGTAGAGGTATCGCTTGTCAACCACAACGGCGAATATCCGCATTGCATGGTAGGCCAACTGCTCGTAGTACGCGTTGACGAGCTGCTCCAGCTCGTCCTCCGTCAGATGCCGCAAGAACGGGTGTTGCTCGCGCTTGCTTGGGATACGCACACACACCGACTTGACTTCACAGTCACAGAGGTTTAGACGAACACGTTTGCGTCGTCGGACCCGGTCCGCGAGGTCAAGCTTGAGGCTGTTGATGTAGGCCTCGAACTTAAACCAATCCATCTCGTACAGGGTGACGCCAAGCAGAACATAGAGGTGCGGCTTCGAGAACTGACTGCCGTCTGCGCGTGTGCCCTCGGTTCGCGGATCGCGGGTTCCACTCTCATCGATGTAGATGAAGTACAATAGACGTCCCCCACTGGGGCACTGCACAGTTGTGTGTGGATCAGCAGCCTGACGACGCCATCACTGCAGCGGCAGGTTCCCCTGATTGGCGGGCGGCTCGCCCTCCAGCCCAAGGTGCTCCCAGGCGCGCCGTGTCGCTATCCGCCCGCGCGGCGTGCGGATCACGAAGCCGATCTTAAGGAGGTAGGGCTCCACCACGTCTTCGAGGGTGTCGTGCTCCTCGGCCAGCGTCGCGGCCAGGGCGTTCACGCCCGCCGGACCGCCCTCGTAGTAGTCGATCAGTGCTCGCAGATACTTGCGGTCCAGGTCGTCGAGGCCCTGCTCATCCACGCCCAGCGCCTGCAGCGCCTCGCAGGCGATGGCCTCGTCGATCTGCCCGTCGCCCATGACCTGCGCGTAGTCCCTGACCCGGCGCAGCAGGCGGTTGACGATGCGCGCGGTGCCCCGCGAGCGGCGGGCTATCTGGCGCGCGCCGCGCTCGTCCAGTTCGACCTCCAGGATGCGGGCGGAGCGGCGCACGATCTTCTCGAGCTGCTCGGGCGTGTAGAAGTCGAGGTGGTGGAAGATCCCGAAGCGGTTGCGGAGCGGTGGAGTCAGCAGCCCCGCCCGCGTCGTCGCCCCCACCAGCGTGAAAGGCTCCAGTTCCAGCGGAATCGTCTTCGCGTAGGGGCCGCTGTCCACGACGAAGTCGATGCGGAAGTCCTCCATGGCCGAGTAGAGGTACTCCTCGACCACGCGCGGCAGGCGGTGGATCTCGTCGATGAACATGATGTCGCCGCGGTCGAGGTTGGTGAGGATCCCCACCAGGTCCGAGGCCCGCTCCAGCGCCGGCCCCGAATGCTGCTGGAACTCCCCGCCCATCTCGTTGGCAATGATGTGGGCGAGGGTGGTCTTCCCAAGCCCGGGGGGGCCGTCGAGGAGCACGTGGTCGAGGACCTCGGCGCGTTCGCGGGCCGCGTCAATGGACACCCGCAGCCCGTCGATCAGCCGCCGCTGGCCGACGTCGTACTCCTCCAGGGTGCGGGGGCGCAGGCTGGCCAGGGACGAGCGCTCGTCCTCCTCGGCCTCTGCCCCCACCACGCGGCGGCGCGCGGGGTCCACGCTGCGGTCATCGGCCACGTCCCGTGCCCTCACTTCCTGCGGAAGACGGCGCGCACCAGCTTATCGGCCTCGTCGATCTCCGGGCTTGCCTCGCGAACCGCTGCGATGCGCTGCAGCGCCTCGGACGGCGACAGGCCGAGCTGCATGAGGATGGCCAGCGCCTCAGAGGTCAGCTCGTCGGTCGGTCGCTCGGGCAGCTCCTCGCCGGCTGCCAGATACCGCTCCATCTTGTCCTGGAGCTTGGAGATCATGTCGCGTGCCCGCTGCTTGCCCACGCCCGGCAGCCTCTTCAGCGTCGTCTCGTCGCCCAGCGAGATGGCCCTGGCGATGGTCGCGACCGGGAGTGCCATGGCTCGGCAGGCGCCCACCGGCCCGAGCTGGTGCACGGTCAGCAGGTCCTCGAAGAAGCTGCGCTCCAGCTCGGTCTCGAAGCCCACGAGCATGGGGGTGCCGCCTCCGGCCGCTCCCCCACGCTCGCAGTGATAGGTGTGGATGGTGACCTTCGCGCCGGCCCCGCGCTCCCGCAGGCTCTGAGCGAAGGGCGCGGAGATGCTCACCTCGTAGCCCACGCCGCCGACGTCCACGATGGCCTTCTCCTCGTCCACGGACACCAGCTCGCCGCGCACGAAGCGGATCACCCGCGTTCCCCCCTTGTTCGCTCAAGGGCCTTAGCAACTGCGGCGGGAAGCTTCCGGCCCCCTCGCCCGCGCGCGGCCGCTGTGCGCCGACCCGGGCCGGCGTGGCAGATCGCCAGCGCGAGGGCGTCGGAGACGTGGTCGGGCGACGGCGGCTCCTTGAGCTTCAGCGTGCCGACTACCATCCGGCGCACCTGCTCCTTCGATGCCCGCCCGTTGCCCGTCAGCGACTTCTTCACCAGCGAGGCCGGGTAGCTCTCGACCTTCACCGCCCGCTGCGCGGCGGCGAGGATGATCACCCCGCGCGCGTGCCCCATCATAATCGCGGTTCGCGGGTGCGGGTACTCCGCATAGAGGTCCTCGACGACCACGCGCTCGACCGCGAACTCGTCGATGATCGACAGCAGCGCCTCGTGGATGTGGTGCAGCCGTGCGCTCAGGCCCTCGTCCGCGGTGGTGCTTATCACGCCCGCCTCAATAATCCTGCAGGCGTCCTGCTCGGCATCGATGATGCCGTAGCCGGTCTCGGCCAGGCCGGTGTCTACTCCAAGTATCCGCATTGCAGGCTGCTCCGCGCGCGATTATAGCACGGCCCAGAGCGGGGTGTAAAGCCACGCCCGCCCGCGGCGCCTCCGCGACGCGGACGAGAGGCTGGAGTGGCGGGCGCGCGGTGACGCTTATTGATTGCACCCGGCAGCCGTCTCCCGCAGGTGCCGGCGGGTCGCACCTCGAAGATACTTCGTGCAGTAGGACACAATCGCAGGTCCGCGCCGGCGGGCCGAGAGGAGAGCAGGGCATGCAAGTCACGGTCACCAACACGGGGATGGATTACCACGCCAAGTCCAGCAGCGGCAGGGAGCAGAGCATCGTCTCCGGGCCCGGCAAACCGGCCTCGGATAAGACGATGAGCCCACTGGAGCTGTTCGTCGCTTCGCTGGGGATGTGTGTTGCGGCCATGCTGCGCAGCTACTGTGAGCACCGCGAGCTGGCATGCGGCGAGATCAGGGTGGAAGTTCAGGGCAAGTGGGAGTCGGGTGACCCGCTCTGCGAGGACCTGCGTGTGCGCGTTGAGGTCGAAGGGGACTGGGACGAGCGCCGCAAGGCCGCCTTCCTGAGAGTCGCCGAGAGCTGCCCGGTGCACCGGACCATCTGCAACTGCAGCGGGACGCACATCGAGATCGTGTAGTCGCGTACGCCGGCCGGCGGCGTACGGTCAAGCGATGGCATCCTCGATGATTCGCATCGCCTCGTCGCACAGCTCGCGCGCGGCGCCGCGCTCGTCGGCCTCGGCGATCACGCGGATGATCGGCTCGGTGTTGCTGGGCCGGGCATGCAGCCAGGCCTCCTCACCGAAGAAGACCTTGACCCCCTCGGTGAGGTCGATCTCGTTGCGCTCGTAGTGTCGGCGCAACGAGAGGATGGCGCGGCCCGTGCGTCCTGCCGGGCAGGGGACGCGGTCCTTGACGATGGCCGAGGGCCGGAAACTGCGCGCCCAGTCCGTGACGGTCACGCCGCGCGTCGCCATGCCCTGCAGGATCAGGGCCATGGCCGCGAAGTTGTCCCGGCAGAAATGCAGCTCGGGGTCGATCACCCCGCCGTTGCCCTCACCGCCGCCCACCGCGCGCTCGGCGATCATGGTCTCGACCACATTCACCTCGCCGACCTTCGAGCGCATGACGCGGCGGCGGTGGCGCTCGCCCACCTCGTCGATCATCCGGCTGGTGGAAAGGTTCGTCACCAGCGGCCCGATCGCCCGCCGCTCGGCCATGACGTCCGCCGCGAAGGCCAGCGTAAACTCCTCGCCGATGGCGACGCCCTCCTCGGAGACCACGGCCAGGCGGTCGCCGTCGGCGTCCTGGGCGAAGCCGATGTCGGCGTCGTGCTCGCGCACGGCCGCGCAGAGCTGGCCCAGGTTCTCAGGCACCGGCTCGGGGTCGCGCGGGAAGCGGCCGTTGGGCACGTCGTTGATCGCGACCACCTCGCAGCCCAGCTTCTGGAGCAGCCCCTCGGCGCAGTCCGCGCCTGCGCCGTTGACGCTGTCGATGACCACCCTCGGTGCCATCGCCGTGATGGCCTTGCGGTCCGCGGAGTTGAGGACCTTCGTGAGGTGGCGGTTGATGGCGCCCTCATCGTGGCCGACCCGGCCCAGGGCGTCGTGCGGGCGCTGGGCGAAGGCGCCCTGGTGGTAGACGTTCAGGAGCTCCTCGGCCTGGTACTGGTTCAGGAACACGCCGTCCTCGCGGCAGAACTTGAGGGCGTTCCAGTCCGCCGGGTGGTGGCTGGCCGTGATGGCCACGCCCCCGTCGGCGGCCAGGTCCACCACCGCGTGCTGCAGGGTCGGGGTCGGGCAGATGCCCACGTCGATCACCGAGGAGCCGGTCGAGAGCAGCCCGCCTATGAGCGCGTTGACCACCATCTCTCCCGACGGCCTCGGGTCACGGCCCACCACCACGACGCCGCCGTCGAGGTAGGTGCCGAAGGCCTCGGCGAAGCCCACCACGAGATGCGGGGTCAGCGACTCGCCCACGATCCCACGAACCCCGGATACGCCGATCTTCAGACTCTGGATACCGGTCATCTCGACCCTCTCACTTCGCGCCAGCGCGCCGTTGTCTTATGCCGTCGGTGCGACGGGCGCCTCGCCCGTCGATCGTTTGCCGATTGCCGGCTTCCCATCCTACTCGCCCGGCAGCGCCGTGTGCCCACGGCCCTCGGCCGGACTGCCCTCGCGCAGCCGGAAGTCCCCGTCCTCGGGCGCGACCAGCAGCGGGTCCTCGCCCACCAGGCCGCCGGTCTCCTCGGCCGGCAGGCGTGGCGCCAGCTCCGGCCGGTCCTCGCAGTACCAGACGTTGCGCGCGAAGGCGAAGGTCTCGGGCGCCGTGTGCGGCCCGATGTTCACGCCGCCCTCAGACCACTGATCCGACCGAAAGACGATGATGTTATCGCTGAAGACCGCGTTGCGGCAGGGCACGAAGCCCGGCTCGCGCGTCTCCTGCAGGATGCGCAGCGCCCACTTGCCCGGGCGCCAGATAGTGTTGAACCGCACGGTCGAGCCGTCGCAGCCCACGAAGGCCACCGGCGCGGTGCAACCGCAGAAGACGTTGCCCTCGATCGTGATCTCTCTCGCCTCGCAGCCCTGCGGCTCGGGCCGGAAGTACTGCAGGCCGGTGCTGCCGCCGATGTTGACGCCGCGCGCGATCGCGCCCTCGAAGTGATTGCCGCGGACCGCCATCCGGCTTGTGCCGCCCTTGCACTGCACGCCCGTCGAGGCGCCGCGGTCGTGGCGGATCGTGCAGCCGGTGACGACCCCGCGGTGGCACCCAACCATGTCGATGGCCGAGCCCCCATCGCCCCAGTTCTCGATCAGGCAGTCCTCGATGCGGAGGTCGTCCACGCCCGAGAGCTTGATGCCGTCGCGGTTGCCCTCGGGGCCGACGTCGCGCACGGTCAGCCGCCGCAGCACGATGTGGTGCGCGGGGGTGTCGTAGCTGCCGCCGTCGTCGATGTTGAGGCCGTTGTGCTCGGCCCCCGTCAGCACCAGGTCGCGCAGCTCCAGGTGGGCCGCGTCGGGCAGGTGCAGTGTGGACGAGCCGCCGGTGATGACGGGCGGGTTCTCAGGGTCTTGCGCCGCGATCCCGATGGGCGCGTCCGCCGTGCCCTGCACACCCTGAAGGTAGATTCCGCCCTCGTACGTGCCCGGCGCCACCAGCACCGTCGTCCCCGGCTCCGCGGCGGCGATCTGCCGGCGCAGCGACCGGCCGTCCACCGCGGTCACCTCGCCCGCGTGGCCGCCGCAGCTCGCCATCGCGAGCGCGAGCCAGGCCAGCGCCATCGCCCGATACAGACGCATGATCCGCTCCCAGGTCTCCCTCACAGCCGTCGCGTGACCTCGCGCACGTAGTCATCGGCCAGGTCCAGCGCCAGACCCTTCGCGTCCGCCTCGGTGATAACGCGGATGCGCGGCTCGGTCATCGAGACCCGAATATGCACCCAGCGGTCCGAGCCGATCAGCTTCACGCCGTCCTCGAGGTTGATCTCCTCGGCCCACGGTGCCTGGACGTTGCGCCGCAGCTCTTCTATGACCGTGTACGCCCGCTGCGGCGGGCACGTCACCTCGCGCTTGACGATGTAGTAGCGCGGGATCTGGGCGATCAGCTCCGAGATGGGCTCGTCGCGCACGGCCATCAGGTTGATGATGTGCCCGAGGGCCGCGATGCTGTCGTGCGCGTAGTTGATGGCCGGGAAGACGATCCCACCGCTGCCCTCGCCCGCGATCGCGGCGTCCCAGTTCTGCGCCGCCTCGGCGATGAACACCTGGCCCACGCCGGTGCGCACGATCTCGTGGCCGTACTTGGCCGCTATGTCGTCCAGCGCCATCGTGGTCGAGAGGTTGGTCACCACCGGCCCGGGGTCGCCTCGTCCCAGCACCATCTCCGTGGCCAGGCACACCGTGTACTCCTCGCCCGGCGCCTCGCCCTGCTCGGTCACGATGCCCAGCCGGTCACCATCGGCGTCGTGGGCGAAGCCCGCCTCGGCCTCCGCCGCGCTGACGAGTGCGCGGAGCTGGCTGAGGTTCGGCGGCGTCGGCCGCGGCTCGTGCGGGAAGGGCAGCTCCGGGTCGTCGTTGATCGGCACCACCTCGCAGCCCAGCTCGCGGAGGAAGCGCGGGGTGAACTCCGAGCACGCCCCGTTGGTACAGTCCACCGCGACCTTCATGCGCGCCGCCGCGACGGTGTCCACGTCGATCTGCCCCAACACCGCCTCCAGGTGCCGCTCACCCGCCGCATCGTCTCGCTGCACCGGCGGCAGCTCATCCCAGGCGACCTTCGTGAACTCCTTCTGGTGGTAGACGTTCAGCAGCTCCTCGGCCTGCTTGGGGTTCAGGTAGATCCCGTCGGCCCGGCAGAACTTGAGCGCGTTCCACTGCGCGTCGTTGTGCCCCGCCGTGATGGCGATGCCGCCGACGGCGTCGGACTGGCGCACCGCGAGCTGGAGCGCCGCACTCGGGCACACGCCCAGGTCCACGACCTCGCAGCCCGTGGCCGTCAGGCCAGAGAGGACGCACGGGGCGACCATTCGCCCGGATGGCCGCGTGTCGCGGCTGACCATCACTCGTCCGGGGCCGACGTACGTGCCGAACGCCTGGCTGAAGTTAACCAGCAGGTCCGGGGTGAGCGTCTCTCCGATCACCCCGCGAACCCCGGCGATCGTGATCTTCAGCGGCCTGCTGACATCGGTGGACAGCGTGGTCACCCTGAGCCCTCCTCGTCCGTCTCGTCCTCTTCCAGGAGCGTTGCCCCTTGGCGCGGCTGGATGATGATGCCGTTGCCCCCGGCCGCGTCGAGGGCCTCCTTGACCTCCTGCTGGCGCCCCGGTGCGAGAGCAAACATGGTGCCCCCGCCACCCGACCCGTTGACCTTCCCGCCCAGCGCCCCGGCCTCCATCGCCGCGTCGAGCATCCGCTCGATCTTGGGCGTGGAGATCCCGATGCCGTCCCGCAGGTGGCGATGGTGCTCGGTCAGCAGCTCGCCCAGCCGCTTCGGATCGGGATCGGCCGAGCTCAGCAGCTCCTTCGCGTCGCGGCATATCTCGCGGTTGTGGAAGTTGGCCACGATCCGCTTCCGGCTTTCGTCAGGCATCGCGCTCAGGAACGGTTCGACCTCCGCCAGCGTGGTGGTGCGGAAGTCGAAGTCCCCGATCGCGTCGCGCAGCACCGCCAGCCCGGTCTCCACGGCGCTGCGGCTGCGCTTGAGCACCCCGGTGGTGTCCTTGGGCTCCAGCGAATCGCCCAGCACGAGGCCGTCGAGGCGCGCGGGCAGCCGGTCCACTGTTATCGGCTCCCTGCAGTCGATGTGCAGCAGCCCGCCGATGGCCGAGGTGTAGTGGTCCATCATGCCGCCCGGCTCGCCGAACTCCACCACCTCGGCCAGGTGCGCCATGCGCGCGATCAGCTCGCACTGATCGGGCAGCGAGCCGGTCTGCGTGGCCCAGGCAAAGCCCACCCAGGCGACGGTGAGCGCCGAGGAGCTGGAGGCGCCGGCGTTGATCGGGATCGTGCCGCGGATCGTGCAGTCGTACCCGCGGCTGAAGTCGAGGCCATTGCGGCTGACGACGTTCGTGGCCGAGCGGATGTAGTCGCGGTCCCCGCGATACGGGACCGTCCGCGAGGCGTCGAACTCGTCGCGGAGGCCGATGTCGGGCATATCGACGGCGAAACGGGTGTCCGAGCGCGGCGTGCCGGTGATACGGATGTCGAGGTCGATCGCGCAGGCGATGACCGGTAGACCCAGGAAGTCCTGGTGCTCGCCGAAGAGGCAGATCCTGCCGGGCGCGGACACGGTGACGCGGCGACCCATCGGTTCCTCCAGCGGATGCTCCGGCGCGACGGTCGCGTCCCTATCGTGGCGGCGCTTGCAGTCTACGTTGCGCGTAGAGGGCGTGTCAAGATGACCCGACCGGCCCTGCGTCACGCCCAACTGCGGCTCTGCCCGTGATTGCCTTCGTTGCCGTCGGTACCACCGTCTGCTATCATGGCGGCGCTCCATCACGGCCGTCCCGGAGGTCCTGCCATGATGGCCCGTGCAGCCGTGATTGGCCTCGCGCTGCTTGTCTCTGCCGTATCCTTCGCCGACGACTACGTCATCATCCGCACCGATGTGCCTGAGACCTCGGGCCTGCAGTTCGTCCCACTGGTCGTCTCCACCGATGCGGCCGGTCTCCGCGACGCCATCGGGGTCGATGAGCTGCCCGCGGGCGTGGTGTACGCCGAGGGCGACGCCGGCCGCCCGGTCGGTGTGCAGCTCGACCTCGTCGGCGATCGCGCGCAGTTCGCCGCATTGCTGCCCACTGATCCGCCGGGCCGACGCGAGGTGCGCGTCTGGCTGCAGAACGCCCCCCAACGCCCTCCCGCCCCGCCTCGCACCGTCGCGCTGGAGAGCGCGGACGGCACGCTCACCGTGCGCAACGAGGAGTACTTCGTGGTGCACGATCCGGCCGTCAACGCCGGCTTGCTCTCGCAGATCGGCTTCACCGCCACCGGCAAGGTCTTCGAGCCCACCCTCAATGACCGCGTGCACGGCAAGGAACTGGGGGGCTTCCACCTGCGCAAGGACTCGGACGCAGAGGTCGAGGTCGTGGCCTCCGGCCCCTACATGGCCCAGGTCCGGGTCACCGCCGCCTACCACTCGGGTGACCAACCCGCACCGTCGGGCGCCGAAGCCACCTACACCTTCCGGTACTGGGCGGGCTTGCCCCTGATCCAGGCCGAGGCGCAGGTGAGCCAGGAGCAGCGGTTCTCGTGGAACGAGTTGCACTTCCTCGAGATGCACTTCACGGATGAGAGCTTCACGCACTTCGCCATCGATGATCCCGCACAGCCGCAGGAGTTCGCGGACGAGAAGGAGGGCCACCGCGGCGGGCGCTGGGGCGCGCTCGTGGACGGCTGCAACGTCCTGGGCATGACCGGGTCGGTCATCGTCTACGACGGGCTGGGGGGCTATGGGCGCTACCTGCATGGCCCCTGGCAGCAGTGGGCCACGGAGTCAACGTCCTTCGAGCGATGGCTGCTGGTCTCGGCCGCCGAGGATGCCCTGCAGACACTTGACGCCAACGCCGCGGGTCGGCTGGGGGCGGGCCGGGGCACGATTCTGACAGGGGACCTCGCCGAGCTGCTGGGCCGGCTGCACCTGCGCGCGCTGGCCTCGTCGGACACAGTGCAGGCCGCGCGGATCACCTGGGGCCTCTCGCTGATCGAAGCCGCGGCCGCGGCCGGAGCGCCTCTGCGCGACGTGCGCGCGGCCGCGGACGCGCTCCGGCAGGCCGTGGGCACGCCCGCCTGGCGGCGGTTCCCCCCCGAGCTGCCCGGCGGCAGGCTTCTGTTGGCCGACGACGGCCGGCTCGGCGTCGGCCTGCGGGTGACCGACACCGGCATCGAGCTGGCGAGCCTCTTCGACATGGTCGCGATGCGCGAGATGCTGGCCGCCCCAAGCGAGCTGTTCGAGTTGACGCTGGCGGGCCCCGAGGACGTCGCCGCGGTGCTCGGCAGCTCCGAGGGCTGGGGCAGGTGGGAGACGGAGAGCGGTGCCGAGCCCGGACGCGCGACGATCGAGGCCCGCTTCGAGGGCCCGTTGCAGGCGGAGCTGGGCGAGATGACGGCGGGCGTCTCGTGCGAGATTACCGGCGGCGAGTCGCGCTGGTGGCTGTCCGTCGAGAACGGCACCCGGTGGAGCATCGACCAGGTGGCGATGCCCGCGCTGCGCGCGGTCCGGCTGGGCGACGATGGCACCGACGACGCGCTCTATGTGCCTCAGGGCTTCGGCCGTGCCTTCGAGGGCGGCACCGGCGCGCGCTACGCAGGGTACTACCCCTCCGGCTCCTGCGCGCTCCAGCTCCTGATCCTGTCCGACGCGACCGCCGGGCTCTACATGGCCGCGCACGACGCCGGCGCCGCCACCAAGCAGATGGTCACCGGCACCTCATCCGGCGGCGTGCCGATGAGCATCGAGGTCCCCGCCCCGGACGCATCGGTCGCGGGCAACGACTTCGAGACTCCCGGCGCGATGGTGATCGCTCGGGTCGATGGCGGCTGGTATCCGGCGTCGCAGAAGTACCGCGCGTGGCTGCAGGAGAGCGCGCCGTGGTGGCCGGAGGGCGACCCGGACTATGGGCGCCCCGACCGCCCCGCATGGCTTGATGACATCGCGGCCTGGGTGCTCACCGGCGGCGGGCCGGAGGCGGTCGTTGAGCCTACCAGCAAGTTCGCCCAATACATGGACCTGCCCGTCGCCGTCCACTGGTACAACTGGCACCAGATCCCGTTCGACAACGACTACCCGCACTACTTCCCCACCAAGGAGGGCATCCGCCAGGGCGTGGCACAGCTCCAGGAGGCGGGTGTCCGGGTCGTTCCCTACATCAACGGCCGCCTGTGGGACACCGACACCGAGAGCTTCCAGACGGAGGCTCACCTCTACTGTACCCGCGACCGCGACGGCGAGCCCTACATCGAGGTCTACGGCTCCGGTGAGGAGCTGGCGCCGATGTGCATCTCCCAGCAGTACTGGCGCGATACGCTTCACGAGATCGTCATGCGCCTGATGACCGACGTGGGGGTCGATGGCGTGTACATGGACCAGATCGCCGCCGCCCGCCCGCGCCTCTGCTACGACGCCGACCACGGCCATCCGCTCGCGGGCGGCCACTGGTGGGTGGACGGCTACCGGCAGCTCCTCTCGCGGATCCAGGAGGACATCGCCGAAGTCTCTGCCGACAAGATGCTCACCACCGAGTCGAACGCCGAGGCCTACGCGCGCTGGTTTGACACCTACCTGATGTGCAACTCGCTCGGCGATGGCCTGACGCCGCTGTTCCCGGCAATCTACGGCAGCAAGATACTCGGCTTCGGCCGCTACATGAGCGCGGAAGACTGGGACGCGCCCGAGTCGCTGGCACAGAAGCAGGGCCAGCTCTTCGTCTGGGGCACGCAGCTCTGGTGGAGCCAGCCCGGGGTCATCAACCACCAGTTCGCCGGGCCGTGGCTGCGCGACCTCGCGCGCCTGCGCCACCAGGTGCGCGAGTTCTTTAACGAGGGCCGCATGCTCGCCCCGCCCGCGCTGGAGGGCAATGACACGATGGTGACCGCCGACTGGCACCGTCGCGGGCTGCAGGCCACCACGCCCGCCGTGCTCGCCAGCGCCTGGGGCCTGGCCGACGGTCGTATACTGCTGCCCATAGTCAACTGCTCGGAGAGCCCGCAGCAGGTCACGCTGGTCTTCGAGCCGGAGCGCTACCGGCTCGCCCCTGGCGCGTCGGTGACGGTCCGGCGCCTGGGCCCCGAGAGCGCGATCGACGTCGGGACGTGGACCGGCAGCACCCGCCATGAGATCGAGCTGGAGGGCGTCGAGCCGGCCGCCCTTGTCATCGCACCGGCGCGGTGAGGCGAGGCATGCGCGGCCGCTCGCCATCGGGCGTGCAATCCCGCAGAAATCTGGGTCTTCCGCGCAACTACTCGCGCCGGTGACTGTCGAATGTGCACAATGGAATAGGATGGGTGTGTGTTCGCGCCGCCGCGCGACGGGGGGTGGGGGCGGCAGAACCGGGGAGTCCACCCGGTCGAACCCAAAGCAGGGAGGGTACTACAATGACACGTCTAGGCGTCTGCATGGTGCTGGCCGCCATGCTCCTGGCCATCGGTGCCGCCACGGCACAGGATGGCAGTTGGGCGGACAGAGTCTCTCTGTCCGGTTACTTCCAGACACGGTACGTCGACACAGACCAGTCCAACCTCTATGACACGTTCGACCTCACCCGCCTCTATGTCACGATCAAGGGTGACGTCGACGACCACACGACCGGTATCATCACCTTCGCCCGTGTGGGTCCCGACGTCATGCCCCTGTCGGGTGGCGGGGAGGGCGGGGCTGTGGCCGTGGCAGACCCCACGCACGGGTACAACATCGACCTCTACAACTGCTTCCTCGACTACCGCGTCGGCGACAGCTATGCGGTGCAGGCCGGTCAGGTCCCGACGTGGTTCGGTCTCGAGGGCTGGGAGGGCTCCTCGGTGCGCCTGCCCTTCGAGCGCGCCAAGATCATCCAGGCGGGGCCCGGCTTCTTCTTCAAGGGCGCGCCCGACCGCGGTGTCTGGATCCGCCGCAATCCGCAGAACGATGAGCCGCTCGTCGTACTCGGCATCTCCAACGGCCAGTTCCGCAACAACGACCTCGATGACGACAAGAACATCGATGTGCACGTGAAGTTCGACCGCGACTGGGGCCAGTTCGGCGCATCGTGGCTCGACGGCACCTTGGTTACCGATGGCAACGCCAGCGACCGCAACGCCCTGGGGGCATATGTGCGCATGTTCCCGCAGCCATTGGGCTTCCAGGTCGAGTGGGCCGACGGTGAGTTGCTCGGTGCCGACCGCGACGGCTTCTATCTCCAGGGCATGTACGCGTGCCAGGACGCCAGGAACACCGTCTTCGCCCGCTACGAGGAGTACAACGCCGACGTGGACGCCAGCAACAACGCGAGCTACGACGGCTACACCATCGGCGTCGCGCACAAGGTGTACGACAGCGGCCAGATCACCGTCCAATACACCAATGGTGACTGGGACCTGAACGGTGCCGTCCCGGGCGTCGGTGCTGAGGCCCAGCTCGGCGGCGGCTGGAGCGAGAACCTGCTCGGCATTCAGTGGCAGTACGCCTTCCGGTAGAGGCCACGGTCCTGAAACGCCATGTGCGGGCGGTCGCCCGATCCGGGCGGCTGCCCGCTGCTGTTCTGACCCCACGAGCCGCGGCAGGAAAAGCCGCCGCGGCGGCGAAGGTATATATGCGTGGCTGAGCCGCCCTCGTCGGCAGAGCGCCGGGAGGGTGGCTCGCAAGCGTATCGGCTCGACGGGCGGCGGCAGGGCGCAGCGTGCAGCCGCCGGTCGGGTCACCGCGCCGGACAGAAGGTGGGACGAGATCGCGCTGAGACAGATGGAGGAGGTCGTAGGCGTCGAGGTGAAACGATACGCGAATGGACGCGGGGCCCGTGCAGCAGCCGGCGGGGGGCTCTCACGTCGCTGCACCGTGCTGCCGGTTCCACGTACCATCGGCTCTACGGGAGCGTGATCGGTCTCTCGATGACCACCCCAACGCCCGACATCGCCTCCCGGGTGGCCGGCTGTCTCCTGACCGCAGCCATAGGCGACTGCCTTGGAGCGGCCTACGAGGGCTACAGCGGCACGGACCTCGCCGAGGCCTACTACGAGGGGCGGTTCCAGCCTGGATCGATGACGATGGGCGAGTGGACCGACGACACCTCGATGCTGGTCGCCACCGCCAAGTCGATTGCCGAGCGTGGCCGCGTGGATGGCGAGCATCTCGCCAGCAGCTACCTCGCCTGGTTCGAGAGGGGCGGGCGGGGGATTGGGCGCGCCACCTACCACGCCATGAAGCGCCTGCAGAGCGGCACCTCCTGGAACGAGGCGGGGGAGAAGGGCGAGTATGCGGCCGGCAACGGGGTCGCCATGCGCGTGGCGCCCATTGGCCTCCTTCACGCCACCGACCTCGAGGGCCTCGCCGAGGATGTGCGTGACTGCGGCGTGATCACCCATCGCAACGAGGAGGCCATCGCGGGAGCCTTCGCCGTCGCCTGGGCGGTTGCCCGCGCGGCGGCCGGTGAGCTCGACCCCGAGACGATCATCCTCGAGGTCCTCGACCAGCTTGAGCCGTCGCGGGTCTCTGACGGGCTGTCCGAGGCCGCCCGCCTGCTCGAGGCCGATGAGCCGCCCCTGACGGCGCTGCCCAAGCTGAGCGTCGGGGGCGCGGCCTTCGAGACGGTGCCCACCGCCTTCTACTGCTTCCTGCGCACCCCCGAGGACCTCCGCGAGACCGTCGTCTCAAGCATCGTGGGCGGTGGCGACACCGACACCCGCGCCTGCATCGCCGGCGGCATCTCCGGCGCCTACAACGGCCGCGAGGCCATCCCCGCCAAGTGGCTGGCCGAGCTTCCCCTCCGGCGCGGCATCGAGGGTGTCGCGGAGCAGCTCTGCGACGTCGTCTCTCAGTGACCGTCTGTGATGGGGGCCGCAACAGATCGGGTCTTCCTTGCCCCTCCACGATCTGCCTGACGCGTCTGCTGCTACACGTGCACCACGCGCCGACCACCCGGAGCCTCTTGCCGCGCTCGGTGACGCCGGAGGCGGTGTGATGAGGAGCATCTGCGCCGTGGTCGCCGGACCGGCTGCAGGAAGCGTATGTACCGCCCAGGGCTCAATGCCCGAATTCGTTCACTCCAGGATCGACACGGCCCTCAACGGGTGGCACCCCACGACACGCGGGACCATCAGGCTGGTTTTCGTCCACCGGGGCAGGTGGCTCGTCTTCCGCGGCGACCCGAACGCCTGCCACCTCTCCGGGGATGGACTCACGTGGACGAGGACCGAGGCGCAGGAGGCCGGCCGCTCGCACCTCATCGATGGCGATACGATCTACACGCATTTCTCCGTGGACACCGCCCCCGCGGCCGACAGATGGGACTTCAAGCACTACGTGTCCGTCGGGCAGATCGGTGGCGAGGGCGTCGTGTGGGGACCACGCGAGGAGATCCCCCTGCGGCTGTCCTACTACCCGGATATCCAGCGCCTCTCGGACGGTCGCTTCACGATGACGGGTCGAGCGGTCATGCACGATGAGCGGGGAGAGATGGCGGGCGAGGAGGTGCTGTGGGCGAGTTCAGCGCCCGGCGACTTCCTGACCTGGGGGCAGGAGGTGCGTTGCTTCCAGCACCTCGGCGATCCCGTCCGCGAGCGGTGGGCGACGGTGGGCAGCGTGGCACATGAGAACGTGGCCCTGGACGACGGGCGCAGCTATGCGCTCGCCATGATGACGAGCGAGCTAAAGGGCTTGCTGCTCGGGCGACTGCACGACGGTGCGCGCTTCGTGGGAGACGATGTCGTCCTGTGTGAGAACATGTCCACCTGGCGCGGCACCGACAAGCGGATGTGCGCCTGTTTCGACCAGGGCGCGCGAACGATCCACTGCGTCTACGTCGATCATGACGGCGGCCTGTGGTACCGCACCTGCGTCGAGCCCTTCGGGGCCGACGACCGGTCGGAGGCCCAGAGGATCGTGCCCGAGGACGTCTTCACAGCGGTGCTCAGCCTCGACGGAAGCCGGAGCCCGGCCCACGTCCGGGTGCTCTACGGCGAGACGTGGTACGAGAACCCCCGGGACCGGCGCCAGGCCTGGGGCGACCTCCACCTGATCCGATACGACGGGACGTCGTGGAGTGACCCCATCCTCGTGAGTGAGCCAGGCCGGCATGAGAACTGGTACCCGAACATGGTCGAGGACGTCAGTCGAGGCTTCGGCATCCTCTATCTCAAGGGCGGCCAGGAAGGCCCGAAGCGCGACGGGAAACGCGTGCTCGAGATCATGTTCGCCAGCACTGGAGCCCCGAGATAGCCCCCCTACCGGGGTCTCGTGCTGCCCGGGGTGCAGGCGCTGCCACGCGGCCGTTCCGCCCTTGCTCCCCGCCGTCGTTCACGGGGTGTGCCTTCGCGCTTGCTCCTCTTAGCGCCGTTCGCGCCGCCGGCCGTCCTCTGCAGCTCGCGCCTTACAGCTCACGCCACAGAGGACCGTGCCCACCTCTGGGCGAACTCCGCTCCGGGTGATTCCCCATGGCTGATCCTGCCCGGCCCGCGTGGGCCGACTCATTCCTCACCATCCACGACCGGATCCAGGCGTGGATCGACTCCGCGCTGGAGCGGCATAGCTCCATACCCTACAGCGGCGGCCACGACGAGGGCACCTTCATCGCGTCATGGTTCGGGTATCACCGGCTCTTCGGCGAACCGCGCGTGCTCGAGTTCGCCCGCTTCCTTCGGGATGGCTTCGCACGCCGGGCGCGCGAGAACATGCTCCACGGCTTCTACCGCACCGGCGAGGTCCACCATCAGACCGAGATGTACATCTGCTTCCTCGCCCGCCTCTGGCAGGTGGCCCCCGACGATGACACCGCCGAGCTGATCGTGGACGCCGCCCATCACATCGGCAACTGGGTGGAGGGCTTCCCGGCGTGGTACGACTGGGACGAGCGACGGTTCCTGAGCTGGCGCATCGGCACCGAGGAGGTGGGCTCGGGCGCGTCGGCCGGGTACGAGGTGCCCGACCATTTCCGCCTCATCCAGATGGCTCTCGTGGCGCACCGCATCACGGGAGACGCGCGCTACCTCGAGCTCTCGAGCGCCTACGCCGACCGCTGGGCGGAGGCCATCCTGGCGGCGCCGGCCGACGAGCCGCCCACCGTCCTCCGCTCGGGCACGTCGGCCGCCGACGAGGATGAGGTGCGTTACGCGGTCGGCGCCCAGCATCAGGGCGAGTCGGTGCTTGAGCGCGTCGAGCCGCACGTCCCCGCCGGCACGGTGGACGTGATGCTCGACCTCTTCGCGCTCATCGGCGAGCAGCGCTACGCGGACGCGGCGCGCCGCATCTGTGAGGCGCTCATGCCCGCCCTCGCCGACCCGTACTCCAACCCGCCGGGGGCTTTGCTGCATCGCTACCGCGCCGCGACCGGGGACACCTCCCTCGACGAGGACGTGCTGGAGCACCTCACCGCGGGCATCGAGCAGACGCTGGCCGGGCTCGACGGCATGCTGCGCCTCCTGGAGCAGACGCGCGTGTCCGGCTACGCGCTGGCGGCCGCGCGGCTCTATGCGGCTCTGGCCGACAACCCGTTCGCTGCCGGGGAGCTGGACGAGATGGCCGATCGCTATGAGGAGCTGGTGGGGGAGCGGCCCGTGACGGGCGCGCGAGCCGAGTCGCCCGCCATGATCATCGAGACGCTTAACCCCGCGCCCGTGGCGGGGATCGGCAAGCGCCGCGACATGGTGCGCTGGGGATGGGAGAACGAGCTTGGTGGTCTGCGCCCGACCTCCAGCCCGCCGCCCCCGTCACTGATGCTCGCCTGGCAGATCACGGGCGACGAGGCCCTCGCCGCCCACGCCCTCCGCACGGTCTCGCAGCGCATGGCCCTGGCGGTCAGCAGCCTGCGCGACGGCCGTAGCCACGGCTGTGGTGGAAGCTCGACCGGCGCGGTCGCCTCCGGCCACGGGCGCGATGGCGGCTACGGCAACGTGACGGGCGCCTTCTTCCCGCTCGCCGGCATGCTCCGCGATCTGTGCCAGGAGGACCTGGTGGTCCGCTATCGCGGGCCTGGCGGCGAGCCGCATCTGCCCGAGCGCGTGGCTTCCCTCGTCCGCCACCTGCCGGGCGGGGGCGCGGAAGTGCATCTCTTCAGCAACGCTGAGTGCCGTCTTGCCCTGGACGTGGCCCTTGGCGACGGCAAGTGGCAGACGGTAGAGCTGCCGCCGGGTGAGGCCATGACCGCCAACCTGCCGTAGTCGCGTGCTGTTGCCGCGGAAGATGCCGCACGAGCGCAAGGCGAAGGCGCCGGCGCTGCCCGCGTTGAAGCATCATTCGGAGCGGGACCCACCTGCATGGAGGTGCGCCTGCATGATGACGCAACGCGTGCCGACGCTGTTCACCTGTGTCGTCGCTCTCTCTGCCTGCGTGCCAATCGCGCGCTCTCAGCCGCTCCTCACCGCCTACCGGTGCGAGGCGCCGCCCGCAATCGACGGTGACCTCAGCGACGCCTGCTGGGGAGGTGCCGTCGCGACCGCGCCCTTCGCGCTGGCGAGCGCGGCCGGCATGCCGGACGAGCAGACGCGCGTGCGAGTGTGCTGGGACGACGCCCGCCTCTACCTGGGCATCGAGGCCATGGAGCGCAACCTCGATCCGCGCCTGAACATGCTCGACCTGGTGCGTGCCGAGGAGACCGCACGCGACGCGGCCGTCTTCCACGACGACTGCGTCGAGATCTTCCTGCAGCCTCCGGGCGAGACGTACTACCACCTGGGCGTGAACTCGATCGGCACCCTCTATGATGCCATGAACCAGGGGCAGCCGTGGGACGGTGCCTGCGAGGTCGCGGCCACGCGCGGCACCGACCGCTACGTGATCGAGCTTGCCATTGGCTTCGAGAGCCTCGGTGCGTCGCCGCAGGGCGACTGGCGTGCCAACTTCTGCCGCGAGCGCACCGCGGTCGAGGAGTGGTCCACCTGGAGCGCCCTGCAGGGCGGCTTCCACCAGCCCGCTGAGTTCGGCGAGCTGCGCTTCGCGGCATCCGGGCCGACCATCGGCGACTCAGCCGTCGAAGCCGGCGGCGAGGGGGTCACGCTCGAGGCGACGGTGGCGGGCGCGGCCGACGCGGGCACCCGCCTCGAGGCCGTCGTCGCGGTGGGGGAGAGCCGCTCCTCTCGAGAGGCGACCGGGGCGGGCCGGCACGCGCTGCAGCTTTCGCTGTCCGAGGCCTCCGGCGGAGCCGGCCGCGCGACGGTGGCATGGGAGCTGACGCAGGACGGCGTCCCGGTGCAGCGCTCCGCGCAGCTTCCGGTGCTTCTGCAGGCGGCTGTGACGCGCCTTGGGCTGACGATTCGTGACGCCGAGGCACAGGCGTGGCTCAACGGTGCGGCTGTCGCGCTCGACGCCGACCCCGTCGCTCTCGATCTCGGGGCGGGCGCGAACGTGCTGGCGCTGCACGCGAGCGCTGCGGGTGGCGCCCCTTCGGTCGCGCCCACGGTCAGCGCGCTGGGCCGGCCGGTGCCCGTCCGCTGGCTCCTGCGCACGGAGGAGCCGCCGGGCGGCTGGCGCGAGGAGATCGCCACCAACGGCTGGGAACTCACCGACGAGCCGCCGTCGTGGCCGGAGGGCGCCGGGGAGGTGTTCCTCGTCTGCGGCCTCTACCTCGGCGAGCCCGGTCCACAGCTCTTCCCCAAGCTGGAGACCTTCCACCTCCCGCGTGGCAGCGCCCAGCTCATGCGCTTCTACGTCCACATCCCCGAGGGCGTGCCGACCGAGGGCTACCGCATGGTCATCGAGGCCCCCTCGGGCCTCCGCTACCGGTCGCTCGAGCCCGTGAGCGGCGCGGCGCCCGAGGTCTCCGAGGCGGGCGGCTTCACGGACGGAGACGTGCAGATGACCCGCTACCACCTCGACTACGCGACGCTGCCCGGTGAGGGCATGGAGCTGTCGCTGCGCTGGGGCAACGAGCAGAACGTGAACATCGGCTACGAGCCCGCCATCACGACCGGCGGGACCCATGACTGGCGCCACCTGACCGCGACGGTCACCGCGCCCGAGGGCGCCGCCACCGTGCACCCGCTTATCATCAAGTGGCAGAACCGCAACATCACCGGCACCTTCTGGGTGGACAACCTCGTCTTCCGCGAGGCCGGCAGCGAGGAGAACCTGCTGAAGATGGGCACCTTCGACGAGGAGACCTGGCGGACCCACTCCTACCTCGTCCCTGAGGGAATAGGCGAGTCGATGTGCTGCAGGATCGTGTCCACCGCGAAGACCGCCGACAGGCAGCAGGCCATGTGGGTGGACGACGAGGAGCACACTCCGGTCGTGCCAGGTCGCGAGTACGTCGTCGAGCTTGACGCGAAATGCGAGGACCTGGGCTCGCGCTCGGCGAGGCCGCTGTGCGGCATCCTCTTCGAGGCGCCAGAGGACCTCGATGAGGGCGAGATGCCCATCTACACCGCCTTCCAGTCGCTGGACGGCGCCATCACCGAGATCCCGCGGCGCAGCAGCGTGACCGTGCTGCCGCCGCTGAAGGACGTGCGGCCGGAACGCGCCCGCATTGCGCCCTGCTACAGCTCATCGCGGCTCACCGACCCGGAGGTCGCGCGCGCCTACGCCCAGAGCTGCCGGCGGTCCGGGATCACCTGGACCTGGGGCAGCTCGGCGAACAACATCGTTCCCCATCTGCTCCCGCACGGCCATCAGGTCATCCTGCACCTGCCGTGGGGCGGCTGGAACCCCGTCGGCGACCAGTTGCACGCCTACATCGAGGAGCATCCCGACACCCGCGCGATGAGCTTCGACGGCAGGCCCGAGAGGCACTTCTTCTGCCCGACCTGGTTCCTGTCAGACGAGGGGGCCGAGGCCCGCGCGATGCTCGAGAGCCAGGTCGTGGACACGGTGCGCGAGGCGACCTGCTCGAACGTGAACTGGGACCTCGAGCAGCCCGTGGTTGATCCGCCCACCTTCTGCACCTGCCCCCGCTGCATCACCGCCTTCCGCCAATTCGCGCAGATCCCCGAGGACGAGGAGATCACTCCTGAGACGCTTCTGGACCAGCACCGCGACGCCTGGGTCCACTTCCGCTGCACCCAGAACGCGACCATGGCCGGGCTGCTGCGCGAGATGGTGCGCAAGGCCTCCCCCGACATCACCTTCTCCGTCTACTCGGGCTTCCAGTCGAAGCGCACGAAGGAGCACTACGGGGTGGACTGGGAGCTGATGCAGCCGAACATCGACCTGGCCATCGCGGGCTACGGCGGCTCGGCCGAGAGCGTGCGCGCGACGCTGGAGGCCATGGCCGGCAAGCCGTTCATGGGCGGGGAGATGTGGTACCCGTCGCATCGCGACGACGCAAGCGCCGCCCCGCGGATGGAGAGCTGGCGCAACCGCCTGCTGCGCAAGTACGTGGAGAGCGGCTGCACCGGCGTGCTGATCTGGCAGCTCGCGTCGATGGACGGCGGCGCCTTCCACGCCACCTCCGAGGCAACCGCGATCATCGCGCGGTACGAGGACTGGTTCCGCCACGAGCGGCGCTGCGACGACCGCGTGTCCGTCGAGGGCCTGCCCGACCGCGACTGGGCCGCCTTCGAGCGCGACGGCGAGGTGCTGGTGCTGCTGATGAGCTTCGAGGATCAGATGGTGGACGTGACCGTGGCCGCCGGCGGGGAGGAGCGCGACGTCCGTCTCGAGCCGTTCGGGACCGAGGTGCTGCTGCTTCGCTGAAGCAGCCGGCGCGTCAGTCCTCGCGGTCGAGGATGGCGCGGATGGTTCGTAGCAGCTTCTGCGGAGTGAGGGGCTTCTGCACGTAGTCGGTGCGCTCGTCCAGCGCCGGATAATGCGCGATGACGTCGCTCGCATAGCCCGAGAGGTAGAGCACGGGCATTCCCGGGCGCTCCTGCGCCATCAGTGCGGCGAGCTGTGCCCCGTTCATGCCCGGCATCACCACGTCGGTCACCATCAGGTGGATCTCGCCCTCATGCTCCCGGGCGAGCTGCACCGCCTCCTCGCCGCTGCCGGCGGCGATCACGGTGTACCCGTGCATCCGTAGCACGTCCACCATCAGGCCCCGAAGGATGTCCTCGTCCTCGACCACCAGGGTCGTCTCGTGGCCGCCGGGCATACCGGGCTCCTCGGCCTCTTCCGCGGCGTGTGTGACCTCGTCCTCCAGCAGCGGGAGGTACACCCTGAAGGTGCTGCCTTCTCCGGGCTCGCTGTGGACCGTGATGTGCCCGCCGCTCTGAGCGACGATGCCGTATGCCGTGGACAGACCCAGCCCCGTTCCCTCTTCACCCTTGCTCGTGAAGAACGGCTCGAAGACTCGTGACTGCGTCTCGGGGTCCATGCCGACGCCGGTGTCGCTTACAGCCAGCATCACATGAGGGCCCGCCAGTCCATCGGGGCGCGCAGCGGGATGGCTCTCGTCCAGGTTGACGTTGCTCGTCTCGATGGTCAGCCTCCCACCATCGCGCATGGCGTCGCGCGCGTTGACGGCCAGGTTCATCAGCACCTGCTCGATCTGGGATGGGTCCACCCGCACGTGGCCCAGCTCGGGATCGAGGTTGGTGATGATCGCGATGTGCTCGCCGATCATCCGCTCCAGCATGGGCTCGATGCCCTCCACGATGTCGTTGAGGTCCACCGTCTCGGGCGCCATCACCTGCTTGCGGCTGAAGGCCAGGAGCTGCTTGGTGAGGTCGGCCGAGCGTCGAGCCGCCACCTGGATCTCCTCGATCGGCCCCAGCAGTCTCGGGTCGTCACCCACCCGCATGGTGAGGAGCTGTGCGTTGCCCAGGATGACCGTCAGCATGTTGTTGAAATCGTGAGCCACGCCGCCCGCCAGGCTGCCCACCGCCTCCATCTTCACCGCCTCGCGAAGCTGCTCCTCGAGGCGCTTCTGTTCGGTCACATCCCGGGCAATGCCCACCACCTCGACCGGCTCCCCGTCCTCCACACGCACCCTGCTGGTGACGTCGAGGACCACCTCTGTGCCGTCCCTGGCCGTGAACTCCAGCTCAGTTTGGAAGACGTCCGCTTCCGTTCTGACGGCCTCCCGGAACAGCCCACGCGCGTATTCCTCGGCTTCGGGACCAAACAGCCGGCCGACGCTCCTGCCAATGACCTCCTCCCGCCTGTAGCCCGAGATCCGCTCAACGGCTCCGCTGACCGACGTGATGATCCCGTCGGGCGAGAGCGTGTAGATGATGTCGCTGACGTTCTCGACGAGCTGTCTGTACCGCCCTTCGCTCTCGCGCAGGGCCTGTTCCACTCGGCGGCGCTCCGTGATGTCCCTGCCCAGGGCGACAACGCCGACCAACTCGCCTGCCTCGTCGAAGACCGGATAGGTGCTGACCCCTATCACTCGGCCGTCGCGCCCGCTCTTCTCGGCCGTGGCCGGCCTGCCCGTGCGCACCGTCTCGTCCATCGGGCAGTCCTCGCACGGCTCGTCGCGGCCGTGCCAGGCCTCGTAGCACTTCAGGCCGATAAGCTCCTGTGGATCGCGACCCATCAGCTCCGCCGCCGCACGATTGGCCAGCAGGACCCGGCGGTCCGGATCGTGCAGCGCCAGCACCTCGGACATGCTGTTCAGGACCAGCTCGCGCTCGGCGTAGGCTCTCTCGCGCTCCTCCTCCGCCCGCTTGCGGGCCGTGATGTCAGTGACGACCCCGAGCGAGCCGACGAGGTGGCCGTCGTCGTCGTGCAGAGCTGTGGCGTGGGTGAGCACCGGGACCCGGCGACCGGATCGCGACCTCAACGTCATCTCGCAGTCCCCGCCGCCCTCGCCGCACGGCCTGGTGAGCTGCTCTTCGAGGACGGCCGCATCGTCTGGATCACAGAGGCGGGACACGGGCATCCCGATTAGCGCTTCAGCCTTCTGCTCCACCATCTCGGCGAAGGCCTCGTTGGCGAAGGTGATAACCCGATCGGTGTCGATCATCACGATCCCGTCGCCCATGGTCTCGATGAGCCTGCGATAGCGCTCCTCGCTCGCCCGCAGGGCCTCGAGCGCACGCCGGCGCTCGCGCCGCGCCTCGGCATCGGCCAGACTTCGCTCAACCACGGCTCCCAGCCTGGTGAGGTCGTCCTTCATGACATAGTCATGCGCACCAGCCCGCATGCACTCTACGGCCGTGCGCTCCCCGCTCGTGCCCGACACGGTGATGATGGGCCCCTCGAACCGGTGGTCCCTCACCTGCGCGATGGCCGCCAGGCCATCGAGGCCGGGCAGGTCGTAGTCGATGAGCGCCACGTCCCACCCGCCCTCGTCGAGCGCCCGCTCGAGTTCCTCCGCGTCCTGCACGCACCGGTGCGAGACCTCAAGCCCGTGCTGCAGCAGCGATTGCACCATCAGCCCGGCACGGGCCTCAGAGTCCTCGACTATTAGCACCCTCACCGTCGCCCTCACCTTGCGCTGTCGCCTCCGTTGGCCGCCGCCTCGTTGACTACCGCCTGTCGGCCGGACGCTCGCTGCCCCTGTGGATGGCCGCCAGCACCCGGCCCGGCAGGCCGAGAACCGGCCACCTCGCGATGGTCAGTTCTGGCGCACGCATGGACCTGTCCACCCGGAGATGCAACGTCATGGCCCGTCCATCATGCCTGGAAGGGCTGCAGGACCTTCCCGCGCGTGATCACCCCTGCCATTGTGAACCTATTGTGGCGGCGGTCCTCTGCTGGCTCTTCTGCCTCCTTCGTCCTCAGTCTGAGCCTTTCCTTCACAGATTGGGGCGCTCCGTCCGTATTGGGATTCTCATGTCTTGGCCATCATTATCGGGTTTGCGGCGCCAACGCCGACCTGCGCGGGGAAGGATGCCTGGCGCCCACACGCTCCGCGGCGCGACTCGCAGTAGCCGGCCCGGCCGGCGAGGAATGATGCCCAGCGCGAGGCGAGGGCAGAGCTTCGCCCCGCTGTAGCCGGCCCTCCCGGCCGTCCTCGGTGCAGGACGAGGCACACGTGCGAGGTCCGGGGAGGAAGACGGCGACGCGGGGCGAAACCGGGGGTCGAAGGTCGTCCATCTCGATGAGCGCATGACGCGAGAGCAGAGGGATCACAATGGCCGTCAGATGCAGGGCCCACATTCTGCGCGACTACCACATGGACCAGGCGCCGATGGAGAGCGACGAGTTCGGTGCGGGCGGGATCGACGAGGCGCGGCGGCGCAACTACGTCGCCTTCACGTGCCTGCTCTACAGCCCTGAGGACCGGCGTCTGTACTGCGGAATCACCGCGTACGATGCGGACATCTTCTATGTGTTCGACACTGACACTAACGACTGGCAGAGCCTGGGGTGGACGGATATCGGCGAGGAGTTCGACGTCAAGATCCACCGGTCGCTGATCTTCGACCCGACGGACGATGCCATCTACGGGGCCACGGCATGCCTGCATGACGTCAGCAGGCGGTTGGAGGCGCCCGGCGGGAAGATCTTCCGCTACGACCCCCACAGCGGCGAGTACGAGGTCCTCTGCACGCCGCTCGAGTACGACTACATCCAGACCATCACCATGGACCACGAGCGCCGGGTGATCTACGGGCTGACCTACCCGGTCTTCCGGTTCTTCAAGTACGAGATCGACAGTAACGAGGTGACCAACTTCGACTTCATCGGCTCTATCACCCACATCTCCGCGCTGGACGACAACGGACGATTCTGGGGCACCTGGCACTGGACGCACCACAACCTGTTCTGCTATGACCCCGAGGCCGATGAGATCACCTGGTTCGACCACAGCATTCCCAACGGGCCGGCCGGCAGCGATATCATGTACCCGGGTGCCGGGCCGGTGGACTGCATGATCAATGGCGGCGACGGCTACCTCTACATCGGCTCCACGCTCGGGGAGTTGATACGACTCGACCCGGACACGGCCTCATGCGAGTTCCTGGGCAAGCCCTACGCCTCGCGCAGAATGCCGGGACTGCTGATCGGCGAGGACGGGCTGATCTACGGCTGCGGCGGCGACGAGGGCAACGGGCAGCTCTTCTGCTACGACCGGGAGAGCCGAGCCTTCCACAACCTCGGCGAGATGTATGACCCCGATCTGGACACCGCCTGCTATCGCACCCACGACATCGCGCGCGCAGAAGGCAACGTTTTCTACGTGGCAGAGACGGACAACCCCTACCGCTCGGGCTATCTGTGGGAGTGTGACGTGCAGCTATAGCAGGCGCGTTGACGCGCCTGCCATAGCTCGTGAAGCGAGGCGCCTGCATACTGCTGTGCACCGCAGGTGAGCCCGGCGCGACGGGGCTCGCAGGCGTCTGCTCAGCCGCCGTCGCCTACTCCTCGCTCATGGGGAAGGCCCCCGCGATAAGGCGGCGCATCCCCTCGACGACGTCGGGGTGCTCGTCCACCACATTCGTGGTCTCCCGGGGGTCAGCGGCCAGGTCGTAGAGCGCAGGCCCCTGGCCTGCAGTGGGGTCCTGTGTGTGCTGGAAGTAGTGCCAGTCCAGCGTCCGCGCGGCCGCGAACCCCCTGAAGCCGATCAGCAGCCAGTCGTGAAGCGACTCGGTGTCCCCCGTGACCAGGCGCCACAGGTCCTCGCCGTCCATGGGCGGGTGGTCCTCGGTTTCGGTCAGACGCATCAGCGTCGGCGCCAGGTCCATTCCGCTCGCCAGAGCGTCAATGCGCATCCCGGCGAACTGCTCGTCGGGGTGGCGCATGATGAGAGGGAGCTGAGCGACCAGGGAGTTCAGCAGGCCCGGCGTCTTCTGGATGCAGCCCTGCTCGCCCAGGTGCGTGCCGTGGTCGCTGGTGACGACCACGACCGTGTCGTCGTCCAGGCCCAGTTGGCCGACCCTCTCGAGCAGGCGGCCGATCCACAGATCAACGAATGAGACCTCCGCCGCATACAGGCCGCGCAGCGCCGGGTAGTCCTCCTCCCGCACGTCTTCCTTGTGCACACCGTAGCCGAACTGGAAGTCCTCAACCGGGTAGTCGTCGAAGTACATGTCGCGGAAGCGCTGCGGCGCATCCCAGGGCTCGTGCGGGTCGAAAAGCTCCAGCCAGAGCATGAAGGGCGCGTTGTCCAGATTCTCCTCCAGCCAGTCCATCGCGGCGCGACAGGAACGCGCCACGATGTAGTCCTCCTCGCTTTCCCGGTCCTGCATGTTCATCAGGTACTGGCGCAGCCTCTCGTCGTACTCTGGGTTCCATAGGTGCTCGGGCATGTGCTGCCTGGGGTCCACGATGTCCCGCGGGCCGCTACGCCATGCGTCGCTCTCCTGGCCCCTGATCCACTGCCACGAGTCGAAGCCCTGATGGAAGTTCATCCCGGGCTTGAACATGTGGTAGCAGTCGGCGATCAGAGCCGTGGTGTACCCCCGCTCCCTCAGGATCTCCGCCACGGTGACATCGTCGGGCAGCAGCGGTCGCCACTGACCCTCGGGCAGGATGCTGTTGCCCGTGTAGAACACCCGGCGCATGGGAATCGTCGGCAGCCCGTCGGCGTAGGTGTTGGTGAAGACCACTCCCTCGGCCGCGAGGCGGTCGAGGTTGGGCGTTCTCACTCGGTCGCTTCCGTAACAGCCGAGATGGTCGGCGCGCAGCGTGTCGGTGACGATCACAATGAGATTCATTGGTAGGCTCCTTTCTCGTGATGCGGGCTCACGCGGCCATTTGACCGCCGGGCAGGGACTTTCCTCTGCACATCCGCTTTGCCCACACCGCCTTTTCGGCGCCCGGGGCATGAGGGCGGAAAGGATGCGGATGCAGGGCCCAAAGGCCGGCGCCCACCACCACTACCTCCTGAGACGCCCGCATCGGCATGCGCCGCGTCGATGGCGAGAGCATCCAGATTCCTGTGGATGACACACGGACGCCCCCATCCGCAGGTCGTTGCTCTGCAGGCGTTCGCGCCGCAACGGGGTTGGCCCCACCCCCCGGTCCCTCCCGCCCAGGAGCGGGATGCGCAGGCACACGGGACGTCGCCGCTCGGTGCGCGCATCCACACGAATCTGGATGCTGCCGTCGATGGCCGCCCGATTGACGGCCGGTTCGGCACTGGGCTATACTCTGGCGGCTGCGCCGCGCAGGAAGGCGGGCCCGTCTCTGAGCGAATCGTGCGACCATCAGCACGGCGGCCCGCCCGCTCAAGCGGATCGACACGCCTCGACCGGAAAGGGCTGCATCATGCTCCGTCGCCCACACGCCGACATCACCGCCACGGCGGCGCTGGCGCACGTACTCCTCATGGGCCTCGCGGTCGGCTGCAGCGCCGCGGACTGGGAGGTCTACAGGGCCCACCCCTTCGTGGAGGCCACCGCGGACGAGCTGTCCGACCACCTGCGACAGCCCGCGCGCACCGTGCACATCGCGACAGTGCAGAACGACTGGGCCCACGCCGCGCTGGGCATCAAGCTCGCCCCCGGGGCCCAGAGCGCGACGGTCACAGTCGAGTTGGAGGCCGACTCCGCTGTCGCCGAACACCTGCAACTCCGCGTGGCCGGCTTCGTGAATCAGAAGAAGATTGGGTACTCCATCGATCCTATCTTCGCGAACCCCGGGGAGCTCGATCTCAAGCTCGAGAAGCACATCCGTAACCTGACGAACATCCACCAGTTCCCCACCGTGACGGTCACCCAGCGCGACCCGGTTCTGTTGTGGATCACCCTCGACACGCGGGACATGTCATCCGGCCGCTACGGGGGCACCCTTCGCTTCAGCGACGGGCACAGCACGACCCGGGAGGTCCCGCTGCGCGTGCAGGTTGACGGCTATCAGCTCCCGCTCGAGAACCCGCTCTACGTGTTGGGCTGGCAGTACGGCCACGACTGGGTGGACGATTACTACGACTACGGCATCAACGTGGTGTACGTTCTCGAGGACATGGCCGTCGCACGCGAGGTCGGCTACAAGTTCTTCGCCATCAGCTTCAAGCCCGCCTGGAAGATCTCCGACCCGGCCGAGCTCGCTGAGACTGAAGGCCTCCAGGAAGACGCCGAGCAGCGGCTCGCCACGATCCAGCAGCTCGTCCGCGATCTGGAGCTCCGGCCACATGAGTGGGCCATCTACATGAAGGACGAGCCGACCGACAAGTCAGCCCCCGGCCAGGTGAAATGGTGCGAGTGGATCCTGCAGCGGTGGGCGGATGCGCGCTTCCTCTTCAACCCCGCCTGGGGACCGGGGGGAAGCGCCACGAATGAGTGCAGCATCGAGGGCACCATCAAGCCGCTGGCCCCCTACGCAGACGTCTGGCTGCCCTACTCGCACTGGCTGTGGGACGCCACGGCCCCGCGATCCCTGGAGCTCATGCGGGAGAGCGCGGACAGCGTCTGGTTCTACGAGATCATGGGCTCCAGCTACGCCCGGAGGCCGACCGTCGGTCGCAGCATGCTACGCAGCCTGGCGTGGACGGCCTGGCGCTACCACCTGCAGGGCGCCTGCTGGTACTCCCTGAACGCCTACGTCAAGAACATGTGGAGCAACAACAGCGATACCGAGGAGTACGCCTGCACGTACGGGGCGATCCCGGGTCGGGGCCTGGAGGCGGTGAGACAGGGCATCCAGGAGTATAAGCGGCTCTACGAGATGCGGCGACTCGGCGTGCCGGAGGCGGAGACGGACGCCTTCTGCCGGCGCCTCTTCGATGCCGACAGCGTCATTGAGCTCACGCGCATCCGGCGCCAGATGGACCGGCGGCTGCTGCAGGCGGCCCACGGCGAGCAACGGTAGGCCGAGGGCGGTAGAGCCCACGACCAGGCAGTCCGGTCCGCCGGCGGCAGCGCATCCTCGCGCGCACTTCGGGCAGGGCGGGCCGACTTCAGATCGCGCGGCTGCGCCTGCTCCCGCCGGCTATTCGTACCAGCCGCGCTCGTAGGCGGTCTCGTACATCGCCACCACGTTCTCCGGCGGGCCGACCGGCTGGATGTTGTGGCAGGGCGCGAGGATGTATCCGCCACCCGCGCCCAGGATCTCGATGTTGTCCACCACCTCCTGGCGCACCTCGTCGATCGATCCGAAGGGAAGCGTGTACTGGTTGTCCATGGCGCCGTGGAAGGCGATGCGGTCGCCGAAGTCCGCCTTCAGCCGCTCCCGGTCCATTCCGGCGCAGCGCCACTGAATCGGGTTGAGCACGTCGATCCCGGTGTCGATCATGTCGGGCAGGATCGCGCGTATGGCGCCGTCGCTGTGATGGAACACGTAGGCTCCTGCGCTGTGCACGAGGTCCATCATCCGCTTCATCCGTGGCAGCAGGAACTCGTGGATAACCTCGCGCGAGAACAGCAGCCCCTCCTGCGAGCCCAGGTCCTCGGCGACGTAGCTGATCATGACCTGGCCCGGGATCGCCTCGTAGATGCGGAGGGTGTAGTCATAGCGGAGGTCGAAGAGCTTGTCCAGGCAGTGGTGAACCATGTCGGGCTTGTCGATGAGGTCCATGTAGGCCTGCTCGGTCCCTCGCAGCTTGACGTACTGGAGGAAGGGCTCTGAGCCGCCGCCGCGAATCGGCTCCTCTTCGTGTCCCTCCGCCTGCCGCGGAATCCCCGAGAAGTCCCACCAGTCAGCCTGAGGCCACCGGTAGTCCCGCTCGATCTCCGCGACCGTCTCGTACTGCGCCAGGGGATGGTAGATGCACTCGGAGTACGTCCCGGTGCCGTAGTGCACCACCTTGTGGCGGCAGCCGAAGATGTCGGCGCCCGTCTCGGGCGGAGGTCCGACATAGTCCGGTGCGACGCCGACCGGGTGATCGATGTGCAGCCGCTCGAATGCCGCTGCTGCGTCGGGGACGCCCAGGTAGTCGATCAGCTTGCGCGTCGCCTCGGCGGTCGCCCAGTAGTCCATCGGGACACGGTCGGGCGTGCGTCCCTCGAGCACCGCCAGCCACCGCTCGCGTGGCGTCATGCTCTCCCCGGGCATCGGGCCACCGCTCCCTTCGAGCACCTGGCGCGGCGTCGTCACGCGTCATGAGGCATAGACATTCCGACCGCCGCGCGTTTTCCCCGCGCCGCCTCCCGTGTCCTTCTGTGCGACGGGCGCCCTCGCCCGCCGCACAAACGGCCGGCGGAAGGGCCGTATGTCGTTGCCGTCATGTGCGACGGGCGCCCTCGCCCGTCGGCGGCCCGGAGGGCCGCATGTCGTTGGCAGCTCGCGGGTGTGGCGCGGGGGTTGCGCGCGGGTGGCAGATAGCGGCGCGAAGACGGCATCGGCGGCTTCGCCGCAGCGGTGGGCGGGGGCGCCCGCCGCACAAACGGCGGGGGGAAGGGCCGTATGTCGTTGCCGTCATGTGCGACGGGCGCCCCCGCCCGCCGGCGGCCCGGAGGGCCGCATCTCGTTGCAGCTCTGGGGTGTGGCGCGG
>JALGUJ010000111.1 GCA_029820945.1 Candidatus Zipacnadia bacterium | reverse complement strand
GTGCTGAGGCAGGCTCGTCTCGATCACCTTCAGGTTGATTGGAGCGATCGAGCCGGCCGGTGCGAGCACGTAGGTCCCCGTCTTCCCGTCCGCGGGGATGGTGAACGCGACCGTGTCACGGCTGTCCTCGGGGCCCGCGTACATCGCGGCTCCCTGCTCGCGCTCGCCCATGAGGTCGAAGCGCGCGGCCTCCGAGCCGTCCGGCGCGGTCATCACCAGGGCCGGGCGATCCTCCTCCGGCAGGCGCCGGACCCACTGCTCCCAGTTGCTGAACGGCGCCGCGCCCAGCCCGGGGGTGCGACGGTAGAGATCGACCTTCAGCGTGATCGTAAACTCCCCGTCCTCTACCTCCCGCAGGTAGATCGGCCCGTTGCCCGAGCCCGTCGGTCCGGCCGCGCGCGGGGGCTGTTCGACATCGGTCAGCAGCGCCGCAAAGGTGGGGAGCTGATTGCCCAGCGTGGCCTCATAGGCGTGCTCGAAGGTCCAGCCCACCGCCCCGATCTCATACGGCTCGCCCTCCAACGGCACCCGGCTGGTCGCGACGTCAAGCTGCCACATGGCGAAGGGCAGCAGGCTCGAGTCGCCGGTGAACCAGTACGCGTGCGCGAGGCCCCACAGCGTGGTCGCTCGGCAGTCGGCGAAGACGTGGGCATCGCGGCGCTGGGACAGCACGCGCATGTCATTGACGAAGAGGTCTCGCATGCGCTCGTCGCCGGTGAGCTGGTAGTACTTCACCTTCCCCTCGTTCATGTACACGTCATCGTAGCGGGTGTGCCCCAGCTCCTCCATGGCGCCGTAGAGGATGTCGGCGAACTGATGGGCGCAGGAGAGGTACTCCGGGTTCCACGTGGCCTCGTACGCCTCCGAGAACAGCCGCAGGCCGCCGCCGGTCATGCGATGGCGGTAGACGGTGTTGTGCGGCAGATGCCGGCGCGCGGCGTACTGGCCCACGAACTCCTCGAAGACCTCCCACGCGCGCGGATTGCCGTTGAGGTACCAGTCCCAGACCATGAAGCGCGTGTGGCAGTCGCAGCCGAGGTTGTAGATGTTCGCGCCGTAGTGGCAGATGCCGCCATTGCCGCCGTAGCGGCCGCCCCTGCGCTTCTGGAAGCGGAATCCCTGGCTCTCGTCGCTGTCGAGGTGGCAGATGTCGAAGTCCATCACGTGGCGCGCGTTGACGCGGTGGAAGTCCCACGCATCGCGCCGGCCCGAGCGCATGTACAGCAGCGGGTAGATGTTCGGCCCCCCGTAGAACATCTGCGCCCAGTGCCGCCAGTGAGTGTAGTTGATCTCCTCGGGGTCGGTCGCGTTCGAGAGCGAGTAGTTCACGTCGCCGAAGTTGACCCACCCGTAGTTGCCCAGGCGGTCCCGCAGCCAGTACTTGCGGTGGATGATCGCATCCACCAGCGCCTCGATCTCCGGGAACTGCTCGGGATCCTCTGCATGCACCCGCCCGAAGGCCCAGGTGTCGCAGGCGTACTCCGGGTCGGCGTAGGCGAGCACCGGCGTGTCGAAGGCCCTCGCGGCCGCCTCGGCGGCTGGCAGGCCGCCCTCGGTGGCGGAGAAGCTGAGCTGCAGGTTGTGCGTCTTCGCGATGCCGTAGCCCTGCGTCCACGCGTCCAGCCCGCCGCGGTAGAAGTCCTGCCAGAAGACGCGGTCGCCGGGGTACTCGTCGCCCATGACCGCGGAGGGTGTGAAGTCGAGTTCCGGCGCGTCATGCAGCGGCCACAGGTGCGCGATGACCGCATCCTCCGTGATCTCCAGCTCCATCGGGTACTGCTCCCAGAAGTCGCGGATCGCCACGTATGCGCCGGCCTCGTTCGCTGCGCGAGCGCCGGCCCACCCGCCTGAGCGTGCTCCGGCAGTTGTGTCCTCGCCCGCATCAGTCAGCACACATTCGTCAATCGAGGACTGCACAACCCGGGCCGGCAGTGCGTTGGCGGCCAGCACCTCGGGCTGACCCGACGATGCATCGAGCGAGAACGCCGCCGAAGCCGCCTCCTCAGCCATCGGCACCGCCAGCCGGATGTCCCGGATGGTGTGCTCGTGGGTGTCGAAGCCCACCACCAGCGTGTGATCGTGGCGGACGGACGCGCTCCCCGCGAAGAACCACGTGTACGTGATGAACTGGCAGTAGCGCACCCCGTCAGGGGCCGTGTACCAGCCCTCGCGGCGGATGACCGTCTCCATCGGCCCCCGCCGGCTGAAGCTGATCTTCAGCCCCTCCGCCGAGGCCAGGTACTCCGTGCCATCGCCGCCCACGACCGTCGGCAGGTTCGCGGCGGCGTCCCCGGGCGTGACGATGGCCTCGCCCTCGACGGTGACCGCGTCGAGTATCGTAGGCCGCGTCTTACTCACCGTGGCCTGCAACGGCCCGGTGTCGATGACGATGGCGTCATCAGTCTCCGTGACGGTCATGCCCTCGGGCTCGAAGGCCTCGACCGCGGTCCCGTACTCGACGAAGTACTGCTGATCCCGTTCGAGAGTGGCGCTGACCAGCATCCAGCGCACCGGCCCATCCTCGCGCCACCAGGTGGCGGTGGTACGCAGGTCCGCGGGCACGGGCGTGCCGTCGGCGGTGACGAGGCGCGCATTCTCCGCAGAGGCCAGCGCGCCGTCGGCGAAGGGCACGCCGAAGGTCACAGGGCTGGCCTCGAGGCCGTCGATCTCCGGCCAGTCGGTGCGGATCGGGACGCGGTCGCGCTCGGGCGTGACGACCTCGCGCTGGAACTGCGGCGCCCAGTGGAAGCCGGGATCGAGCGCCTCCACGTTCGGCGGGTACTGCGCGCGCAGATCCTCGATGGTGACGTCCTGCGCGAGCGCGACTGGCGCGGCGATGATGCTCAGTACGATCGCGATCAGTACGGCTGAGCGGACAGGTCGCATGGCGGGTTCCTCCGGTTTGGCCTCACGATGTCCCGGCGCGTTACAGCATCAATATCAGCCTGAGCGGCAGGCGTCATGGAACTGCGTGGGCTCTGTTCCCCGTCCGCACCGCGATGCCCTGCAACATACGCGCCGGCAACGGCTGCGACGCCCGCACCAGGGCCCGGAGAATGTCATTGACAGAGTGGGGAGGGGAAGACTATACTGGAGGAGAATATATCCGACGCAATCGTTCGCAGCGTATTGCTGAGTATGGAGGTGTCTCATGCAGCGCAAAGGCTTCACCCTCATCGAGCTACTGGTCGTGATCGCGATCATCGCGATCCTCGCGGCAATCCTGTTCCCCGTCTTCGCCCGCGCCCGCGAGAAAGCCAGGCAATCCTCATGTCTCTCAAATGTCAAGCAGATCATGCTCGGCACACTGATGTATGCCCAGGACTACGACGAGACGCTGGAGCCGCACATCACCTTTCACACAGACAATCCATTTCCCGGCGGCCAGATCTACCTTGGCTGGACGTACATGATCGAGCCTTACGTGAAGAACGCACAGATCTTCATCTGCCCGAGCAAGCCCGGAACCCAATTCAGCCATGCCAACTACCTGCACTTACCCACCGGCTATGGCATGCGGGAACGGGTTGCGGGCAGGCCCATCGCGTATTTTCAGGTGCCCGCCGAGACATTCATCTACTGCGATGCGACCCAGTTCCAGTTCGGCGACGATGCCAGCGATCTTGGACGCATAGATCACCGACACAACGGGATGGCCAATGTGGCGTTCATCGACGGGCACGTGAAAGCCACGAAACTCGATCAGCTCAGGCAGATCGACCCGTATCTGTAGGCCCTTCTGGCCGCCAACCTGTTGATCCGGCATGCGCCCGCCCGACCCGGCGGGCGCATCCATGTACGCCACACGGAGGATGCCCGCGGCACCGAACGGGCAGGTCCTCCCTCCTGCACGCGGGAAACAGCGCGCGACAGTCGAGAGAGGCCTCATATATGGCTCGCAGCCAAGAAGTCATCGAGCGCTGCGGGCAGCGGCTGCCGCCGGACCCGCGCACTGATGGAGTAGGAAGCACTCATGCTGATCGATGTCCACGGCCATATCGGCCGCGTGCTGCCCGACCGGAGCGAGTTCGTCGATGTGACGAACCTGATCGCGAAGATGGACGCATGGGGCATTGACGTGACCTGCGTTCTGCCCCTGAGTGAGCATCGGGAGGGGCGTACCTGGAGTGCAACACCGGGGACGTCATCGCCGCCTGCGCGCGGTACGCGGATCGGCTGATCCCCTTCTGCCCGATCGATCCACGCTACGGCAACCGTGCGGACATGGACTTCAGCCACCTGCTTGAGGAGTATACCGCGCGCGGCTGCAAGGGCCTCGGCGAGCTGCTGCCGAAGATGGACTTCGACGACCCGCGTTGCCTGAACCTCTACCGGCAGGCGGGCACCTTCGGGCTGGCGGTGCTGTTCGACATGCAGGACCGTCCGACCGGCTACGGCCTGCGCGATCATTTCGGCCTCCCACGCCTGGACCGGGCGCTGCGGCTCTGCCCGGAGACAATCTTCATCGGCCACGGGCCGACGTTGTGGGCGGAGATCTCGGGCGAAGTCCCGCGGGACAATCGCTGCGGCTACCCCGAGGGGCCCGTGGCGCCCGGTGGCGCGGTGCCTAGGTTGATGCGCAAGTACCCGAACCTGTGGGCGGACATCTCCGCGGGCAGCGGCGACAACGCGCTCACCCGCGACCCGGACTTCGGCGTCGAGTTCCTCGACGAGTTCCAGGACAGGCTCATGTTCGGCAGCGACTCGTGCAAGCGCAGTGACGTGGACAGCGTCTGGATGACCGTGGATCTGATTCGCGACCTGCGAGAGAACAGAAGACTCTCGGAAGAGGCCCGCGAGAAGCTTAAGTGGCGCAACGCGACTGAGTTGCTGGGACTGGACGTGTAGCAGGAGGGGTGATGCATGGACCGCAAGCAGGAGATCGTCGATCGGTGGGGCGAGTGGCTGCCGCCGGAGCCGCACCGGGAGGCGGTGGTGGAGTTCGTGGCGCGTGGCCGAGCCAGCATCGTGCAGCCCGATGCGGACCAACCGCCCCTGCTGATGTATGAGGACGGGGGCTCCATGGTGCTGCCGCTGGTGCGCTGCGACGGCCAGGAGCCGTTCTACTCCGCGCAGCGCCCCGAGGTCGATGAGAGCGGGGAGCGCCGCGCCACGAAGTACAGCGACGTCTGCGGCTCAATCGACGAGTTCAAGCGCCACGTCGCGGACGGCGCGCGGGCGCTGGCCGAGCATCGCGACGACATCGCCGAGCTGTTCGACGACATCCGCTACATGATCGGGCGCATGTATCGCCGGCAGCGCGAGTACACCGCCTTCGCCGACCGCCTGCGGGCGATCATCGAGAGGCTCGAAGCCGTCGAGATCGTGGACCGTGCGCCGGCCGACGAGGGTCTGGCGGAGCTCGAGCGAATGCTGGACGTCGGCGAGACGGACGACGCCGAGCGCCTCAACGAGCTGGCCGAGCAGGTCAGGCGCGTGGCGTCCTTCCAGGAGCGCCGGCTGCGCGAGCACAAGAACGCGGCGCTGGCGGTCCTTCAGGCCTACAGGGACATCAAGGGCCCTCGCGACTGGACGGAGGACGAGGAGTGAGCGGCGCCTGTCTGCCGTACGGAGGGACCGCAATGACCCGCACACCCGCAATCGTCGCCGCATTGCTCGCGGGCCTCACCATCGCCTGCGCACAGCAGAAGATCAACGTGAACCTGGTGCCCAACCCCGGCTTCGAGGAGCAGATGAAGACAGAGTTGGGCGACGGGATGCCCGTGGACTGGGGCAGGCACATCGGCAAGGGCGAGGTGGACTTCGCCATCGTCACCGATGACCCGCACTCCGGGGAGCACTGCGCGTACATCAACGCGAAGGCCCCGAACCCCAGCGGCTACTGGATCAGCCCGAAGATCCCCGTCGAGGGCGGCAAGAAGTACCTCTTCCGCTGCTGGTTCCGGTCGCGCGATGTGCAGCCGAGCAACCGGGGCATCACCTTCTCGATGAACTTCCGCCGCGAGGACGACTCCGCCTGCGGATGGCCGAGCCGGTACGCCGAGCCATTCACCCAGCCCTGGACCGAGATGCAGTTCACCGGCACCGCCGCCCAGGATGCCGCCTACCTCAACCTCGTCATGGGACTGGCCGACTCGGCCGGCGAGCTGTGGATCGATGACGTGTATCTCGCCAACACCGGCGAGACGCGGGGCGATGTCCTCCCGACCGACCAAGTCGTCACGCGCCCCTTCCCACAGAGCTGGATGCCCGAGGAGCGCTCCATCGGCCTCATCCAGGGCGAGACGCACCCGCTCCTGTTCCTGGTCCAGAACGCGCAGCAGACGCAGGTGGACAACCCCTCAATCGGCCTGCTGCTGCCCGAGGGCATTGAACTGGTCGGCGGCGATCGCTCGGTGGAGTCGCCGGAGGCGGGCGAGCCCGTCGAGCACGAGGGCGAGCAGTACCTGCGCTGGCTCCAGCCGGTGGAGGGCGGCCGCGAGATGGAGGAGCACTTCAACTACTACCGCGGCGTGCTGGTCTGCCTGCGCGCCGACGTCCCGCCCGGTGAGTACCAGGCCTACTCGTTCTTCCACTGCGACCAGGAGAGCGAGGAGCCGCACGAGCTGACCATCAAGGTGCTCGAGCCGCTGCCCGAGCCCGCCGGGCTGGAGCGCTTCCACATCGGCCTGCTGCTGACCGACTCCTACCGCGCGGGCGGCGAGGCGCTGGAGGGCCTGGCCGACCTCTACGCGCACACCGGCATGAACGTGGCGACGTGGAGCCTCTCGCCCGACCCGACCGAGCTGGGCGGCTACTTCAAGGAGCGCGGCGTACTGCGGCACTTCCTCATGCCCGGCCAGGGTGTGGTCTACAACGTCTCCTACGGGAACGAGGACCCGGAGATCGCCATCACCAACGCCGAGGGAGAGCCGAACTTCGGCGGCCTCTGCCCCACCTACGTCGCGAGCCGTGGCGAGCACTTCGAGCAGGCCTGCCTGGAGGAGGTCGTGGCGACGTGGATCCGGGCGGATGTCATGGACGGCTTCACCATCAACTGGGAGCCGCCGGGCACATTCAAGCTGGAGGACTACTGCTGGTGCGACCGCTGCCTGAGGGCCTTCTCCGACTTCGCGGACATCCCGTTCGAGACGCTGCAGGACCTCGGCCCGCAGGGGATCCTGGAGCAGCACAAGCTGCAGTGGGCGCGCTTCCGCGCCCGGACCGAGGGTCTCATCGCGAAGACCTACTTCGACAAGCTTCGCGAGCTTGAGGCGGAGACCGGCCGAGAGCTGATGTGGGTACCCTGGGTGGGCACCGCGCGATTCGACACGCCCGATCCCACGCAGGAGCAGATCGACGAGCTGATCCTCTCGGGCGACGTCGAGCACCCGTGGTACTACCGCAACTACATCGACGCGTACGGGCCCTTCACCTACGCCTACTACGACGTGCTGGCCGAGCAGTGGCGCGGGCGGCATTCGGTGACGCTCGACCGCGCCCGGCAGGTCGTCGAGTTCGCGCGGGCCAACCCGCCGGAGGGCGAGGACCCGCGCCCGGTCTGGCTGGGGATCGAGGGCATCCAGAAGGGCTCGCACGCCACGCTGTGCTGGGCCACCACACCCGAGGCGATGGAGCTCGAGATCGTCGGCGGGCTGGCGCAGGGCTGTGAGGGCATCTACGTCTACACCGGCCGCGGCATGGACGGGCACTTCTACACCGCGCTCGCGCGTGCGGTTCGCCGCGCCGCGCTGCTGGAGGAGTTCATCGACGGGCCGGTGGAGGAGCACGCGACGCTGACCGATCCCCACGGGACCATGACGCCCGAGTACATCGACTACGTCGCGCGCACATGGCTGTTCGCCGATGGCGAGCGGCTGTTGCTGATCCTGGCGGGGCTCGACTTCAACCGGGAGTTCGAGCTGACCTGGAGCCTCCGTGGCATCGAGCCGGGCGAGTACCGCATCGCCGACCCGATCAGCGGCGAGCCCCTCGGCGACGGGACCTTCAGCGCCCGGGAGCTGGCCGCGGGCGTTGAGGTAACGCTCGGTCCGGGGGATCTGCGGACCTATGTGATCGAGCGCAGGTAGGCCGGCAGAGGTGTTGCGCCCCTGGAGAGGCCGGACCCCGCTCGGGCCTGTGCCGTCTGTTGTTGGCGCCGCGTTCGCGACCAGGCTACTGGATTCCCGAGAGGCGTCCACAACTACCGGCCACTCAGGCGAGTGGCCCCTCCAACGGCAGCGGACCGGAGAAGGTAACCACCCGCAGCGCAGCGAATGACGCCACATCTGACGCACGACCGCACAGAGGGAGATGACGCAGATGGCAGTTCGACTCGGATTCGTGGGGACCGGCGGGATAGCCAACCGCCACCTGACCTGCGCGCAGGGCCATGAGGACATGGAGATCGTGGCGACCTGTGATGTCGTCCCGCAGCGTGCTGAGGAGGCGGCGGAGAAGTACGGCGGCACGCCCTACCAGGACGTCGTCGAGATGCTCGACGCGGAGGCGCCCGACGCGCTCGTGATCTGCACCCCGCCCTTCGCGCACGGCGACATCGAGGAGGAGGCGGCGAGCCGCGGCATCCACTTCTTCGTCGAGAAGCCCGTCGCGATCAGCATGGCGATGGCCGAGCGCGTGCTGGCCGCCGTGCGCGAGCACGACATCATCACGCAGGTCGGCTACATGTTCCGCCTCTCACCGCCGATCGTGGCCGTGCAGCGGATGCTCTCCGAGCGCGCCATCGGCATGGTGCAGGCGCACTACTACATGCCCGGGCTGCCGAACAAGGGCTGGTGGCCGAAGATGGAGATGGGCGGCGGGCAGCTCGTGGAGCAGGCCACGCACATGCTCGACCTCGGGCGCTTCCTGGCGGGCGATGTCAGGACCGTCATCGGCAAGACCGCCACGGTGCGCGACTGGACGCCGCCGGCGGACTACGAGGAGCCCGAGAAGGGCCTCGTGGCCTACAAGGAGGGCTTCGAGATCCCCGACGCCACCGCCCTGATCCTGGAGTATGAGTCCGGCGCGATGGGCACGCTGTCCTGCTCGCTGGTGCCGCAGGTGAAGTGGGACAACGGCTTCAAGGTCGTGGCCGAGGGCGCGCTGGTGACCATCGATGGGCCCAGCGCGAGCTGGGAGAACGAGGACGGCGAGTTCGAGGAACAGGCGCCCGACAACTGGGCCGACGCGGTGCTGGTAGAGTTCGTCAATGCGGTCATGGGCGAGGCCGAGGCGACGATCCCCTACGAGGAGGGCGTCAGGTCGCTGGCCATCTCCCTGGCCGGCTACGAGTCGGTCGAGCGCGGCAACGCGCCGGTGGAGATCGCGGAGATCCTGCCCGAGGGGCTGTAAGGCGCGGCGCACGACAGCGATCGAGATGGGCGCGGCCGACGATGGCCGCGCCCTTGCGCTTCGCGTTCCGTGTCACCGTCACTGCTGTACGTGGGGCGTTCCCGCGGTCGAGAAAACGAACCGCCAACGACAACGGCCGGGAGGGCGCGTAGCCCCTCCCGGCTCCACAACGGCATCGCAGCTACTCGGCCACCGTCAGCTCGAACGCCTGCTCCGCGCGGCCCTCGAACTGGTTCGTCACCGCGATCTTCACCGGGAAGGTGCCGGCGGCGGGCGGTGTGCCGGAGAGCACGCCGGTCTCGGCCTCGATGCTCAGCCAGTCCGGGCCCTCCTCCAGCGCGAATGCGTTCTGCTCGATGTCCCAGAACTGGTTGCGGGGCTCCTCGTAGTGGTGCTGCACATCGCCCAGCGAGCGCAGGGACTTCACCTGGTAGCGGTACTCCTCCCCCACCTTCCCGGTCGTGACGGGGTCGGTGACGATGAATGGATGCGGGGCCTCGGCGTAGTCGGAGTTGCCGCTCTCGGTGCCGTTCGCGTCGATGGCGACCACGCGGTAGTAGACCGCGTTCGTGTTCTCGCCCTCGGCCGCCGGGCCGATGACCACCATCGATGTGTCCTCGGTCTCAGCGATCAGGTTGCCGGGCACCTCGCCCACGGTGTAGCGCGTGTAGGGCTCCCGATGGGCGGTGAAGCCCTTCTCATCGGAGCCGAAGACCGCGTAGCGCAGCGGCCGCTCCCCGCGCGGGTTGGGCTCCCAGCGCAAGGTGCCGGCGCGCCCCTCGAACTCGAGCCGGACGTTGACGGGGACGCGCGGGCCCTTCCAGGTGAAGGTGCGCGACTCGCTCCATGGGCCCCAGGCCCCCCAGTGGTCCTGCGTGCGCAGGCGCCAGTAGTAGGTGACGTCAGGGCTGTAGATTCCCGTGAAGGGAACGACCCAGGTGGTCGTGGGGATGATGACGTCGAGGCTCGTGCGATACGGCCAGGCGAAGTCGGCGCGGCGCGAGACCTGCAGATGGTACTTCTGCGCGTCCTCGACCGGCTCCCAGGAGTACTCCAGGATCGACTCAGCCACGACCGCGCCGTCCTGGGGGTAGACGGCGACCGGCGGCTGCAGCGGCGTGACGGCGTCGGTCTCGCGCCACCGGTGGGTGATGCGCACGGCGTGCTCCCCATCGGTCTCGTCGGTGTAGACGCACTCATTCGTCCCGAGACTCAGGCGGGGCAGCGACTGCGGCGCCGCCATCACGTCCGTCTCCAGCACCAGCGAGGTCAGGCGCGCGCCCCCGCCCTGCGCGGAGCCGAGCCCGACGCGGACCAGGTACTCGTACTCCGCGGGCGCGTTGTAGAGATCGAGATGCTCGTCGAGCGCCACCTGGGCCCGGTGTTCGCCCGCCCCCTCGGCGGCCCACAGCTCCGTGAACGCCTCGCCGTCGCGCGACCACGCGAGGGCGAAGTGATCGCCGGCCTGCGCCCCGACCGTCGCGGCGGTGACCGTGGCCCCACAGATGGCGTACGGCACCGAGACGCGGTAGACGACGGCCGCATCGGGCGATGCGCCGGCGATGCCGCCCTCGGCCTCGACGATCTCCGTGGCGCTCTCGGCATCTGCGGTCACGCGCTCGAGCGTCAGCCGCGGCTCGAAGACGAACTTCGAGTTGCCGAAGTACTTAGGCAGGTGCCTGCGCTCGGGCTCCCCCGAGCAGACCTTCCCGATGTTGTCCCAGCGGAACTCGACGCGCTCGCCGGGGCGGAGGGTGTAGGCGATCTCGTGGCCGCGCAGCGTGGGATGCGCGGCGCCGTCATCGGCCCCGAACAGCGCGGCCGGCGACTCGCTGGGACGGAAGCGGTCCACCACCGGACCGTAGTTCAGCTCCCGGCGCGCCAGGTCGTGGTCCCGGGCGACGGCGTCGCCGCTGACCGGGATCTCGTTCTCGCGGTCAAGGTAGAAGCAGTCCATGTCGATGTCCATGAACTGGAACTCGCCATCGACCAGCGCCTCGCACTGCACGTGCCCGCGCAGCGCGCGGTTCTGCGAGCCGGGGAAGCCGCCGTGGTGGTAGAGCGAGCAGCCGGCGTTGCCGGCGTCATCGCACAGGTTGAAGCCGAAGATGTTCATCAGCCGCACCGGATCGTGCGGCTCGTTGTCGCCGAACAGCGGCGACTCGTGATAGAGGTTCCGGCGCATGTTTTGCCAGATCAGGTAGACCCGGTCCTGGTCGGTCTCGGCGCCGCGCGTGAACTCATCCAGCAGGCTCTCGAAGGTGTACCAGTTCCCGCGCTCGTTGATGACCAGCCGCGGGTTGATCACGGGCGAGTCGCCGATGTTCTCGATGGTGAGCTGCAGGTTGGGCTGGAATGTGACGTAGTAGTTGCTGCCCGCGACCGTCAGCGTGTTCTCCATGTCCAGCGTGCCGCCCATGTCGATGGCGTACTCGTGGGCGCTGGACGCGATCTCCTCGACGTGCTCGTGCTCGGTGGTCGGCAGCTCGCCGATGCCGCCGAGCGTGCTGTGCGGGTTGGTGGACGCGACCTCATACGTGCGGCCGTTGGTGCGCGGGTCGGTATTGTCGGAGGCGGACATGTAGAGGTCCTCGCGCGTCCAGTGCGAGTAACGCCCCTCGCCCTGCTCGCGGATGTCCCTGTGGATGGAGTGCGGCGGGCCCAGCGGCCGGCCGTCCTCGAACAGCAGCAGCTTCGAGCCGTTCGAGGTGAACTTGTCGCCCTCCTCGCCGAAGTCCATGGAGGCGATGTAGCAGAAGCCGTGCTCCGCGTGGATGCACTGGGCCGGGATCGGGTAGCGCTTGGGTTCGTCGGCGCCGGCGGCCATGACCACAACTCCCATCGCCAGGACACTCAGAGCAACCGTGAGCTTCCTCGGCATCAGAGCCACCTCGCAGTGATGCATCTTGCGTCTGAGGAGTATTGGCCGCGCGTCGTCCGTTGACCTGCCGATGCAGAGAGGCCAAAGGCCGGCGGAGTGCGAACCAGTAGAACGGGCGGCAGATCGAGACCGGGAGGCCAGCGATGCGAGTACTTGTGGCGTATGAGACGGCGCACGGAAGCACGGCCGAGATCGCCGAGGCCATCGCCGAGGCGCTGCGAAGCAAGGGTGCCGAGGCGGATGTGAAGCGCTGCCGCCAGCTCGGCTCCGTCGATGGCTACGACGCGTTCATCGTCGGCTCGCCGGTTTGGGTTGGGAACTGGCTCAAGCCCGCGCAGGCGTTCCTGCGCCGCTTCGAGCAGACGCTGGCGCAACGGCCGGTGGCGTACTTCCACGCCAGCGGCGCGGCGGGAAGGGACGACCAGCGAGACGAGGTCGTTCGGATCATGGCGGAGCGACTGCCGGCCTACGCCCCGAGCGTCAAACCGCTCGCGACCGGCGCCTTCGGCGGCGTCGTGGACTTCGACCGCTACAACATAGCGCTGCGGCTGCTGATGAAGATGGTGGTGGGCAGAGGCGGAGGCGCGACGAGCGGGCGCCACGACATGCGCGACTGGGACGCCATCCGTTCCTGGGCCGACCGGGTCCATGAGGCCTTCCAGGAGCGCGCGTCCGGTGCCGGATAGCGCCAACTGAGCCCCGCGAGAGCACCCATGTCGCCGGACGGCGACCTGCAGGCGACTCAAAGCGGCCGTCTACTCGGCGCACACGACTGCGGCCTCGGCCAGCCACATCAGGTCCTGCCGCTGGGCCTGGCCGCCGAGCGGGTGCTGCAGAACGCGCACCGAGGTGGTCTCGACCGGATCGAAGCGATGCTCGCTGCCGCCCTGCTCGGGCTGATCGCGCACCTCAACGCGCGTCACCCACCGGTTGTCGCTCCACGTCTGCACGTCGTAGCTGCGCGAGGTGCGCCAGACCTGATAGTAGGGCCAGCCGAGCTCCACACCAACGACCGTGCGCGGCTCGGGGAAGTCCCACCGGATCCAGTGCTCGTCCCGGCGGTTGTCCGACAGCCAGGTATTGCCCGCGGTCGTCGGGTCCTGCTCGGTCATGACCACTCCGTCGGCGATCACCGACCAGTCGCGCCAGCCGTCGGCGGCGGTCAGGCTGTCCACGGTCAGGACCGTCCCGTCGTCCAGCGTCATGGACGGGGCGAGCGCCCAGGAGATCGAGCGCCGGGTGTCCGCCTCGTCGATTGCGAAGTCGTCGATGATGAGCTGCATCTCCGCGCGCATCTCGTCGGCGAGCCCGTCGATCTCGCGCAGGTCCACCCGGAGCGTGCCCTCGGTCTGCCCGTGCGGGCTGAAGGTCACGCCGGCGTCGCCGGGGCGCAGCGTCCGGCCCAGGACGGCCACCCGGATCGAGTCCCGGTCGATGGGGTTGTGCTCGTCGCGCACTCCCAGGATCATGATGCCGGGCAGCGACTCGATCCACCCCAGAGCCACGCGGTCGGCGTCGGGGTGGCTGGCGCCGTCGATGGAGAAGCGAACGACCGCCGGCGGCTCCGCGTCGTCCATGTGCAGCCACTCAGGCGGATTGATGACCACGAGCGCCGAGCCCCCCTGGAGCTGGTCGGGGCCCAGCGACAGCTCGACGGCGCCGTCGCGCGGCGCCGGGTCGAGCCGGTGCCATGTCCCGTCGCCGCTACGCGCCCAGGCGCTGGTGATCGGCTCACCCGCCTCCATGGTCAGCCTCACCGGGCCCGTGGCCTGCACCTGCCAGCGGTCGGGGGCCCGGCCCTCCTGTGCGAGGGACGCGGCCGGCGGGAGCATCGGCAGTGCCAGCGCGGCTATCAGGGCGGCCGAACGCATCATGCACCTCCTGTGGCCGTGACGGCGAACTCCCTCAGACTTTCGCCCCGCGCATCGCAGGGTCCTTCGCGCGATCGGTCTCGCGCCTCGCCATCTCGCCTATGGAGTGGCGGATCTTGCGCGTGCCAACGGCACGGCTCGGCGTGGCTGAGCCCACGCCGCTCCAGAAGGCACGGCACACGGCGCACGGGCCCGGAGGCCCGTGCCACGGACCTGCCACATGCCTCCCGCACCGCCGACGCGCTCAGCGTACCCCTGGCGCCAAGCGCACTGCCGGCGCGAACCAAGCCCTCCGGAGCGGCGGCGTGCCCACGCCGGCCGCCCTTACCCCGCCCGCCGTTACGCCGTTGGCACGAGGGAGAGGCGCGCGAGCGCCTCAGCTTCGATGCCGCGAGAGCATCCAGATTCCTGTGGATGAGACACGGAGGCCCCCATCCGCAGGTCGTTGCTCTGCAGGTGTTCGCGCCGCAACGGGGTTGGCCTCACCCCCCGTCCCTCCCGCCCGGGAGCGGGATGCGCAGGCACGGGACGTCGCCGCTCGGTGCGCGCATCCACACCAATCTGGATGCTGCCGATGCCGCCTAAGGTGTTGCACTCTCGGGGTTTGTGGTGTAAAATGAACATAATGGGGTACGGGCCGATCGCCACCCGATGGGGAGGAAGCGGTTAGGTGGCGTGCTTCGGAAAACAGGGTATGCCGGCGCCTCCGCCCCTCGGTCTGAGATGACGTGATCGAGAGGGGGAGTAGGTTGTGTGAGGGGCAGCGCCACGCCGCAGTAGCAGCAGAGACCGAAGCCATGGGAGGCAGCAAGATGACACTGCAGCGGCCTGGCAGCGTACAGGCGGGGATTCGCGCCCGCCTGACCGCGGAGCGGCATTCGGTGCCTGCTCCTGGGACGTTCTGTCCGTCGCGCCTCTTCAGCGCCATACTGATCGTCGCCTGCACCTGTTCCACGGCGGTCGCACAGGCTCCCGAGAGCTATGCGGTACCGCACTTGTTCTCGCTGCCCACCGCCACGACGACCCGCCAGTTCGGGATGGGCGGCATGACCAGTTGCGTGCTTGACATCGGCTTCCCGAACCCGGCTTTCGCGGGGGCGCTTGAATCCAGCCGGGCGGCGGTCCGGGTCTCCCGCACCGAATTCGACGGTGGCCTCAAGCTCACAGGCTGGCAGGGCTGGTACGCCACGCCGCTGCGGCCCGGCGAGGGCGTGCAGGTGCTGGGACTGCTCCTGGACTCCGAGCGGGGGAATGTGGCCGCCCCGGAGGGCCCGCCTCTGCCCGGCACACTCGACGAGACCGACCTGGCCTTCCACTACGGGCGGCGGCTCTCCGAACAGTGGCTGGTCGGCGCCGGCATTGCGCCGGTCTTCCACACCACCTTCAACCTCTACAACCCGGCCGACGGCAGTGTCGTGGTCCACGCCGACAGCGAGGCGGAGTTCGGCTGCCGCGTCGGCGCCCTGTACCAGTACGCCCCGGAGGGCTTCGTGGGCTTCGTCTTCGATCGCTACGACGAGGACGTCACCTTCAGTGCCCCGACGCTTCCCGCCCCGGCGTCGTTCAGCTTCACCTCCACCGAATGGGCCCTGGGCGTCTCGGGCCGCCTGGACGAGAGGGTCCTCGGCGCGGCCGAGTGGCTGGAGCTGCGCTCGGAGGACGACGGGCGAGTGAGCGAGACCGAGGGCCTGCACATCGGCATCGAGGTGGCCGCGACCGACGCGCTGTCGCTCCGCGCCGGGAGCAACGATGGGGCGCTGTCGCTCGGCGCGGGATACGAGCACGAGGGCTGGGTCGTCAACTACGCCTACCTGGACGACTGGAACGACGACTCGGTGGGCGCGGCGTTCGGCTCCTCGGATACCCACCAGTTTGAGGTAGGCCGCACCTGGTGACTGGAGGCTGTGAGGCGAACCATGTCTCCAACGATCGCGGAGCTGAAGAAACGGGTCGTGATTACCGGTCTGGGAGTCGTCTCCTCCAGCGGGATGGGGAAGGACGCGTTCTGGGACGCGGTGCGCGAGGGGCGCTCGGGGGTACGCCACATCACCGGGTTCGACTGTGAGGATCTCTACTGCCGCGTGGCCGGGCAGATCACGGACTTCGACCCGACCCGGTACATGAGCCCCGCCGACGCGCGGCGCTCGGGCGCCTTCGTCCATTACGCGGTGGGCGCGGCACACATGGCGGTGGCGGACGCCGGCGTGGACCTGGGCGCCGTGGACCCGTTCCGCGCCGGCGTCGTCTTCGGCACCAGCACGGCGGGCGACGGGAATATCGCGAACGAGAACCACGCGAGGTATATCGAGCAGGGGCCGAAGTCCTGCGGCCCCACCGACTGCGTGCAGCTCGCCGCACACGCCGCCACGAGCCACATCTTCATCGGCCTGGGGCTGCGCGGGCCCAACGCCAGCGTGGGTTCGGGGTGCTGCTCCGCCATCGAGTCCATCCACCAGGCGGCCGAGGTGCTGCGTAGCGGCCAGGCGGACGTGATGATCGCCGGCGCCACCGAGGCGTGCATCAGCCGCTACGCCATGACGCTGCTGTGCAAGACCGGCGTGCTAACGCACTACAACGAGGAACCCGAGAAGGCGTCACGGCCCTACGATGCCACGCGGGACGGCCTGGTGCTCAGCGACGGTGCGGGGGCGCTGCTGCTGGAGACGGCCCATCACGCCCTCAGCCGCGGCGCCCCCATCTACGCCGAGATCATGGGCTACGGGACGAGCACGGAGGGCAAGCACCTGGTCATG